>JBCCDA010000073.1:0-22943 GCA_039033215.1 Pseudomonadota bacterium | reverse complement strand
TGTTGGCGGCTATTTTGCCGGCCGAACGATCGGAGGGCCCAAACTATGGCCCGCGGTCAGCCCGAAGAAGACCTGGGCGGGGCTCGCGGGCGGCGTCGCCTTCGCCTTCGTGACGGGAGGTCTCTTTTCCTGGGCGACGACGGGGACGTACTTTGTTCAGGTCTGTGCCGTCTCTGCCATCGCGGCAGTACTGGCGCAGGCGGGCGATCTGGGCGAGAGTGCGCTCAAGCGCCACTTCGGGGTCAAGGACGCAAGCAGCCTTATTCCCGGGCACGGGGGTGTGCTCGACCGATTGGATGGCCATATGGCAGCCATCCTGGTCGCGGCAGCCGTCACGTTCTGGCGCGGGGAGGCAGTGTTCGTCTGGTGAGGACATGAGCGAGCGGCGCATTTCGATCCTGGGGGTCACTGGCTCTATCGGGGTCAACACGGTCGATGTGATCGAGAAGCTCGGGATCGAGCGGTTCCGCACGGTCGCCGTGACCGGGCATTCGAACATCGATGCACTGGCGGAGGCCGCGTTGAAGTTGCGAGCCCAGGTGGCCGTGACTGCGGACCCCACTCGGCTGGACGATCTGCGTAACGCCCTGGCCGGATCGGGGATCGAGGCCACCGCGGGGGCGCAGGCACTCATCGACGCCGCCTCTCGCCCGGTCGACTGGGTCATGTCCGCCATCGTGGGTGCCGCCGGGTTGGCGCCGACACTCGCCGCGATCCGGCAGGGCGCCACCATCGCGCTTGCCAACAAGGAATGTCTCGTTGCCGCGGGTGATGTGGTCCTGGCCGAGATCGATACGCACGGAGCGCGGCTGCTCCCAGTCGATTCCGAGCACAACGCGATCTTCCAGCTTGTGGCCCACGAGACCGCGCCGATCGAGCGCCTGCTGCTCACGGCATCCGGCGGCCCGTTCCGGACCTGGTCGGTCGAGCAAATGGCGGCGGCCTCACCCAAACAGGCGGTTGCGCATCCCAACTGGTCCATGGGCGCACGGATCTCGATCGATTCTGCGTCGATGTTCAACAAGGCGCTCGAGATGATCGAAGCCGGGCATCTCTTCGAGGTGACCCCGGATCAGATCGAGGTGGTCGTGCACCCCCAGTCAATCATCCACTCCATGATCGGCTATGGTGATGGCTCGATCCTTGCGCATCTCGGCCCCTCCGACATGCGAGTGGCCATCGGCTATGCGCTGGCCTGGCCCGAACGGCCCGATCTGCCGGTCGATCGGCTGGATTTTGCGCAACTCGCCAAATTGGACTTCGAAGCCCCGGACGAGAACCGATTCCCGGCCCTGCGCCTTGCCCGCGAAGCGATGGCCGCCGGAGGGCTTGCCCCGTGTATCCTGAACGCGGCCCACGAAATCGCGCTCGACTGCTTCATAGCGGGACAAATTGGCTTTCTCGACATGGCGCGGCTTGTTGAGGACACCCTGTCGTCTATAGGTAGTACCGGTCGCGCCGGGTCGTTGGACGACGTGCTTGCGGCCGATGCCGATGGCCGGCGACGCGCCCGAGAGCTTGCGGCCAGCCGCTAAGCCCCAGAGGGCGGTTTTGAGAACGCAAAGAGGATCGTGATGGAATTGATTGCCAGCATCCCACTGATTGGGCCCTTGATCTTCTGGGTCGTACCCTTCTTGGTCGTGCTCTCTATCGTGGTCTTCATCCACGAGTTGGGTCACCTGATGGTCGGGCGTTGGTGCGGGATCAAGGCCGAGGTCTTCTCCGTCGGCTTCGGCAAAGTGCTGTTGCAGCGAACGGACCGACACGGCACGCAGTGGCAGGTCGCGGCGCTGCCCTTTGGTGGCTATGTGAAGTTCCTGGGCGACATGGATCCATCCAGCGCGGGCCATGTCGACGATACCGAGATCAGACCCGAAGACCGCAAGCGCGCCTTCCACAACGCCTCGGTCGGACGGCGGGCGCTGACCGTGATCGCGGGCCCGATGGCGAATTTCATCCTCTCGGTCGTGATCTTCTTTGGCCTCGCGATGTACATCGGCAAGGCAAGCCCCGAGCCTGTGATCGGCGGCATCGGGGAATTGGCCCCCGCGGAGATCGGGTTCCAGGCGGGTGACCGTGTTCTCCGCATCGGCGACGTCGCGATCGAGGATTTTGGTCAGATCATTGACGCGCTGGCAAAGGCCCATGGCCAGGCACAGGATGCGCGCATCGTGCGCGATGGTGCCCAGATGACCATCGAGACCGTTTTCTCGCAGCGCCCCATGATTACCGACGCACAGACGGACGGCGCCGCATTGGCAGCGGGGCTGACCCCGGGCGACATTCTGGTCAAGATCGGCGACACCGAGATTGTCACCGTCGCCGACGTCTCGGCCGCTGTCGCGGACTTGCCGTTGAATACCGAAATCATCGTGACCATCGAGCGCGATGACCGGGTCCGGGAAATTGCCGTGACCCCGGATGTGCGCGAGCTAGCGCACCCCGTTACTGGCGAGATCTCGCCGATTCCGTTTCTTGGCATCTCGATGAGCCGTGCCCGCGGGATCGAGCCGTCGACCGAACCGATCGGCGTGCTGGAGGCCGGCGAGCATGCCGTCGGTCGGGTTTGGAAGATCGTCTCGGACACGGTGACCTACATCCAGCGCATGCTCTTTGACGGGGCGACGACCCAGCACCTGTCGGGCCCGCTTGGCATTGCCAAACACTCGACCCAAGCGGCGGAGGCGGGGCTGGTCTACTACATACAGTTCATCGCCTTCGTCTCCACGGCCATCGGGTTCCTCAATCTTCTGCCGATCCCGGTTCTGGATGGCGGCCATCTCGTGTTCTACGCGGTCGAAGCGATCCGGCGCCGGCCGACAAACGCCAAGGTCGTGCAGGTCGGATCGATGGTGGGCCTCTCCCTTCTATTGTTGCTTATGGTTTTTGTGACCTTTAGTAATGATCTCGGCCTTCGGGAGTGGTTCTCCCAGGGGTGAGACGAGACAGGTTGAGGTCCAGAACTGCCTAGGACACCGGGAAACTCCGGGCGATGGGGCAGGGGGGAGTGAGAATGCGTCCAGCGTCCGTCGTGCGATCTCGTGCGTCTGTTTGGATGGCTTTGGCAGTTCTCGCGTTTGCGCCTCTCGTGATCGCGACGGGTCTCTCCAGCCCTGCGCAGGCACAGGCTCCCGCGCCGTCGCAAGCCGCCAATCCGGGGCTCGGACAATCGGTGGTCGTGCGCGGGAATCGCCGCATCGAGACCGAGACGATTCTGGCCTATATGAACCTCGAGCAAGGTCAGACGGTCAGTGCCGAAGACCTGAACAGCGCTGTCAGGCGGTTGTTCGACACTGGTCTCTTCCGGGATGTCCAGATCATCCCGGGCGCGAACCAGCTGGTGGTCGAGGTCGTCGAGAACCCGTCAATCAACGAGATCGCCTTCGAGGGCAATGGCGAGCTGACCGACGAAGTCCTGCAGCAGATCATCAGCCTGCGCCCGCGACTTCCCTTCACCGTCTCCGCGGCAGAAGCCGACGCGCAGGCAATCATCGAGATCTACCGGCGCACGGGCCGGTTCGGCGCCGAGGTCGAACCGGTCATCATCGAGCGACCGAACAACCGGGTCGATCTTGTCTTTGAGGTCGTCGAGGGCGATCTCACCGGGGTTTCTGCCATCGATTTTGTCGGTAACCAGGTGTTTTCGGATCGACGCCTCAGGGGCGTGATCGAAACGTCGGAGAGTGGATTTCTGTCGAACTTCCTCTCCTCGGATGTCTACGATCCGGACCGGGTGGAGTTGGACAAGGAACTGCTGCGCCAATACTACTTCGAGCGTGGATATGCCGATTTTACGGTGCTGTCCGCCACGGCAGAGCTTTCTCCTGACCGCGATGGGTTCTTCATCACGTTCACAGTCGAAGAGGGCGACATCTACACCTTTGGTGGTCTCGATGTGAATGTCTCGGCCAGGGGTCTCGACCCCGTCGCGTTCCAGGCTGCGATTCCAGAGGATCTGAGCGGTGAGACATATGACGCCGCCGAGGTCGAGGAGATTGCCAACGAGCTCACCGATCTTGCGGCGCAGGCCGGGTTCGCTTTCGTCCAGGTCCGCCCCCGTCCTCGCAAGAACGCGGAAGACCTGATCATCGACGTGACGTTCGAGGTGGTGGAGGGGCCCCGCGTCTATGTTGAGCGGATCGAGATCGAGGGAAACACGCAGACCCTGGACCGCGTCATTCGGCGAGAGATCACCCTGGTCGAGGGCGATCCCTTCGACGCCCGCAAGATTCGTGAGGCGCGGCGTAACATCCGTGCGCTGCGGTACTTCGGCAGGGTTGAACTGGATACCGAGCCTGGGTCGGCGGAGGATCGGGCAGTCCTCAAGGTCAGGGTTCAGGAGGCGTCGACGGGCTCTCTGTCGTTCGGCCTCGGCTTCTCGACGAGTTCGGGACCTATCGGTAACGTATCCCTGACGGAGCGGAACTTTCTTGGCCGCGGACAGATCGTTAATTTCGACGTCACGGCGGCGGGTGACACGCAGATCTACGATTTCGGATTCACCGAACCTCGTTTCCTGGACCGCGATCTCTCGGTGGGCTTTCGCGCCTTCTTCATCGACGAAGATCGCACGGATGAGAGTAGCTTCGAGATCTCGAGACTGGGCTTTGGACCAACGGTTGTCTTCCCGATCGCAACGGACACCACGCTCCAGCTTCGCTACGAGTTCATCCGTGAGGACGTGCAAGTCTCGCCAAGTGCGTCGCCTTCTCTCGTCGTAGATGACGGTGCACGCAACACATCCCGCGTCGGCTTTACATTGACGTATGACGGCCGCAACGATCCGGTCGAGCCGACGGGCGGCTACCTGCTCAGCGTCAGCAATGACATTGCTGGTCTTGGTGGCGACTCTTTCTACTGGCGCGGCAACTCGAACGCCAAGTTCTGGACGTCCTTTCTCTCGGACCAGATTGTGACGTCGCTGGAGTTCGACGTTGCAGGGATCGTGTCGTTCTCGGACGATATCCGCGTGAATGAGCGGTACTTTCTGGGTGGCTCAAGCTTTCGCGGCTTCGCCGATTTCGGCGTAGGTCCGCGCGACACCACCACAGATGATTCATTGGGCGGGAATGTGCGCGCGATCAGCCGTCTGGAGATGTCTTTCCCTCTGGGTCTGCCGGAAGAACTGGGGATCTTCGGCGGACTCTTCTTGGATGCGGGAACCCTGTTCGCACTCGATGGCACGCGGCTGGACTTGAACGGGCAGTCTATCGACGACGATCCGAAGTTGCGTGTTGCGGCGGGTGCATTGCTGTTCATCGACACGCCCTTCGGTCCGTTGGAGCTCAGCTTCGGTATCCCGCTCATCGAGGAAGACGAGGACGAAAGCGAGTTCTTCCGCCTGTCGATCGGTACTCGGTTCTGACGGACGCCGTGCGACGGTTCTCGAGAAGGACGATCCTGGCCGGTCTCTGCGTCGCGCCGCCCGTTGCGTTGGCACAGGCAGACTCAGCCGTGGTCGTGATATCACGCGAACGGCTCTTCGCTGAAATTGCCGCGTCACGCAACCTGAAGGCAATTGAGGCGGACCTGACCAAACGCGTTCAGGCAAGTATCGACGAGGCGCGTGAGCTTCTGACAGTGGAGGAAGCCGAGTTGGCACGGCTGCGTGCGGAGATATCTGCCGAAGAGTTCGAAGAAAGAGCGCAGGACTTTGATCGTCGCCTGCGCTTGCTGCGGAGCAATGCTCAGGACAGGGTGAATCAGGTCAACGCTGGTTTTCAGCAGGCGCGGAGCGAGATTGTGGCCGCCTTGCCCGCGATCCTCGCCCGCCTTCGCGTGGAAGTCGGCGCCGCGGTGATCGTGAACTCGGACCAGGTGTTGGCAATGGATCCGTCCGTAGATGTGACCGATCGCGCGATCGCTCTGTTCGACGCCGAAGGTCCGCGCCCTCTGCCGCCGGACGTCGATCTCGACACTCCGCTCCTGTCGCCGCTTGCTGATACGGTTAACGGCGAGCAATGAGGGTTGACCTGTGAAGGCCGCTGACTATTCAGAGAGAAATTCCGAGCCTACCAATGCCGAGGACTCGATGACCGACTTAGCGACGGAAAGCGCGCCCACAAGCGCGGACCTGGCGCGGATCAAACGTATGATTCCGCATCGATATCCCTTTTTGCTGATCGACAGGGTTGAACACATCCTGGTCGGCAAGAGTGCCATTGGCGTCAAGAATGTCACCAACAACGAGCCGTTCTTCCAAGGCCATTTTCCAGACAAGCCCATCATGCCTGGCGTGATGATTGTCGAGGCGATGGCCCAGACGGCGGGCGTGCTGGTCGTGGAGACGCTGGGCATGATCGACGAGAACCTGCTGGTCTACTTCATGACCCTCGACAAGACGCGGTTCCGCAAACTGGTCGAGCCGGGCGATGTGCTCGAGCTGCACGTCTCGATCCTCCGCGGGCGCGGAAAGATCTGGAAGTTCTGGGGAGAGGCCAAGGTTGCCGGTGAGATCGTTGCCGAGGCCGAGTACTCCGCGATGATCATCACTCAGGACGACGAGCGCCGCAGAGGTGGAACTTCGTGAGCGTGCACCCCACTGCTGTTGTCGAGCCGGGCGCGCAGTTGGGGGACGGTGTCACCATTGGGCCGTACTGCACAATTGGCGCTGATGTCGTGCTTGAGAAGAACGTCGAGCTGATCAGCCATGTAAGCGTGGCCGGGCATACCAAGATCGGTGCAGGCACGAGGGTTTGGCCATTCGCATCGATCGGCCACCAGCCGCAGGATCTGAAGTTCGCGGGAGAAGTCTCGTATCTCGAGATCGGATCGGATTGCATGATCCGGGAGCATGTGACCATGAACCCCGGCACGACGGGCGGTGGGCTCTACACGCGCATCGGGAACCGCGGGCTCTTCATGGTCGGTGTGCACGTCGGCCATGACTGCAAGCTGGGCGATAACGTGATCATGGCGAACAATGCGACATTGGCCGGTCACGTCGAGATCGGTGACTTCGCCTTTCTCGGCGGTCTCTGTGCGGTTCACCAGTTCGTCCGGGTTGGCGCGCACGCGATGGTCGGGGGCATGAGTGGGGTCGAGAAAGACGTGATCCCGTTCGGTTCTGTCATTGGCAACCGCGCGCATCTGGCGGGGTTGAATGTCGTCGGGATGCGGCGCCGGGGCTTTGACAAGTCGACACTGGCGCGGGTCAGGGAGGCCTACAAGGCCATCTTCGCCGGTGAGGGGTCGCTGTCTGAACGCGCGGCCGACGTCGGCAAGTCCCATGGTGACGTTGAAGCGGTTCGCGAGGTGACGGACTTCATCCTTGCGGACACGTCCCGTCACTTCTGCACACCACGCGATGTCTGAGGCCGCTGGCCCGGCGACGTGCCTTGCGATCATTGCCGGCCGGGGCGAGCTGCCCAAGCGGATTGCCGAGCGCCGGGCGGAGGCTTCACTCCCCTACCTCGTGGTTGTCTTCCCGGAGTGCTGGGAGGATTGGATGAGTGATCACCCACACCAGCGCCACGAGTTCGAGAAAGTGGGCGCTCTATTCCGTGCCCTGCGCAAGGCGCGGGCGACCCACATCGTGTTTGCAGGCGCCATGAACCGCCCCAAGGTACGGCCGTGGCGGGCCGATCTGAAAGCGCTTGGAGTCGCGCTCCGGGCGCTGAAGCTTCTGGGTCGGGGCGACGATGCGATGCTGAGGGGGTTTGGCCAGATCTTCGAGGAGCAGGGTTTGCGCATCATTGGTCCCCGCGAAGTACTGGGCGACACGCTCACCGTGCCGCCTGGCGCGCTGGGTATCTGTGGACCTGGTGCGCGGGACAAACGCGATGCCGCGCGCGCTTCGCGCATTGTCTCGGCCATGGGTGCGCTGGACATCGGGCAGGGGGCGGTGGTGGCTGACGGCGTCTGTCTCTCCGTCGAAGCGATCGAAGGGACGGACCTGATGCTGAGCCGCCTCGCCGATCTCCCGGCGGAGCGGCGTGCATCCTGCCCGCCACCGTCCGGCGTGCTCTTCAAAGGTCCGAAACCCGGCCAGGACACCCGGATGGATCTACCGACGATCGGGGAGCGAACGGTCACTGGCGCGGTCGCTGCAGGCCTTGCTGGCATTGTCGTTGCCGCGGGTGAGACGGTGTTGCTGGACGGTGACGCGGCGCGGCGCGCAGCGGATGGAGCCGGGATCTTCGTCTACGGAGCGACACCGGAGGAACTGGCGGCGTGGGAGACCTAGTCCTCTACGTGATCGCAGGCGAGCCGTCCGGTGACCGGTTGGGCGGTGCCTTGATGACAGCACTGGCCGCGGAGCGTTCCGCGCAGTTTCGAGGTGTCGGCGGGCGCGACATGATTGCGGCCGGGCTGCAGTCGCGGTTCGACATGTCCGAACTGACAGTGATGGGCATCTCCGAAGTGTTGCCGCGCCTACCCTTGATCTTGCGGCGGATCCGCGAGACGGCCGACGATGTGATCGCCACACGTCCGGATGCGCTGATCACGATCGACAGTCCGGACTTCACTCTGCGTGTGGCGAAGCGCGTGCGCCGCGCTCTGCCGGACATCAAGGTAATCCACTACGTGGCGCCCTCCGTCTGGGCATGGCGGCCCGCTCGGGCAGCCAAGATGGCTCGCAGCGTCGATCATGTCCTCGCACTACTGCCCTTCGAGCCGCCGTACATGGAGGCCGCAGGAATGACGTGCGACTTCGTGGGGCACCCGGTCGTCAGCAAGGTGCAGCCAACGCGTGAGGAAGTAGCGGCGTATCGGCAAGGGCTCGGGCTCGGGCCTGATGACCGCGCGCTTCTCCTGGCGCCAGGCTCACGACGAGGGGAGGTTCGGCGGCTGGGTCAGGACTTTCTGGAGACAGTGCGCTTGCTCCGCAGGGAGATGCCGACTCTGGCCGTTGTTTGCCCCGTTGCCGAGACGGTCGAGGCGGAGGTACGCGCGCTGCTCTCTGAACTCCCCGGCCCTGTGCATATCATCCCGCCGGAGGGGGGTGACGCGAAGCGGCTGGCCTTCGCCGCGGCAGATGCGGCCCTTTGTGCGTCGGGGACAGTAACTCTGGAGTTGGCTGCGGCGGGAACCCCCATGGTCGCGGCCTACCGAACCACATGGCTTACCGCACAGATCGTCCGGCGGGTGATCAGGGTCAACACGGCCAACCTGATAAATCTGATCGACAGATCCGAGACTGTTCCCGAGTTCCTGCAAGAGTTCGCGACACCGGACGCGCTCGCCTCGGCGCTCATGCCGTTGTTGACTAAACCTGCTGCTGCGTCAGCCCAAACGGACGTCTTCGCATCCGTGATGGAGAAGCTTGGGAGGGGCAACACTCCGCCCGCGGTTCGCGCGGCCAAATCGGTGCTTGATCTGATTGACGGGCGCAGAGCTCAGCCGGATCCCGGGCGCCTACCGGATCTGACGGATATCCCAGGTCCCATGGCGCGCCATCGGGGTAAGCCGTAGGGTGAGTTTAGCCCACCCTACGCCGTGATCACCGTTTCTCGACGTCCACGTAGTCGCGATACGCGGCACCAATGTAGAGCTGCCGTGGACGGCCGATCTTCTGCTCCTTGTCCTCGATCATCTCCTTCCACTGGGCGATCCAGCCGACGGTGCGCGACAGCGCGAAGATCGGGGTGAACATCGATGTCGGGAAACCCATCGCTTCGAGGATGATGCCCGAGTAGAAATCCACATTCGGATAGAGCTTCTTCTCGATGAAGTAGGGATCCTCGAGCGCACGCTTCTCCAGCGCCTGTGCGGTCTGTAGGATAGGGTTGTTCTGGACACCCATCAGCTCCAGCACTTCCTTAGCAGTCTCCTGCATCACGGTCGCCCGCGGATCGTAGTTCTTGTAGACGCGGTGACCGAAGCCCATCAGGCGGAAGCTGTCGTTCTTGTCCTGCGCCTTGGCGACGTATTCGTCGACGCGGTCCGGCGAGCCAATCTCCTTCAGCATCTCGAGACATGCCTGGTTGGCACCGCCGTGTGCGGGACCCCAGAGCGAGGCGACACCCGCTGCGATACAGGCGAACGGATTGGCCTGTGAGGATCCCGCCAGACGCACAGTCGAGGTCGACGCGTTCTGCTCGTGATCCGCGTGCAGCGTCATGATCCGGTCCATGGCGCGGCTGAGGATCGGATCGACCACGTAATCCTCGCACGGCACCGCGAAGCACATGTGCACAAAGTTGGACGCGTAGTCGAGATCGTTGCGCGGGTAGATGAACGGCTGACCGATCGAATACTTGTAGGCCCACGCGCAGATCGTTGGGAGCTTCGCGATCAGGCGGATGGTAGCCACCTCACGCTGCCAATCGTCGAAGATGTCAGTCGAGTCGTGATAGAACGCGGACATCGCGCCAACCACGCCGCAAACAATTGCCATCGGGTGCGCGTCACGCCGGAAGCCGCGGAAGAAGTTCACCATCTGCTCGTGCAGCATGGTGTGATTGGTCACCCGGTGCTCGAAGTCCTCGAGCTCTGCCGCCGTCGGCAGTTCTCCGTAGAGGAGCAGGTAGCATACTTCGAGGAAGTGGCTCTTTGCCGCCAGCTGGTCGATCGGGTAGCCGCGGTAGAGCAGCTCGCCCTTGTCACCGTCGATGAAGGTGATCGTCGACTTGCACGATCCGGTCGACGTGAAGCCGGGATCGTAGGTGAAGACATCCATCTCAGCGTAGAGCTTTCGAATATCAATGACCGAGGGGCCATGCACTGCGTCCTCGATGGGCAGTTCCATGACCTTGTTGTCGAGAGTCAGCGTAGCGGTGCGCGGTTTGTCCATTCTGGTGATCCCCTAAGATGGCAGCCCCGGCGGGCGCGTTTTGATGGGAGGGGAGGCGGGTGCTCACCCCTCGGTGGCATGGACCAGCCGTGCCAGAACCTCGTCTTGGCCGAGCGTTTCGATAACGTCGAAAACACCTGGACTGACAGCCCGCCCGGTCAGCGCTGCCCGCAGAGGTTGGGCAACTTTGCCAAGTTTCAGACCCTCCGCCTCGGCGAAATCGCGGACGATTTGCTCAGCCTCGATAGCTGACAGTCGGCTAGCATTCCGCAACCGCTCAGTCAATCGCGACAGCAGCGCACGGGCGTCCGGATCGAGCAAACTGGCCGCCTTCTCGTCAAATTTCAGCGGTCCGTCGGAAAGAATATAGTAAGAATTTTCAATAAGTTCGCACATTGTCTTGGCGCGCGCTTTCAGGCCTGACATCGCCTGTGTCAACTTAACGCGACGATCTGCATCCAGAACCGGTTCTTGCTGCAGCGCGAGAAGCTCCTCCGCCATCTGGACAAGTGTCTCGTCATCCGTCTCGCGGATGTGCTGTCCGTTGAGGTTCTCGAGCTTCTTGAAGTCGAACCGCGCTGCGGACTTGCCCACGGCCTCGAGCCCGAACCATTCGATCATCTGTTTGTCGGTGAAGTACTCGTCATCGCCGTGGCTCCACCCCAGCCTAGCCAGATAGTTGCGCATCGCGGAGGGCAGATAGCCCATATCCCGATACTCGGTGACCGAGGTCGCACCATGACGTTTGGACATTTTGGCACCGTCCGCGCCATGGATCAGCGGGATGTGCGCAAAGACCGGTCGCGCCCAGCCAAGCGCGTCGTAGATCATGGATTGACGCGCTGCATTCGTGAGATGGTCATCGCCGCGAATGACATGTGTGACCCCCATGTCATGGTCATCCACCACCACGGCCAGCATGTAGACCGGTGTGCCGTCCGAACGCAGCAGGATCAGATCGTCCATGGTCTCGGCACCCCACGACACCTCGCCCTGCACCTTGTCGTCAACGACAACCTTGCCCTCTCGCGGCGCTTTCAGGCGGATTGTGTAATCCTCGCCGGCGGGCCAATCGGCCTCGCCTCTGTCGCGCCAGGGGGACCGGAACAAGGGGGGGCGCTTCTCGGCACGTGCCTGTTCGCGGAAAGCGTCGATTTCCTCCTTGGTCGCGTAGCAGCGGTACGCTGTCCCAGCCGCGAGCATCTCTCGGGCCACCTCGGCGTGGCGATCAATCCGGGAGAATTGGCTGATGGCCTCGCCATCCCAATCCAGTCCGAGCCATTTCAGCCCCTCGAAGATCGCCTCGGTCGCCTCCGGGGTCGAGCGGGCACGGTCCGTATCCTCGATCCGCAGCAGAAACCGTCCGCCGTGGTGCCGTGCGAACAGCCAGTTGAACAGCGCTGTACGCGCGCCGCCGATATGCAGAAAGCCCGTGGGCGAGGGCGGGAATCGGGTGACGACCTCGGTCATCGGGTCCTCCGGGTTGATTTCGCTTGCATGGCGGGGCGGGCCAAGGTCAAAGGAGCGCGGAGGGGTGATCCGCAAGCCGCGGCCTTAATGGCGCAAACGGAGCGGACGGACAAGGTGCCCTCGTATCCCGCGATCATTGCTGGTCATTCCGCGCGCACCGGGCGTGAGCGGACATCGTTATCGATGCTGGAGCGGATCTACGCCAGTGAGAGTCAGCGGTTCGTTCTGTGGTTGCCAGTCTGCCTGGGTGTCGGCATCGGCGTCTACTTTATGCTGGCGAAGGAGCCCGCCGCCACTTGGGCGTTGGTGCCACTGCTGCCTCTGGCGCTGATTGCGAGCGGGTTGGCCCGACGGGGCGGGTGGATCCTGCTGGCAGTTGTGTGGTTGACCCTTATGATGACGGGTGGGTTCGCTGCTGCGATCGTGTCGGCGCGCCTTGCGGCGGCGCCAGTGATCACCCACCCGATTGGCGAGACAGTAGAAGGACGTGTCCTCGAGCTGTCGCGGTCCAGATCGGGTGCTCCCCGGATCCTCCTGGATGCCGTGACCATCTACGGCCTGACGCATGATGACACGCCCGCGAGAGTGCGGCTGACGCTGCTGGACCAACGGTTCGACCGGCTACCAATGCCCGGCGAATGGGTCCGCGTCTACGCGAGCCTCCTGCCCGCAGGGCGCGCGGTCGAGCCTGGCGGGTTCGATTTCAATCGGCGCGCGTTCTTTCAGCGGTTGGGCGGAATCGGGCTCACGCGGGGACATCTGCTCATTCTGCCGCAGCAATCCGGGATGTCGCCGATGGATACGGCACGGATCATGCTCGCGCGGGTGCGTCACGATCTGTCCCGTGGCTTGCGTGATGCCTTACCGGGCCCTTCCGGGGCTTTCGCGGCGGCCATCATTGTGGGCGATCGGGTGGATATCCAGGAAGAAGACGCCGAGGCGCTCCGGGCGTCGAACCTGGCGCACCTGCTGGCAATCTCCGGGCTTCACATGGGGATTCTGACCGGCATTATCTTCGTGGCAATTCGGATCGGACTGTCGCTGCCGCCAGGCATTGCGCTCCGGTACTCGACCAAGAAGTGGGCGGCTGCGGGCGCCTTGCTGGCCGGGCTCTGCTATCTTTTCCTGTCAGGCGCGACCGTGGCGACGCAGCGTGCCTTCGTGATGGTCGCGGTCGCCTTCGTGGCCATCATGCTCGATCGTCCGGCGATTACGCTCCGCGGGCTTGCGCTCGCGGCCGCCATCATTCTGCTGGTTCGCCCGATCAGCCTTCTGGACGCCGGCTTCCAGATGAGTTTTGCCGCTACGGCGGCGCTTGTCGCCGGGTTCGAGGCAACGCGGGGCCGCAACCTGCGCCTGCCGCTACCGGACGGTGTTGCGTGGACAGTGCTGCGGATCTTCCTCGTCTATGTCGGCGCGCTGCTGTTCTCGAGCCTCCTCGCAGGCGTTGCGACAGCGCCCATCTCTGCGTTCCACTTCAACCGAACCGCGCCTTACGGCTTGCTGGCGAACCTGTTGGCGGTTCCCGTCATGGGGCTCTGGATCGCACCATGGGCCTGTATCGCGGCCGTGCTCGCACCTTTCGGTCTTGCTGGACCGGCGCTCACTGCCATGGGCTGGGGGATCGATCATGTGCTGGTCGTTGCGCACTGGGTCGCGGCGATGCCGGGTGCGGTCCGCCCTGTCGCGGCGGCACCCGGCTATGTCCTGACGCTTCTGACGCTCGGCGGGCTTTGGTTGATCCTCTGGCGAGGGTCGGGGCGCTGGCTTGGACTGGGCGGTATACTGCTGGCGCTGGGCGCCTGGTGGATCGCTCCGTCCCGTCCCGACGTCCTCGTCTCGCCCGGCGCAAAGCTCGTCGGTGTGTTGCAAAGCGAGGGCAGGGCGCTTGATCATCCAACCACGCAAAGCTTCGCCGCGCAGAGCTGGTTGCGTAGGGACGGCGATCCTTCGTCGCAGGATACTGCTGCTTCACGCGCCGACTTCGATCGCGGTGCCGGCTGGATGGCGAGCGACCTTGCATTCGGTTGGCGCCTGCACGTGGTCTGGGGGCGCGATCCATCACCCCAGCTACTTCAGAACGAGTGCAGGTCCGACGTTGTTCTCGTCGCCCGCCACGGCCCGGCCCTAAGTGGGCAGTGCATCTATGTCGGGGCTGCCGACCTCGCGGAAGGTGGCGCTCTCGCCATTCGCGTGGGCCTTGATGGCCCACAACTAACCTTCGCCGAGGACCCGTCTCGGCAGCGTCTCTGGTCGCGCTGAGATCAGTAAGTTCGGATCAGGCCGACCATCTTGCCCTGGATCTTGACCTGATCCGAGCGGTAGAGCCGCGTCTCGTACGCCGGGTTGGCAGCTTCCAGAGCAATGGCGCCACCCTTCCGGCGCAGACGCTTCAACGTCGCCTCGTGATCCTCGATCAGCGCGACGACGATATCACCGTTGTTTGCGGAGGACTGGCGCTGGATCACCACGATGTCACCTTCGTGGATCCCGGCTTCGATCATCGAATCGCCTTTGACTTCAAGCGCATAGTGCTCTCCGCCCGATGACATCATCATGGAAGGCACGCCGATGTCGGTCGCGCCATGCTGCATCGCTTCGATCGGCACGCCGGCGGCGATTCTTCCGACCAGCGGCACGGAGTGTGCGTCCGCCTGCTGCGTGACCGCGGTTCCCTGAAGCTTCGCGATGGCATCGACTTCGGGGCTGGGCTTGCCAAGATCCCCCTGGATCACGGCCGGGCGGAAGCCCCTGGTCGGTTTTCCATCAACGTTCTCGGGGAGACGCAGGATCTCGATCGCCCGTGCGCGGTGCGGCAGCCGCCGGATGAAGCCACGTTCTTCCAGTGCCGTAATCAAACGATGGATGCCGGACTTCGACCGAAGCGCCAGCGCTGCCTTCATTTCATCGAATGAGGGGGATACTCCATCCTTCTGCACCCGTTTGTGAATGAACATCAGAAGGTCGTACTGCTTCTTGGTAAGCATGGGCTTCTCTCGCGGTTGTTGTCCCCATTCCTATTGTTCTACAAGTGTTCTTGGTTTGTGTCAACGCACCCGCATGACGTGTACGTCGGTCAGTAAAGCGGAATCACTTGCACCTTCTCGCCCGCGGCCAAGGGGTCGGCGTCGGGGTCCCGGACGACTAACGCACTGGCGGTTGCGAGAACGTGAACGAGGCTCGAGTCCTGGCGTTCGAAGACAGTCACACGGCCATCGTCGCTCATTCTTGCACGCATATAGTGCTCGCGCGGGCCGTTCTTTGCGAGGTCGGCTGCGAGCTCAGCCTGTTGCCTGGTGCGCGGTACGGCCGGCAGGCCCATCATGGCGTCGAGCGCGGGGCGCAGAAAGATCTCGCCACAAACCATTGCAGATACGGGATTTCCCGGCAGGCCCAGCATGACCGCATCGCCGAGCCGTCCGGCCATCAGCGGTTTGCCGGGGCGCATGCGTACCTTGTAGAAGTCGAGCTTCAGCCCCTCGCCGCCCAGCACCTCAGCGACAAGGTCGTGGTCGCCGACGGATGCGCCGCCGAGCGTGACGATCACGTCCGAACCACGGGCCGACTCCAGGGCTGCGCGCAGGCTGGCTGCGGTGTCGCGGGCGATCGGGCAGAGGTGCGGCACAGCCCCAATTGCCCGGACCATCGCCGCGAGCCCGAAGTTGTTGGATGTGACGATCTGGTCCGGCCCCGGTGTCTCGCCAGGTAGGACCAACTCATCCCCCGTCGGGATCAGCGCGACCACGGGTCGGCGCGAGACGGTGACCTCCGGCACGTTCATCGCGGCCAGCAAGGCGATGTCGCGCGGTGACAATCTGCACGGCGCTTCAAGAACTTGGCCTTCCTTGAAATCACCACCGGCGGGGCGAACGAAGATGCCGGGGGAAGGGGCCTCGCGCACCGTGATCCGGTCGCCGTCTCGGTCTGCGTCCTCCTGGATCAGGATGGAATCGGCCCTCTCGGGGACCGGAGCACCGGTGAAGATGCGCACGGCGCCGCCTGAGGGCAGGGCGTGCGGCCATCGCCCGCCCGCCCGCGATTCGCCAACGACCTCAAGCGTTTGACCTATCTGCGCCTCTGCTGCGCGCACCGCATAGCCATCCATGGCGGAGGCTGGGAACGGCGGCTGGGTCCGCCGTGCAACCGCGTCCTCTCGCAGGACACGGCCATCGGCTTCGGACAACTGCACCACCTCGGTCGGGAGCGTCGGCACCAAGTCGAAGAGCCGCGACAAGGCTTCCGAGACGGTGATCATGTGGCTGTGTAAGTCCCTGATTTTCCGCCTTCTTTGCGGATCAGCCGGATGTCCGATATCTGCATTGCCCGGTCGGTCGCCTTCAGCATGTCGTAGACAGTCAGTGCTGCGACGGAGACGGCGGTCAGTGCCTCCATCTCGACCCCGGTCTTGCCAGACACCTTGACCTCGGCCTCGATCTCCACGCTGTCCGGAACCATGGGGGTCAGTGTCACGGTGACCTTCGACAGCGCCAGCGGATGACAAAGCGGGATGAGGTCCGCCGTCTTCTTGGCCGCCATGATGCCTGCGAGCTGCGCGATTGCAAGCACGTCACCCTTCTTCGCGCGGTTTTCTCTCACGATATCAAGCGTTTCAGGCGCCATTCTCACACTGCCGCACGCGACGGCGACCCGGTCGGTGACGGCCTTGTCGCCCACGTCGACCATCACCGCGTTGCCCTGCGCGTCGATATGCGTGAGCCCGCTCATGCCGCGACCGGATCGCTCAGGATCTCGCGCGTCGCGGCCGCCACGTCGTCCTGACGCATCAGGCTTTCGCCGATCAGGAAGCTGCGCGCGCCGCACTTTGCCAGCCGCGAGAGGTCGGCGGGTTGGAACAGCCCACTTTCCCCGACCAGATGACGGTCTGCGGGGACATGAGGCGCCAATTCCTCCGTGGTTGCCAAGGATACCTCAAAGGTCTTTAAGTTCCGATTATTGATGCCGATCATCGGCGATCTGAGGCTCAGGGCGCGGTCCAGTTCAGCCCTGTCGTGCACCTCGATCAGCGCATCCATTCCCCAGGAAAATGCAGCAGATTCAAGCTCTTGCGCCTGAGCATCCGAGACGGAAGCCATGATGATGAGGATGCAATCGGCGCAGAGCGCGCGGGCCTCGGCCACCTGATAGGGATCGTAGAGGAAATCCTTGCGGATCGCGGGCAGCGAGGTCGCCATCCGCGCCTGCGTCAGGAAGACATCCGCACCCTGAAAACTGGGGCGGTCGGTGAGCACGCTGAGGCAGCTCGCGCCGCCCTCCTCATAGGCCACGGCAAGGGCCGGAGGATCGAAGTCCTCACGGATCAACCCCTTGGACGGGCTGGCTTTTTTGATCTCTGCGATAAGCCCGTAGCGGCCGTCCGACTGGGTCCGTTCCAGCGCCCCCAGAAACGGGCGCACGGAATCGGCGACCCGCGCATCGGCCTCGACGGCGGCCATCGGACGGGCCCTCTTGCGGGCCGCGATCTCGTCGAGTTTATAGGCTTTGATCTTCTCGAGAATGTCGCTCATGGCGTGCGTGTTAACCCGCTTGGCGCCGGGATTCCAGCCGTATGGCAGGCGTATTGCACGCGTATTGCATCTGTATTGCACGCGTATTGCAGCTGTATGTACAGCGGGTCGACCGTGAGAGGTTAACGCCCGGCTCCGGGACGTGCCGGACCGACGCCCGGCACGGTGTTGTTCCGCGCGCTCAGGTGCGCGAGCGGCGTCCGATGAAGGCGAAGGCGGCAAGGGCGCTCAGCAGCAACGGCAGACCGGCGGGCACCGGGACGGCAGTGACGGTGATCGACCCGACGCGGAAATCGTCTTCGTTCAGATTGTTGAAGCTCGCATCGAACGCACCGAAGCTGATCGATGTGCCCGAGAGGCCGAGCAATCCGACAGGGTTGGTGGCGCCCAGGATGTTGAGGTCGGTCAACGCCGCGATCGCGACCCCATCGATGAAGATGTCGACATCGTCGTCGCCGTCGACCTCGGTGAAGAGCACCTCGTCGAAGAACACCTCCTGGTCGAAGACCAACGTGAGGAGATCTTCGGCCGTCCTGCCGGCGTTGCCGTCAATCTCGTTCGGGCAGAGAATGCTTGGTCCGAACAACCCGTTACAGTCGACCCCCAACCCGTTGGCGTTGCGCGTGACGCGGCGGGCGGCAGGGTCGATGATGGTCGTCCCGTCATAGGTCCCGCCATTGGCCTGGATGCCGATTCCATCGACAACAAGCGGTGCGCCCGGGACCGGGGATGGCAGGTTGAAATCAACGCCGCCTGCGTTGCCGCCCGGACGGAAATCGAAGGTGACAGCGGAGGCTGGCACAACAATAGAAGCAGCGAGGGCGAGCCCCGCAATCAAAGATGCAAGTTTCATGATCGTTCCCCTTGTACTCAACACAACGCGGAACGCTCGCTCCAAACGTGTCCGCAGAGGAGAACACTATCGTTAAACGCAATTCGTTTCAATTTACGCTTTATTGATCGCATGGGTCTGCTGGGCCTGCGTCGCGGCCCCGGGGTGGATCTGCTTTCCAGAGTACGCTGCGCGCACAGTTCGGCCGAACCCGGACAATGCCTGTCGCTAGCGGTAGAGATCCATGCGCGAGGGCGGCAGCGGCGGGAGGCCCTTTGCCGAGAAGCTGGCAAGCGTCTGGAAGATCCTGGCCGAGCCGCGATGGAACGCCAGCGAGCATCCGCCGAGATATGCGGCCCAGAGCCGGTAGGTCTGGGGACCCACGATCGCCTCGGCCTCGGCCCGGCGCGCTGTCAGACGCTCGCACCAGATCTGGCAGGTGCGGGCATAGTGGCGGCGCCAGGCCTCGACGTCGTGGACCTCGAATTTCGCGCGCTCCATCTCGGCGACGGTGTTGCCGATGTCGTCAAGCTCACCGCCCGGGAAGATGTACTTTTGCAGCGCCCGTTGCTCGGGGCGTTTGGAAAACCGGGCCTTCCTGCGCTTGGCACCGCGCGAGATTGCGTGGTTCAGAAACAACCCCTCCGGCGACAGCAGGCTGCGGACCTTGCCGAAGTAGTGGGGGATGTTCGCGAGCCCGATGTGTTCGTACATGCCGACCGAGGCGATCTTGTCGTAGCGGCCCGAGTGGTCGCGGTAGTCGACGATCTCGACCGTGACCCGGTCCGAGAGCCCATCAGCCTGCACGCGGGCGCGCGCAGTGTCGGCCTGGGCCTGGGACAGCGTGACGCCGTGTGCCTTGACGCCGTAGTGCTTTGCCGCATGGCGGATCAACCCGCCCCAACCGCAGCCGATGTCGAGCAGCGTCTCACCTTCGTTCAGGCGCAGCTTGCGGCAGATCATGTCCAGCTTGGCGATCTGCGCGTCCTCCAGCGTCTCGACACCTTCAGGGAAGTACGCACAGGAATACTGCATCTCGGGGTCCAGGAAGAGCCGGTAGAAGTCGTCGCCCACATCGTAGTGGAACTGGATCATCTGGCGGTTCTCGCCCGTGGCGCGCGCCTGCCCGTCGGCGTCCCCTTCGTATCCGCGGGAGGCGTCGGGGTGGTCGCCCTTGGCGGTCAGGAGCGGCATGAGCGTCGTCATGAGCTTGGCTTTGGACAGCTTGCGGGCGCGGCGCTTGTACTGGTTGTCGAGCGCGAAGGGCGCGCCGATGTCGATCCAGGTGCCGCCTTCGATGTCCAAGCGGCCGTGGGCGTAGTGGCGAATCGCGCGGTCCAGCGAAGGGTGGCGGAGCAGCGAGGGAAGCACGCCTGGTGTCTCGATCCTGACGGCGAGCCCAGGCGTGGGGTTGCTGCCCAGCGGCTCGAGCGAACCATCCCAAAGGCGCAGCGACAGGGGCAGGTCCACCTGCTCGCGGATCATTGCTGCCGCCTTGCGAACAGCGCGGAGGCGGCGATCCTCCGCCATGTCTCAGGCGTTCGTGACGGCGGCGAGCGCCTGGATCTTGGCGCGGGCGGCGCCTGAGTCGATGCTCTCGCGCGCCATCTCGACGCCCCGCGCGGCGTCGCAAGCCTTGCCAACGACCACGAGGGCCGCAGCGGCGTTCAGGAGCACCGCGTCGCGATATGCTCCCTTGGCCCCGTCCATGAGCGCCCGGAACGCGTCCGCGTTGGCCTCGGGCGTGCCGCCGAGGATCGCTTCGAACGGGTGCACCGGCAGGCCCGCGTCCTCGGGATGGACTTCCAGCTTGGTGATCGTCCCTTCGCAGAGGCTGACGACCTGCGTCGGCCCTGCAATCGAGATCTCGTCGGTGCCGTCCGCCCCATGCACTAGCCAGGCGGTTCGCGAGCCCAGTGCGGCCAACGTCTCGGCCATGGGAACGAGGTACTCAGCAGAGAACGCGCCGGTTAGCTGATGCACGACGCCAGCGGGGTTCGTCAGCGGACCCAAGATGTTGAAGAGTGTACGGGCGCCAAGCTCGACCCGGACGGGCTGGACGAAACGCATGGCGGCGTGGTGCATGGGCGCCATCATGAAGCAGATGCCCGTCTCGTCGAGCGCCTTTTGCGCGACGGGGGCCTCGACCATCACGTTCACGCCCATCTGGGTCAGTGCATCCGCGGCCCCGGACCGCGAGGACAGCGCGCGGTTCCCGTGCTTGGCCACCGGCACACCGGCTCCGGCCACGACAAACGCGGCCGCCGTCGAGATGTTCAGCGTGCCCTTGCCATCGCCACCGGTGCCGACGATGTCCATCGCCCCCTTGGGGGCGCGGACCTTGGCGGCCTTGGCGCGCATCACCGATGCTGCTGCGGCGATCTCCTCAACCGCCTCGCCACGGGTGCGCAGCGTCATGAGGAAGCCGCCAATCTGGGACGGCGTCGCTTCGCCCGACATGATGATGTCAAAACAGTGCGCGGCCTCTTCGCGGGTGAGCGGGCCGTCGGCGGCCTTGCCGATCAGAGACTTGATGTCGTCGCTCATGCAGGCAAGGCCCCGGCAAGCTCGAGGAAGTTCCGCAGCAACTGGTGGCCATGTTCCGTGCGGATGCTCTCGGGGTGGAACTGGACGCCGTAGAGGGGGCGGGTCGCATGGGCGATGCCCATGATGA
The DNA here is from genome assembly GCA_039033215.1 of Pseudomonadota bacterium. Lineage (GTDB taxonomy): Bacteria > Pseudomonadota > Alphaproteobacteria > Rhodobacterales > Rhodobacteraceae > Thermohalobaculum. The sequence goes on along the minus strand of JBCCDA010000073.1, from coordinate 1,707 downwards.
CGCCGGACTGCGTGCGCGCGGTCGCCTTCAGTTCCGGGGGCAGGGTCGCCGGGTCGATAACAAGGCTGTGGTAGCGCGTGGCGGCGAACCCCTGCGGGAGGCCGCGGAAGATGTCGCTATCGTCGTGGGTGACGTTCGAGAGTTTTCCGTGCAGGACCTCGTGGCAGCGTGTGATCCTGGCCCCGAAGGCGGCCCCGATCGCCTGATGACCGAGACAGACTCCGACGATCGGCAGATCCGCCGGTGCCGCCTTGACCAGGTCGACGCAGATCCCGGCATCCTCGGGCACGCCCGGTCCGGGCGAGATCAGAATGGCGCGTGCCCCGCTGTTCAGCGCCTCCTGGACGCTGAGCGCATCGTTGCGCACAACCTCGGCTTCAGCCCCAAGCTCGCCCAGGTAATGGACAAGGTTCCAGGTAAAACTGTCGTAGTTGTCGATCACCAGCAGCATGAGCCAGCCCGTCCCCGTTAAGCGTTCAGGGCCTTGGCGGGCCGCCGCGCATGTGGCTATAGATGCGCCGAGAGGTGCTGCCCCGTCAAGGCGGCGGCGTGAAAGGCCGGAGGGCCCATGGCGGTAGATGCGCAACGGCAGACAAACAGCGCCAACGGCGGGGGCGATCCCGTGCCGCATCGCAGTTGGCTGGAGGACTTCACCTGGGGCGCCTTGATGGCGCTGGTAATCGTCGTGGCCGTCTTCATTGGCTGGAGTGTCATTGCACCGCCTGCTCCGGTCCCGCCAGCCACGCCAGTAGGCGAGAACGAGGGTGTAACTGGAGGTGCCGGGGCACCGGAAGCACCCGCGCAGGACCCTTCTCAGGCTCCGGCAGCGGAGACGCCTCCGCCAACCCCAGCCTCGCCAGACCCCTCGCCGGCGGAGACGGATGGCCAGTCTCCCGCGACGCCTGCGCCGCCAGAGCCCGACCAGGAACCTCCAGCGCCAACCGAACCCGCGGCACCGCCTGAACCTCAGACACCGGTGGAGCCCGAGTTACCTGAAGGACCCGATGCCCCGGTGCAGGATCAACCGGCTCCGCCTCCTGAGACGCCCGAGCCGATTGATCTCAATGCACCGCCGAACGACACCGATCCGCCTCTGGAGGCCCCGAGCCTCTCGCTTGCCGGGCCCGCCTATGAGGTCAACGCGCGTCCGTTCTCCGCCGACCCGGATGCGCCGCTGTTGGCAATCGTCCTGACCGGGGCTGCTCCCGGGTCGGTCTCGCCCGAGCAGTTGGTGCTTGCCGGGGTGCCTCTGACCTTCTCCGTACCACCGGGAGGGGAGGCCGCTCAAGTTGCCGGGATGATGCGCGACGCGGGCCATGAGGTGCTGCTGGAAACCGTGGCAGTCTCCGGTGCGGCCCTCTCCGATCCCGAGGCCATGCGCTTGGCGATTCTGAGCGACCTGGCAGAGCTCCCCATGGCGTTCGGCGTGACGACGCCGTCAGATCAGCCGCTTGTCAGCGAGGGCCGTGTGCTGGATGCGGCGTTCGAAACGCTGGCAGAGCACGGCCATGCCTTCGTGGATCTGCGTGGCCGGATCGGCACTGTTACGCAGTCGTTGGCGAGGGCGAACACTGTCCCGTTCGCTTCGGGCGATCGCTTTGCCGCGCCGGATGCTTCGGCTGCCCGGATCGTCCAGGTGATCGGCGGTGCCGCCTTCCAGGCCCGGCGGGAGGGAAGCGCGATCGTTGCGGTAGCGGCGAGCGAGGC
>JBCCDA010000072.1:0-23261 GCA_039033215.1 Pseudomonadota bacterium | reverse complement strand
GATCTTCTCCTTCAACCCGCCCATCTTGCGCATGTCCTGCTCGTGGTGCATCGCGTGGATCACCGAGCCTGCCCCGAGGAACAGCAGCGCCTTGAAGAACGCGTGTGTAAAGAGGTGGAACATCGCGGCCTCGTAGGCGCCAACGCCTGCCGCCGCGAACATGTAGCCAAGCTGCGAGCACGTTGAATACGCGATCACCCGCTTGATGTCGTTCTGCACCAGACCGACGGTGGCCGCGAAGAACGCGGTCGTCGCCCCCACGATCGTGATGATCGTGAGCGCTGTCGGCGCGAGTTCCATGATGGGCGACATGCGGCAGACGAGAAAGACCCCCGCCGTGACCATGGTCGCCGCGTGGATGAGTGCCGAGACAGGCGTCGGCCCCTCCATCGCGTCCGGCAGCCAGGTGTGCAGTAGGAACTGCGCCGATTTTCCGCAGGCTCCCACAAAGAGCAGGATACAGATCAGCTCGACCGCAGGGACCGTGCCCCAGAGAAACGCGGTGTCCTCGGCAGCCAGTTGCTCCGCCTCGGCGAAGACACCGTCGAGCTGGATCGTGCCTGTCAGGTAGAAGAGGCCGAACATCCCCAGCAGGAAGCCGAAGTCACCGATGCGGTTGACGACAAAGGCCTTGATCGCCGCCGCATTGGCCGAGGATTTCTTGTACCAGAACCCGATGAGCAGGTAGCTCGCGACGCCAACGCCTTCCCACCCGAAGAAGATCTGCAGCAGGTTGTCGCCCGTGACCAGCGCCAGCATCGAGAACGTGAAGAAGCTGAGGTAGGCGAAGAACCGCGCACGTGCCGGGCCTTGGAAATTGTCAATCGGGTCCGGGTGATCACCGTCGTCCGTGTAGCCGATGGAATAGAGATGCACGAGCGCCGAGACCGATGTCACCACCACCAGCATCACCGTCGTCAGCCGATCGACGCGGATACCCCAATAGGCCTCCAACTCGCCGGATTCGATCCAGCGAAACAGGTTCACCGGCTCGGCGCCGGGCTCGACCGTGAAGAAGGCGACCCACGAAAGCACCGCACAGACGAACAGGATGCCCGTCGTCACGTACATCGCGCCCCTGGTGCCGATCATGCGGTGACCGAACCCCGCGATCAGCGCCCCGAGCAGCGGCAGGAGGAGAATGGCAGCGTACATAAGCCCCTCAGCCTTTCATCATGTTGACGTCTTCGACGTCGATCGAGCCGCGATTGCGGTGGAAGCAGACGAGGATCGCGAGCCCGATGGCCGCCTCGGCCGCGGCGACGGTCAGGACAAACAGGGTGAAGACCTGCCCGGCAAGATCCTGCAGGTGGGTCGAGAACGCCACGAGATTGATGTTCACCGCGAGCAGCATGAGCTCGATCGACATCAGGATCACGATGATGTTCCGGCGGTTCACGAAGATCCCGAAGATCCCGATGACAAAGAGGATCGCCGCGACCGTCAGATAGTGTTCAATGCCGATCATTGGTTCGCGAACCTCTCGTCGTACGGGGGAAATTCGATGCCGTGGGCTGCGCTGCAAACGTGCGCCGCGATGTGCCAGTAGAACTCGTCGCGGTCCAACACGGCGATGTCGTCAAAGATCTGGGCAGGAAAGCTCGCGTTCTTGTTCGCCCTGTCGCGGGCGACCTCGAAGTCCTCATCACTGCCGTAGAAGACCTGCTTACGCCTGGTGCAGTCGACGCCGTGGAAGCTGTATGAGGCGGGCTGGCCATAGGCCGTGCCGTGGATCACATAGGCCACGAACCCGTCTTTGCCGGGATAGCTGCCGACAAGGGTGAAGCCGTCCGCATGGCCCCGGTCGCTGCCCGGGATCATGCCCTCCGCCGCGGCGGTTGCAGCGAGGCCGGCGAACGTGATGGCAGTCGCCATCTTCACACCCCCTGCCCCGGTTCGACATCCTTCAGCTCGACATCGCGGCCGCGATACATCTGGGCCAGGATATCCTGGCGCTTGATGTCCTTGCGGTGGCGCAGCGTCAGCACGATGGCGCCGATCATCGCGACCAGAAGGACAAGACCCGAGAGCTGGAAGACCAGGAAGTAGCGATCATAGATCACCATGCCGAGCGCCTGGGTGTTCGCGACCCCCTCCGGCACGGGGACCTGGACCTCGGCCACCTCGGCCGGGACATCGGCGAAGATCCAGTGCCCGAAGACAAGGCCCAGTTCGAAGATCAGGATGATGCCGATCAAGGCGCCCAGCGGCAGGTAGTTCACGAGACCGCGCTTGAGCTCGGCAAAGTCCACATCCAGCATCATGACGACAAATAGGAACAGCACCATCACTGCGCCCACGTAGACGATGACAAGCAGCATCGCGATGAACTCGGCGCCCATGAGCACCATCATGCCTGCCGCCGAGAAGAACGTCAGGATCAGCCAGAGCACCGAGTGCACGGGGTTGCGCGCCAGGGTGACCATCAGGCCGGAGGCCACCGCGACGGTCGCGAAGACGTAGAAGGCGAATACGGTCAGGCCCATATCGGCGACCTCTCCTTTCGTGGTTCCCACGAAGCTATTGTCATTTCTTCCCCTCTTCGTCCCGCGGTCCCCACCGCGCGGCCTGCTAGCGGTACGGCGCGTCCAGTTCGATATTCTTCGCGATCTCGCGCTCCCACCGCTCACCGTTCTCGAGCAGCTTTTCCTTGTTGTAGTAAAGCTCCTCACGGGTCTCGGTCGCGAACTCGAAGTTCGGCCCCTCCACGATCGCATCGACCGGGCATGCCTCCTGGCAGAAGCCGCAGTAGATGCACTTGGTCATGTCGATGTCGTACTTCGTGGTCCGCCTGGACCCGTCCTCCCGAGGCTCGGCCTCGATCGTGATGGCCTGCGCGGGGCAAATCGCTTCGCAAAGCTTGCACGCAATGCACCGCTCCTCGCCGTTGGCGTAGCGGCGCAGCGCGTGTTCGCCGCGGAAACGTGGGCTCAGCGGCCCCTTCTCGAACGGGTAGTTCAGCGTCGCCTTCGGCTTCAGGAAATACTTCATGCCCAGCCGGAACCCGCCCCAAAAATCCTTGAGCAGGAAGTAGCCGAGCGCCTTGTCGAGGGGGATACCCATGTCAACCTCCGGTCGCGTAGCGGGCATAGCCCACCACATCGAATTTCGCGAGGAACGCCGCGATGACGACCCAGCCCAGCGACATGGGCAGGAACACCTTCCAGCCGAGCCGCATGAGCTGGTCGTAGCGGTAGCGCGGGACCACCGCCTTCACCATCGCAAACATGAAGAAGAAGAACACCACCTTGATGACGAACCAGAAGACGCCATCGGGCAGCCCGGGGATCGGCGAGAGCCAGCCCCCGAAGAACAGGAGCGTCGTCATCGCGCACATCAGCACGATGTTCATGTATTCGCCGATCATGAAGAGGAGATACGGCGTCGAGGAGTATTCGACCTGGTAGCCCGCGACGAGTTCCGATTCCGCCTCGGGCAGATCGAACGGCGGGCGGTTCGTCTCGGCCAGGGCCGAGATGAAGAAGATCACCATCATCGGCAGGTGAGGCAGCCAGTACCAGCTCAAGAACCCGTAGTCGCCGTCCTGCGCCCGCACGATCTCGGAGAGGTTCAGCGAACCGGTCGAGATCAGCACGCCCACGATGATCAGGCCGATGGAGACCTCATAGCTGACCATCTGGGCCGCCGACCGCAGCCCGCCCAGGAACGGGTACTTCGAGTTCGACGCCCAGCCGCCCATGATCACGCCGTAGACGCCCAGGGACGAGATCGCGAATATGTAGAGCACGCCGACGTTGAGATCCGCGATCACCCAGCCATCCGAGAATGGGATCGCAACCCAGGCGATCGCCGCGAAGATGAAGGTCAGCAGTGGCGCCAGCAGGAACACGACCTTGTCCGCGCCCGCCGGGATCACGATCTCCTTGAGCACGAACTTCAGGAAATCGGCGAAGCTTTGCAGCAGGCCCCACGGGCCCACGACGTTGGGGCCGCGCCGCATCTGCACCGCCGCCCAGACCTTCCGGTCCATGTAGAGCAGGAACGCGAGGCTCACCAGAATGCTCACCGTCACCGCAAGGCATTGCGCCACGATGATGACGAAGATCCCGAGATTGCTATCCCAGAAATCAACCATACGGACCTCCAACTCCTACCGGAATTCGCTTTTCGACGCACTTTGCGATGACATCGGCCACAGAAATCGCGCCGTCCTCACCTGCTTGTGCTTGAGCGAACTTCATTGTGACGTCTTTTTGTGCACCACGGTTGTAGCCCACACGAGTTGTGACCTTCACTCGATTTTCGACTGACTTGATGTGGGCATCACTCTTCAACTTGAGGTGATTTGCCATGGCGCACCTTGCGAATGTGATCAAATCGACATTCGGAACGTTCGTTGCGCCAGCAGCGACCTCATAGTGATTGGTCAGGCGTACGATGTTGGCGAAGTCGAAGTGCGGCGTAACTGTTCGGTCCGGTTGCTGCACCGGCACGCACGCTACCATCAGCACCACAACAAGTAGAGGCGCCAAAGACCAAACTCCGTCGTATGCGGCATGCATCGACATCAGCGCTACTCCGCTGCCATGGCGCGGTTGCGCTCGGCCGCGAGGCGGCTCATGTCGCCCATGATCTGCGAGGCGCGCAGGATCGGGTTCGCGAGGTAGTGGTCCGGGGCGACCGACCCGATCGGGGTGTCGATGTCCAACTCACCCACGACCCCCACCGGCTGCCAGACATTCTCGGGCACCTGATCGAGCGCCGCCAGGTGGGGATGCGCTTCGTACAGACCCTTGCGCAGCTCGGCGAGGTTGTCGAACGGCAGCGTCTGGCCAAGCTCGCCAGACAGTGCACGCAGGATCGCCCAGTCCTCGCGCGCGTCGCCCGGCGGGAAGCCTGCGCGGTTCGCCATCTGGGGCCGCCCCTCGGTATTGACGTAAGTCCCCGATTGTTCCGTGTACGCTGCACCCGGCAGGATCACGTCGGCGCGGTGTGCCCCGCGATCACCATGACTGCCCTGATAGACCACAAACGCTTTTTCCGGCAGGTCGACCTCATCTGCACCAAGGTTGAAGATAACCTCTGCGCCGTTCAGCGTGCCCATGTGATGTTCATGGCAGAAGCCGATGTCCATGCCGCCGACGCGCGATGCGGCGCGATGCAGAACCAGCACCTTGGCCCCGCCGGCTTCTGCGATCGCCATCATCTGCGCCAGGATCGCGGCGCCGTCATCGCGGACCAATGCGTCGGTGCCGAGAACAATTACCGGTGCCTCCAGCCCCTTCATGTGGCCCACGATCTTGTCGTAGCCATCGTCCGCGAACGCGGCCGGTGTTTCGCCAAGATGCGTGTAGGGGAACGTCAGGTCGACGCCCTGCCCGATCAGACCCACCTCGGCGCCCGCCAGCCAAGCCTTGCGGATCCGGCTGTTCAACACGGGCGCGTCCTGGCGCGGGTTCGCCCCGATGATCAAAATACCGTCCGCGGTATCGAGATCCTCGACGCGCGCGGTTCCTGCATACCCTGCCCGGTTTCCAATCGGCAGATGTGCCCCGTCCTGGCGGCACTCGACACGGTCCGAGCCGAGCTTTTCAAGGAGCATCTTCAGCGCCCACATTGCCTCGACCGGCGCCAGATCCCCGGCGACCGCCGCGATGCGACCGCCGGCACCGCGGACCTCGCGCACGATCACGTCGAACGCCTCATTCCAGGTCGCCGGCGTCAGCTTGCCATCGCGGCGCACGTAGGGCCGATCCAACCGCTGGCGGCGCAGACCATCCCAGATGTAGCGCGAGCGATCGGCCAGCCATTCCTCGTTCACGCCGTCATGGTTGCGTGGCAGGACCCGCATGACCTCGCGGCCACGCACGTCCACCCGGATGTTCGAGCCGAGCGCATCCATGACATCGATCGACTGTGTCTTCTTCAGCTCCCAGGGCCGGGCCGAAAACGCATAGGGCTTGTTCGTCAGCGCTCCGACCGGGCAGAGATCTACGATGTTGCCCTGCATCTCGGATTCCAGGATCTGACCCAGATAGTTCGTGATCTCGCTGTCCTCGCCGCGCCCGACCTGGCCAAGCTCGGCCACACCCGCGACTTCGGTGATGAAGCGAACACAGCGGGTGCACGAGATGCATCGCGTCATGTGCGTCTCGACCAGCGGGCCGAGCTCGAGGTCTATCGCCGCGCGCTTGGGCTCGCGGAACCGTGAGAAGTCAACGCCGTAAGCCATTGCCTGGTCTTGCAGATCACACTCGCCGCCCTGATCGCAGATCGGGCAGTCCAGCGGGTGATTGATCAGCAGGAACTCCATCACCCCTTCGCGGGCTTTCTTGACCATGGGCGAGTTCGTCTTGACCTCCGGCGCCTCACCATTCCGGCCCGGGCGCAAGTCGCGCACCTGCATGTGGCACGAGGCAGCCGGCTTCGGCGGGCCACCCACGACTTCGACCAGGCACATTCGGCAGTTGCCCGCGATCGAGAGCCGCTCGTGATAGCAAAAGCGCGGGATCTCAACCCCAGCCAGCTCGCAAGCCTGGATCAGCGTGAGGTTGGCATCCGCCTGAACCTCCTGACCGTCGATGATGATCGTGCGTTCGTCGCTCATCCCTGTCGTCCTCTACCCACACCGGGCCTTGAAAACCCACGCAGCCTCGCCGCGCGTGAAAGCGGACGGCTGACCCCGCTCGTGGAACTTTGCCGTGCCGTCCAGCACCGAAAGCGGCGCCTCGCCACAGCCGATCTGCCGGGCCGCTTCAGCCGCCGCATCCTCCGCGACGGCATGTTCCGAGCCGTCAAAAGCTCTGACACCATACCCTCGAACGGCAATCGTCCGGGCCACGCCTTCGCCGCGAAACACCTCGACCAACACGCGGTCATCGCCGACGCGGAGGTTGAGCACATCCGTATCGCCCGGACCGCCCGTTGCATCCACGACCTCGGGCAGCACCGGGATCCGTTGATCGCCCGCCGCACAGGCGCCCAGCGTCCCGGCAAGAGTGATCATCGCAACTTGGCCTGCCCGCATCCCGCTCACTCCGCCGCGACCGCGTTGCACGCACGCGTTCTGTGGAGCCTCGCTTCAGGCAGGTAGTCCCACCCAAACGCGTGATCTGATGGCCCGTGGGTCTTCAGGTGTTCCAGCCGCGCCAATGCCTCGTCCAGTGTCGGGCGATGCCCCGCGGGCACCCACCACATCACGAAATGCATGTCGCCCAGAACGTCGAACCACTCCTCACGGCGCTCGTAGAACTGGCGGTGCACCGTGTTCCAGACAAAGGCCTCCAGCGTCTCGACATCCTCCCAGACCGTCAGGTTCGCCACGAACTGCGGATCGTCGCCGATGCTGTTCTCGGTGTTGCCGGTGCCGGGCGCACCCGAGCCCTCCATCATCCAGACGAACCCGGGCATGCGCTTGCCCATGCCGTTGATCCGGTCGAGCGCGCCCATGAACTCGGCAATCCGCGGATCGCCCGGTTCGGCCACCAGCCGCCCGATGTTCAGTTCCGCAAGATGGTGCCCTTCTGGCTGCATCTCTGTCACTCCGCCGCGACTGCGCTGAGTTTGCCGGTCCGCTTCGCCTTGATCCGATCCTCGATCTCATCGCGGAAATGCCGGATCAGGCCCTGGATCGGCCAGGCCGCGGCGTCGCCCAACGCACAGATCGTGTGGCCCTCGACCTGCTTGGTCACATCGAGCAGCATGTCGATCTCCTCGGGCTCCGCATCTCCGGTGACCAGACGGTCCATGACCCGCATCATCCAGCCCGTGCCTTCGCGGCAGGGGGTGCACTGCCCGCAGCTCTCGTGCTTGTAGAACTTCGAGAGGCGCCAGATCGCCTTGATGACATCGGTCGATTGATCCATCACGATCACCGCCGCGGTCCCCAAGCCAGATCTCTGTTCGCGCAGCCAGTCGAAGTCCATGATCGCATCGCGGCGCATGGTGGCCGCCGGCAGGATTGGCACCGAGGAGCCGCCCGGAATCACGGCCTTCAGGTTATCCCAACCGCCGCGGATTCCGCCGCAATGGCGGTCGATCAGCTCGTCGAACGAGATCGACATCGCTTCCTCGACCACGCAGGGGTTGTTCACATGGCCCGAGATCGCGAAGACCTTCGTGCCCTTGTTGTTGTCCCGCCCGACGCTCGAGAACCAGTCGGCACCCCGGCGCAGGATCGTCGGCACCACTGCAATCGACTCGACATTGTTGACCGTGGTCGGGCAGCCGTAGAGACCGACCCCCGCCGGGAACGGGGGCTTCAGGCGCGGCATGCCCTTCTTGCCCTCCAGGCTCTCCAGCAGGGCCGTCTCCTCGCCACAGATATAGGCACCCGCCCCGTGGTGGAGATAGACGTCGAAGTCCCAACCGGACTTCGCGGCATTGGATCCCAGGAGCCCTGCCTCGTAGCACTCATCGATCGCGAGCTGTAGCGCCTCGCGCTCGCGAATATACTCGCCGCGCAGGTAGATGTAGCAGGCGTTGGCACCCATCGCGAAAGACGCGATCAGACACCCTTCGATCAGCGTATGCGGATCGTGGCGCATGATCTCGCGATCCTTGCAGGTGCCGGGCTCGGACTCGTCCGCGTTCACGACAAGGTAGTGTGGCCGTCCGTCAGACTCCTTCGGCATGAAGGACCACTTCAGACCGGTCGGAAAGCCGGCGCCCCCGCGCCCACGCAGACCGGAGGACTTCATCTCCTCCACGATCGCATCCCGGCCGCGGGCAATCAGACCCGCCGTCCCGTCCCAGTGCCCCCGCGACATCGCGCCTTTAAGGCTGCGATCGAACATCCCGTAGAGGTTCGTGAAAATGCGGTCCTTGTCCTCGAGCATCTCGTGTTCCTAGTTCCGCTTGGAGAATTCTGTTTCGCCACCCGCGGCGAGGGTCTTTGCCTGATCGATCCAGCCGTCACGCTCGATCCGACCCTTGAACTTCAGGCGTTCATCGACCCAGGCGATCTCACGGTCGGTCCAAGAAGCAATCTGGTCGAAGTGGAAGATACCCATGTCATGGAGCACGCCTTCAAGCTTCGGACCCACGCCCTTGATCTTCTTGAGATCATCAGGGCCGCCGTCCCGGGCCGTTGAAAGCAGTTCCGGTTTGTCCGCATCGGTGACCGCAGCCACCGCATCACTGGCCCCGACATCGGTCTTGTCGCCGGGCGTGGGAACCTCGATCGCCTGAGGCTCCTCCTCCATCGCACCGGATGACTTGAAGGAGGTCGCCGGAGCTTCACCGAACCCGCTGCGCCCCGCCGCGCCCCAAACCGGCAATGGGTCGGTCCCATCGATGCGTTTCACCGTGTCACCGAGCTGATCGGCAATGTCGATCGAGGCGTTTGCCGCGTGCGCAGTCTCGCCATGCAGACTTGTCAGCCCTGATTTGGGCTCTGATGCCCAACGGCCATTCTGCGGTCCGGGACGCGGTGTCTCACCGCGCGCAAGGGCGTCAATCAGCGAAGAGAGACTCTCTTCGGTCAGATCCTCGAAATAGTCCTTGCCGATCTGGGCCATCGGCGCGTTCGCGCAGGCGCCCAGACACTCGACCTCTTCCCAGCTGAACTTCCCGTCGGCCGAGAGCTGATGCGGCTGCGGCGCGATCTTGTCCTTGCACACCTGGATCAGATCTTCGGCGCCGCAGATCATGCAGGACGTGGTGCCACAGACCTGAATATGAGCCACACTGCCAACAGGTTGCAGCTGAAACATGAAGTAGAAGGTTGCAACCTCGAGCACGCGGATGTCGGCCATGCCGAGCATGCCAGCAACGGTCTCGATTGCTGGGCGCGTGACCCAGCCTTCCTGCTCCTGCGCGCGCCACAACAGTGGAATGACGGCTGACGCTTGGCGCCCTTCCGGATACTTGGACATCTGCGCCTTTGCCCACTCGGCATTTGCCGGAGTAAACGCAAAGCTGTCGGGCTGGTCGGGGTGCAAGCGGCGCAATGACATGGTCAGCAGCCCTCCCGTAAAGTCGACTTGGTGGCCGCGCACTTGGCATACGTTTGGCATACGCTTGTCATACGCAAATCATACGCTTGAAAGACGGAGCAGCTCACCGATCGATCTCCCCGAACACAACGTCAAGCGAGCCAAGGATCGCCGACACGTCCGCCAATTGGTGGCCCTTGCAGACATGATCCATCGCCGCGAGGTGCGGATAGCCAGGCGCGCGGATCTTCGTCTTGTACGGCTTGTTCGTCCCGTCGGCCACAAGGTAGACGCCAAACTCGCCCTTGGGGGCCTCGACGCAGACATAAACCTCACCTTCGGGTACGCGGAACCCCTCGGTATAAAGTTTGAAATGGTGGATCAGCGCTTCCATCGAGGTCTTCATGTCGCCGCGCGAGGGAGGCGCCACCTTGCCGTCCTGGGTCATGACCGGGCTGCCCTGGACGTTGTCGAGTTTCTCGAGTGCCTGGCGGATGATCTTGACCGACTCCCGCATCTCCTCCATCCGGCAGAGGTAGCGATCATAGCAGTCGCCATGCTTTCCGACAGGTATCTGGAAGTCAAATTCGTTATATAGTTCATAGGGTTGCGCACGTCGCAGGTCCCAGGCCCATCCCGAGCCGCGCACCATGACGCCCGAGAACCCGAAGGCCTGAGCTTCCTCCAAGCTGACGATGCCGATGTCGACATTGCGCTGCTTGAAAATACGGTTTTCCGTCAACAGCCCTTCGAGATCGTCAAGGATCTCCGGAAATTCCTCGGTCCACTGCCATATGTCATCGCAAAGCTCCGGCGGCAGATCCTGATGTACGCCGCCGGGTCGGAAGTACGCCGCATGCAGCCGCGCCCCACACGCCCGCTCGTAGAAGACCATGAGCTTTTCGCGTTCCTCAAACCCCCACAGCGGTGGGGTCAGCGCACCAACGTCCATCGCTTGCGTGGTGACATTCAGCAAGTGATTGAGAACACGCCCAATTTCCGAATAGAGGATCCGGATCAGCGAACCACGCCGCGGGATCTCGACGCCCACAAGCTTCTCGATCGCTAGACACCAGGCATGTTCCTGGTTCATCGGCGCCACGTAGTCCAGCCGATCAAAGTACGGCAGGTTCTGGAGATACGTCCTACTCTCCATCAGCTTTTCGGTGCCGCGGTGCAAGAGACCGATATGCGGATCCGTCCGCTCCACGATCTCACCGTCGAGCTCCAGAACCAAGCGCAAAACACCATGTGCTGCAGGGTGTTGCGGCCCAAAGTTGATGTTGAAGTTCCGGATCCGCTGTTCGCCGGTCAGTTGGTCGATTGAGCCGTCCATCGGAGCCTCGTGCTTAGAATGAAGAAGACGCGGTAGCGCCCGGTGCGCTTCAGAGCGACGGGCCCGAGGCCGTGCGATAAAGTTTCTGTATCAGCTTCCACTCGCCCCCGACGAGGAAGAAGCCCAGGTAATCGCAGTAGCGCCGCGGCGGCATGTCGACCCAGAGCTTCACCATCGCCATCTCTGGCTCCATGTCGATCGATAGCACCTCAAAGCTCGGCTCCCCTTCGAACGGATCACGCGAGCGAGCACGCTCGACGAAGGTCTCTCGAGTGAAGAACATCTGATTGCCGGACGGCTGCACCGATGCCATTGCAAAATTCTCGTGGCATAGGTTGTGGAGGTAGTCCGCGTCCGCTGTGTGGAGCGCCACACAGTAACCTTCGGCAACGGCACGAACGGCAGCTTCTGCTGACTGATCAAGCATTGTCAGGCTTCCTTCTTCTCGTCGCCCGGAAGGATATACTCGGCACCCTCCCATGGGCTCATGAAGTCGAACTGGCGATACTCCTGAACCAGGCTAACCGGCTCATAAACCACACGTTTCTGGGTCTCATCATACCTGACTTCCGTATATCCGGTCGTCGGGAAATCCTTGCGCAGTGGGTGGCCGCGAAAGCCGTAGTCCGTGAGGATGCGCCGCAGATCCGGGTGGCCGGAGAACATGACGCCATACATGTCGAAGACCTCTCGCTCGAACCAATTCGCCGAGGGATGGAGGTCCGATATCGACGGCACGATCTCGCTCTCGCCGACGGTAACCTTGACCCGTACACGCTGGTTCTGAGGCATCGACAAGAAGTGGTATACCACCTCAAAGCGATCCTCCCGTTCAGGCCAATCGATCGCGGTCAGATCGATCAGCGTCGTGAAGGCACAGGCGGCATTGTCCCGCAGATGCGTGACCAACCCGCGCAGCTGTCCGATGCTGGCGACCAGCGTCAAGTCGCCATTGGCAACATGATGGCTGAGCACGGCATCCGGCTGGGACATCGCGATCATGTCACCGAGTTCTTGCAGTGCGTCCGACATGTACCCTCTCTCAGCGCGTGATGGTGCCGGTGCGACGGATCTTCCGTTGCAACTGAAGAATGCCGTAGAGCAGCGCTTCGGCGGTCGGCGGGCATCCGGGCACGTAAATGTCGACAGGAACGATCCTGTCACAGCCGCGCACCACCGAATAACTGTAGTGGTAGTAGCCACCCCCGTTTGCACACGAACCCATCGAGATCACGTAGCGCGGCTCGGGCATCTGATCGTAGACCTTGCGCAGCGCCGGCGCCATCTTGTTGGTCAGCGTGCCTGCGACGATCATGACGTCTGACTGACGGGGGCTTGCCCGCGGCGCGAAGCCGAACCGCTCAGAATCGTACCGAGGCATCGCGGTATGCATCATCTCGACAGCGCAACACGCGAGCCCAAACGTCATCCACATCAAGGATCCGGTCCGCGACCAGTTGATCAGGTCATCCGCTGTCGTCAGCAAGAAACCCTTATCTGCCAACTCATTAGACAGGTTTTTGGCGAGGACATCCTTGTCTGCGCCCGCGGTTGCGCCCGTCGCTACTCCCATTCCAGCGCTCCCTTCTTCCATTCGTAGGCGAAGCCGATCGTCAGGACGCCCAGGAAGACCATCATCGACCAGAACGCCACATCCGAGAGCCCGCCAAACGCAGCGGCCCACGGGAAGAGCATCGCGATCTCAAGGTCAAAGATAATGAAGAGGATCGACACGAGGTAGAAGCGCACATCGAACTTCATCCGTGCATCATCGAATGCGTTGAACCCACACTCGTAGGCGGACACTTTCTCGGCATCGGGACGACGCACCGCCAGCACCGCTGCGGCAAGCATCAAAACAAGCCCGAGGGCGATCGCTATCCCGAGAAAGATGACGACGGGGAGGTATTCCCGCAGCAGGTCTTCCATGTGGCCCCCAGGCGTTGTTAGTGGCGCTCCGTCACGCTTAACGGGTCGGCGCGCCCGCCGTCAATCGCGGCAGAGTCGCAGGCCGGACGTTCTTCGCCAAAGGGTTGACGGAAGGTTAACGGCGCATGGTTTTGAACGCCAAGCAATCGGTACTGGGGGTGTTTTGGCGCGGTTGACGGGGCTCGAACCCGCGACCCCCGGCGTGACAGGCCGGTACTCTAACCAACTGAGCTACAACCGCGCACCCGCCTTGCGGCGGTTGGGCGGGTGATTACGCGCCGCGCCGCTGTGCGTCAAGCTGATTTCGCGCGACATTCGAGCTAAGAGGCACCGCTTTGTTGACCCCCGACTCCCCCTGTCGTACCGGGGAGCGATGTTGCCAGCGGACGCACCGCCGCCCGAGCTCTACACCTTCGAGCGTCTCGCCCGCGAGGCCTTCGACAGGCTACCCGAATTCGTCAAGTCGCGGTGTGAGGGAGTGGTCATCGCCGTCGCCGAGGAGGCCGACCCGGAAGTGCTCGCGGATCTGGGCATGCACGACGCTCTGGATCTCACAGGGCTCTACGAAGGGGTTGCGCTGACGGACCGCTCTGAAAGCGATCCGGTGCAGTTTCCGGCATTGGTCTGGCTCTATCGCCGTGCGATCCTCGCCGAGTGGCAAGCGCGCCAGAATGTATCGCTTGACCATCTTATCGGCCACGTGCTGGTGCACGAAATCGCCCACCACTTCGGCTACTCCGACGATGATATCGCGGAAATCGATCAGTGGTGGCTGTGAGCTATCGGCAGGGTTGGAACCGGGTCCTGACGAACTCTTCGATCTGATCTCGCGCTATTCCCAGATCGGCGAGATCCCGATCATGGAGTCCTCTGAGTTCCGCAATTCGCAGATCCAGCGCGTCTTCACCACGAAAAAGCGCAATGACGTTGTCCAGCATATCGGCCTCCTCGGCTCAGGCATGGGTGTTTGTGCTGAAGGAGAGATGGGCGCTGACAGGACACGCTCCCAGCTCTACTCAACGTTTCGTGAACCTTCGTGCGATCACGTGCGCGGCCCGGAGTCCCATTGCCGTCCGGACAGAAAACGCATACTCTTGCTGCAGTTGCGAAAAGGAGCGCTGAGACATGCGCGGAGGCCCCGTCCAAGAGATGCCCGGCCATGAGCAGTCTCCACCTACGAAAAGTGTCCCCGCCGTCAGCCCAAAGCGGTCACTGGCAAAGGCTGTCTCATGGCGTGTTGTAGGCACCACGGACACACTGCTCCTTTCATTTGTTGTGCTGACGTTTCTTGGCCCAATGTTGGGGGCGGACGAGCAATCCCACACCGAGAACGCCAAGACGGCCACGTTCATCGCGATCACCGAGGTCATCACGAAGATGATCCTCTATTACGTTCACGAACAACTCTGGGGTCGCGCGGGTTGGGGTGTCTTCTCCGAGGCGGGCAGACGACGCGAGACCAAGCGGCGTTCAGGCGCCAAGACGGCGACCTGGCGGGTAACCGCAAGCCTGGACACCATGCTGCTCGCGCTGCTCTTCACCGGCAGTCTTGGGACCGCGATCTCCATCGGGACTCTCGAGGTGCTTACCAAGCTGTTGCTCTACTACTTTCACGAGCGCGCCTGGGGACGGATACAGTGGGGCACCCAACCCTGACCCCACGGAAACGAGTTGCAGGCGTTAGTAGATAGTTAACCATGTTAGCGGAGTATCTTTTCCCGTAGTGGGGGAGCCGCCGCATGCCTCGACGGCGCCACTAGGTGGCGTATGCGAAGCACGGCCTGAAGGGGTCGAACGCCACTTCAGGCCAGCGCGGCAGCCTCACCCCTTCCAGGTCTGTCGAAGCACCCTGACCCAGTTCCGCCAACAGATCTTCTCGACCAACTCGATCGAATATCCGTGGCTCTTCATTGCCTCTCGCAGCACCGGTAGTCCCGCTGCATCACCAATCTCCTGCGGGACTACAGCACCGTCAAAGTCGCTCCCCAGGCCGACACGGTCCTCTCCCAGACGATCGAGCAGGTGATCCAAGTGCGAAAGGAGATGTTCCATCGGTACGTCTGCGTCCATCTTGCCATCGGGTCGCAGGAACGCGGCGGCAAAATTGAGGCCCACCAACCCATCGCTCTCCCCGATCCGGTCCAGCTGTGCGTCGGTCAGGTTCCGGGCGTGCTGGCAAATCGCATGGGCGTTGGAGTGCGTGGCAACCAGAGGTGCCGAGGACAGCTCGGCCACGTCCCAAAATCCGGCCTCGTTAAGATGCGACAGGTCGATCATGATGCCCATGTCGTTGCAGGCCTGTACCAGACGCTTGCCGGCAGGTGTGAGCCCCGCACCGGCCTGCGGCATTGCGGGAAACCGGAACGGCACACCTTCGGCAAACACGGTGTTGCGTGACCATACCGGACCGAGCGACCGCAGCCCCGCTCGGTAGAAGACCTCCAACGACCGAAGCTCAGGGTCAATCGCCTCGGCGCCCTCCATGTGCAGGATCGCCGCAAAAGTTCCCTCGGCCAGGCACGCCTCGAGCCTGTCTGCCGTTGTCACAATCTCCAACACACCAGCAGCCTCAAGCGTACTGAGATCCGCAATCTGAGCCATGGCGACCGCCGTCGCATCTGACCATGAGATCGGCTCGGGCAGAGGCAAATCGTATGCCTCTTTGCTCATCTCTTCCGTCAGATCATCAAGGTTCACCGGCGACGGAACCCAGACGGCAAAGAAGCCTCCGCCGAGCCCACCGGCCCGTGCGGTGTCCGTATAGATGTGCCCAGGCCCGACAGAGGTGAACTCATCGACTGGGTTGGCACCGGATCGATAGATGCGGGTCAGGACGTCATTGTGCCCATCAAAGATTGGGAGATGTTGCATCGCTCAGTTCCATCGGGGGCTACCCGTAGCGGCCGGACAATCCAGGCGTCAGAGCCCTCGGACCATGCTTATCAGTCTTGCCGCATTCTGGAAGTCGCTTTCACGCCGTGCCGCCTGCTCGGCTGCGTCATGGTCCTCGCCCCATTGGTCGACGTTCCACTGTTCATCGATCCGGGACATCCGCCATGCCTCGGCACTGCCAAGACGCTCCCGCGCCACTGCAAGCCCCAGCACGAGCGATCCGGAAATGGTGACAAGATCAGCCAGTGCAGTCAGAGACCAAGAAGCGTGGGCAATGACTTCTCTGCGAAGCGCCGCGACAGCCTGTGGTGGCTGAGCAATGTGCATGACCCCGGCCCCGACATTCAGCTTCGCGTCAAACGTCTCGGACGCCCACTCGAGCATTGGATCCCAAGCCGCGTTCTGCCGAGAGACCAACGCCTCTGGAAAGTCCGCCCGGTAGCACAGCAGATCCGTCTCACCATAGGCAGCGATGGTCTCCGCGACCGTGTCGAGCTCAGGCGCCACCCTGTCCAGGCATGTTGCCGCATATCGGGTCATAGGCATCGAAAGGGGGTTGACGAACTCCGTCTGAGCTTCCCATTCGGCGACAATTTCTTCCGCGAGAGCCCGCAGCGGCACAACGACAGCGCGTCCAGCCGGGGTTCTGACGGGGCGCATATCCAGAAGGACATGCCAGCCATCCCTGCACTCCTCCGCCCGTGCTTCTTCCCAGAAACGCTTCACGCCCATATCTCCGAGATCAGGTCACGCAGATGCGCGAAGTCGGTCGCGATGGCCTCCGCGCCACCAAGAAGCATCCGATCCGTAGGGTGGTACCCCCAGGAAACACCGAGCCGCCGAACCCCAGCCGCCTGCCCCATGGCCATATCGAACTCGGTGTCGCCGACCATCACTGCGTCCTCCGGCGCGACACCCGTTGCCGCCAGGCAGTTCAGGACCATGCCCGGATGAGGCTTTGACGGCGCATCGTCAGCGCATTGGGTCCCGATGAAGTGCTGTCGAAAGCCCTGGCTGTCCAGAAAATGGTCGAGACCCCGTCGCGCCTTTCCCGTCGCAGCTGACAACAGGTATCCAGACCCATCGAAATGATGGATTGCTTCGCGCGCACCCGGGTAAAGCGTCTGCTCACTCTCCGCTTGACCGGCCTGACGCTGTGCGAGAAATGCGGACTTGTAGAGGTCGGCCAACTGGTCATGTATCGTGGTGGGCTTGCCAGGCATCAACACGCCCATAGCCTGCGGCAGTGACAAACCCACAATGCTGAGAACTTCGTCCCTTGGCGGCACCGGATAGCCCGCCTCCTCGAACGCCTGCTTCATCGAGGACAGAATCGACGCCTGACTATCGAGGAGTGTGCCATCGACGTCAAAAATGATGAGCTTCAGCGTATCGTTCATGCGCGTTCTCTGCCGTCTCACCGTTGCCAAATCAACCCTGCCACAGGGGCTTGCGAGGCAAGGCGCGATCGCCTATACGACCTGCTCCCCGGCGGTGGCGGCACCGGCGGTCCCGGACATTTGCGGCGCGGCGCCGCACCAGATATGCGGCTCGAGCCGCGCGGAGTACGGCCATGAAGGCGGACATTCACCCCGACTACCACGTCATCGAGGTCAAGATGACGGACGGCAGCAGTGTTCAGATGCGGTCAACCTGGGGCAACGAGAACGAGACGCTGACGCTCGACATCGATCCGTCGGCACACCCGGCGTGGACCGGTGGTGGCCAGCGGTTGCTCGATGCCGGGGGCCGCGTTTCGAAGTTCAAGAAGAAATACGACGGTTTCGGAATCTGAGCGCGCTTGCTGGGTTTTGGACGCCCAGCAACATGCCAGGTGTTTGGGCCTGCTGTTGGCGTAGCCGCAGCAGATCTTTGCGAACTGTCTAGATCTCATCGAGGAGCGCGGTGGTGAGCGATCCTGCGCCTCACGTAATTGTACTCGGCAACGAGAAGGGCGGATCGGGAAAGTCGACCACCGCGATGCACTTGTTCGTGGCGCTTGCCCGTCAGGGGGCGCAAGTCGGTGCGATTGATCTCGACAGCCGTCAACAGACGTTCTTCCGGTACCTCGACAATCGCGCCGCCCACTCCAAGCGGATCGGTCAGCGCCTTCTCCTTCCGCAGCTGGTGGCAATCGATCCATCTACTGCCCCACTGCGCGCCAAGGCTGCCCTTGAAGACCGGGCGAATCTCGCCGAGGCGATCCGTCATTTGGGCAGAACCTGCCAGTTCATCATTGTCGATACGCCCGGGGCAGTCACGCCTCTGAGCGAAGCAGCGCATGCATCGGCTGACACATTGATCACGCCGATGAACGACAGTCTGATCGACTTTGACCTTCTGGGGCGGCTCGATCCGGTGACTGGTGGGGTGCTGGGACCGTCGATCTATGCGGAGATGGTCTGGTCTGCTCGACAGTTCAGAGCGGCGGAAGGAAAGACACCGATCGATTGGGTTGTGTTGCGCAATCGTGTGGCGACGCTGGAAAGTCGAAACAAGCGCAGGATCGGCGGGGCACTATCCGAGTTGTCCAAGCGCATTGGATTTCGGGTGATACCTGGCTTCGCTGAGCGGGTTATCTTCCGGGAACTCTTCCTGAATGGCCTCACACTGTTAGACCTCAAAGAAGGTGGAGAGATCGTGTTGACGATGAGCCATGTCGCAGCACGTCAAGAACTGCGCGACATGATCAAATCGCTTGATCTGCCAGAGGTAGTCGCGGCCTAGTTTGCTGGAACCGGCCTTATCGGCCGGCCAAACCATTGACGACCCGACATTCGGCGGGCGCGCTGAACCCTGCCCGACAGACCTCGGCGCCAGCCGCTTCGTTGGCCAGCGGCATGACGATCTTGTATGCTTCCGACGCATCCCCAGACGGAGACTTGCTGACCCGAGCGACGGCCGTTCGAGGCAATTGCGCCAGCTGGACCAGAGCATCGGACTCAGACTCGAACGGTCCGATCTCGGCCGCCCAGGAGAGCTGCCCCTGGCTGGCCATGTGAACCGGGCGTTCGCGAGGGATGGGAGTGACAGTCTGTACTGGAGCAGACTTGAACCTGCGCGATGTCGCTCGAGCCCGCGGCACCTCGGCCTCGGCTGGTGCCAGTCTTGAGGCAGACATCACAGTTTCGCTTGACGGTACCACTGCCAGTTCACCGCTTGGAACCGTCGCTGCCTGCGCCTGTGAGGGCGCGAGCGCCGCCGAGACCGCAGCCAGACCTGTCACGGGCGCACCGGGTTTTGACCGCGGGATCGGCGCACTCGAGACAACAACGGAGTCACGTCGCTGACCTTGTGGCTTGACCGAACGGACCCGCGACTTCGCACGCGAAAAGCCCATGTCGAGCAGGCGTGTCACCCGGCGGGAGCGGTCCGCCGATGAATTCGCGCCAAACTGGATCGCAAGCACATGTTTGCGCCCACGCTTCGCCGATGCTGCAAGATTGTAGCCCGCCGCCCGGGTGTATCCGGTCTTCAGCCCATCCGCACCCGCGTAGCTCCGAAGAAGTCTGTTCGTGTTCCAGATGCGCTTGCCGGCAGCGTAGGCACTGCGGCGTCCGAAGACGTTCCAGTACTTCGGGAAATCGAAGAACAGATGCCGCGACAGGATGGCCATGTCTCGGACGGTGGAGTAGTGGCCCTTCTGCGTCAGCCCATGCGGGTTGCGGAACCGCGAATTGTTCATTCCCAACGATCTCGCCTTGCGCGTCATCTGTTCGGCAAAATTCGATTGGCTACCGGCAACGGCCTCTGCAAGCACCATTGCAGCATCGTTTGCCGACTTGATCGCCGTCGCTCTGATCAGGCTCCGGATGGTCACGCGCTGGCCGGCCCGGAGGTAAAGCTTGGAGGCCGGCTGACGCGCGGCATGTCGGGACACCCGGACCCGTTGATCAAGCCGCAAGCGCCCTGCCCGGATCGCCTCGAACGTCAGATAGAGTGTCATCATCTTGGTCAATGATGCGGGATGCAGCTTGCGATCGGCACTTCGGGCGTACAGCACCTCGCCGTTTCGCATATCCATCACAATAGACGCTTTGGGTGCCGCTTCCGCCACCAGTGGCGAGCCCGCCGCCAGCAGCACAAACACAACCACCACAGAGCGCATTGCCTGCACAACATTTTGCATGGCGCACGCCTCTTGCCTGTTTCCGTGGATGACCACCGATCTAACGCCGGATTGGTCTCTCCACCCTGCACCATTAAGGCTAACAGATTGTTCACAGGAAGAGAATCGGAAATGTGTAAAACTTCCCGAGGAGTTGCGGGAACATCCTGACCGGACTCTTCAAGCTTTTGTGCAGCGCACAAAAAGCGCCTTGACGCGGCGCAGCATCAACCTTATTCCGACACCCACGGTAGAGGTGGATTTACTGCCTACCCCTAATTCATAGGAATGCCGTGCCGACGCACGCAGACTGGAGGAAGCCGATATGAACAAGGTTGCGACGCAGCAAGTAGAAGAATTCACGGCCGAAGCAAAGAAGACCGTGGAAGAGGGCGTAGAGAAGATGACCAAGGGCGTCGAGGATGCCACCCAGTTCGGTCAGGAAAACGTCGAAGCCATGGTTGCCTCCTCGAAGGTTGTGGCCAAGGCAGCGGAAGAAATGAACGCCGAAATCATCGCGTTCTCGAAAAAGAGCTATCAGGACAGCATGGCTGCGGCGAAGGAACTCACCTCCGCCAAGTCCGTCACCGAGTATTTCGAGAAGCAGACCGAGTTCGCGAAGACCACCTTCGAAGCATATGTCTCCGAGGCCACCAAGCTTAACGAGATGTACACGGCAGCGGCCAAGAGCGCGTTCGAGCCTCTGAATGCACGGTTCTCCGCGGCCAGCGACATGGTCAAGACCTACAATACCTGAGGGTCAAGCACCCGACCGATGTTGAGGGGGGCTCGAGCCCCCCTTTTCTATTTTGGCGAACTGCCTATATTGCGCCGGAGCCACGAACGCTTGGCCCCCCGGAAAGTTGAAGACCATGACGGCAGTGCCGACACATAGCTGGTATGACCGCCCGCATGCCGGGTCCGACGACGACTCCGACAAGGACTCGGGCGGTAAAGGCGGTGATGGCGACGTCGGGACTGTAGTGAAGGCAAAGCCGAAGACACGGCGTCCGTCTCTCTACAAAGTGCTCATGCTCAACGACGATTACACGCCGATGGAGTTCGTGGTTTACGTCCTTGAGCGATTCTTCAATCTCGATCATGGACGTGCTGTGGACATCATGCTGACGGTCCACACCAAGGGCGTGGCGGTCGTCGGGGTGTATCCGTTCGAAGTAGCAGAGACCAAAGTGACGCAGGTCATGGACTGCGCGCGATCGAACCAACACCCCCTTCAATGCACAATGGAGAAGGAATGACGGCTGGCCGACGCGTTGCGCTTTCGCATCGCCGGGCTTGATCGTGCATCCGACAACTCCAAAATAAGGTTTGTGTGGTCGCGTAGTCTTGCGGGATCGAGGAAGTTCGGCTCATGCTGACTCGGCGCATCCGCGGATGACAGCAAGTGATAGGAGAAGCCATGCCCTCGCTGACGAACTCGCTAGAGGATGCGATCCATCGTGCGATCGGCTTTGCCAATGCGCGAAAGCACGAACTCGCCACCTTGGAACACCTGCTGCTTGCCTTGATTGATGAGCCGGATGCGGCGCGTGTGATGCGCGCCTGCTCGGTCGATCTTGCGGAGCTGCGAAAGACGCTGACCAAGTTCATCGACACCGAACTGGAAACGCTGGTCTTCGACATGGAAGGATCCGAGGCGGCGCCCTCGACTGGCTTCCAGCGGGTGATCCAGCGGGCGGCAATTCACGTGCAATCGTCGTCACGTTCCGAAGTCACCGGGGCAAACGTTCTGGTCGCGATCTTCAATGAACGCGAGAGCCATGCGGCGTTCTTCCTGCAGGAACAGGACATGACCCGGTATGACGCGGTCAACTACCTGAGCCACGGCGTGGCAAAGGATCCTGCCTTCGGAGAACGCAGGCCTGTTCGCGGCGCCGACGAAGAAGATTCCACCGATGAAGTCACCGGTTCCGAGGAACAGGGCGATGAGACGTCGCTGGGCAAGTTCTGCGTTGATCTGAACGCCAAGGCACGTCAGGGCAAAGTCGATCCCCTCATCGGGCGGTCCAACGAGGTTGAACGCTGCATTCAGGTCCTCTGCCGTCGGCGGAAGAACAACCCGCTTCTGGTGGGTGACCCCGGCGTCGGCAAGACGGCTATCGCTGAAGGGCTCGCCAAGAAGATTGTTGACGAAGAAGTGCCAGATGTTCTGGCAGGGTCGACCATATTCTCGCTTGATATGGGCGCGCTGCTGGCGGGCACGCGCTACCGCGGCGACTTTGAAGAGCGGCTCAAGGCGGTCATCAAGGAGCTCGAGGACCATCCGGATGCGGTGCTCTTCATCGATGAAATCCATACGGTGATCGGCGCCGGTGCGACGACGGGTGGTGCGATGGATGCATCCAATCTTCTGAAGCCCGCGCTCCAGTCGGGATCCCTGCGCTGCATGGGATCGACAACCTACTCTGAGTTTCGTCAGCACTTCGAGAAGGACCGCGCGCTGTCGCGGCGGTTCCAGAAGATCGATGTGAATGAGCCGTCGACCGACGACGCAGTGAAGATCCTCCGCGGCCTGAAGCCGTTCTTCGAGGAGCACCACGACGTGCGCTACACTGCGGATGCGATCAAAACGGCAGTTGATCTTTCTAGCCGGTACATAAACGACCGCAAGCTGCCGGACAAAGCGATCGACGTCATCGACGAGGCCGGGGCGGCGCAGCACCTGCTGCCCGAATCCAAGCGGCGCAAGACAATCACGCCCAAGGACATCGAGACGGTCGTATCCAAGATCGCTCGCATTCCGCCCAAGTCGGTCTCCAAGTCCGACACGGAAGCACTGCGTGATCTCGAGGGTAATCTGAAGCGGGTGGTCTTCGGACAGGAGCAGCCGATCGAGGCGCTCGCGTCTGCAATCAAGCTCAGCCGTGCTGGACTGCGTGAGCCCGAAAAGCCGATTGGGTCGTACCTCTTCACCGGTCCGACAGGGGTCGGCAAGACAGAGGTCGCAAAACAGTTGGCCTCAGTCCTTGGGATCGAGTTCAAGCGCTTTGATATGTCCGAATACATGGAGAAGCACTCGGTCAGCCGTCTGATCGGCGCGCCTCCGGGATATGTTGGTTTCGATCAGGGCGGGTTGCTC
>JBCCDA010000071.1:0-23524 GCA_039033215.1 Pseudomonadota bacterium | reverse complement strand
TCCTTGGTGGAACAAGGACTATTTCTGGATGAGGTCGGGCTCAGGAGTGGATATGCGCCAGTGGACCTGCGCCAGTTTCCAGCTCGCGCAGGGGACGGCCGCATCCCAGGCCAACAGGTCACGTCCAGTCAGGACAAGCTCGCTTCCTTCAGGGACAACGTGACCTTGTCGGCAATGTCGACGTCAGTACCTCCCGCAGCCGGTCCCGCGTCGAGTCCCCCGTGCTACGCGATCGCGAAGATGAAATCGTCCGCGTCCAGCTCCCGTAACCGCACACCGTCAAGCCGGATGCTGTCGGTTTCGGAGGTTTCGATCACAGTCGACCGGCCGCGCTGGTAGGCGGCATCCTCGACGTCGTCGAAGCTCGCGAAGTCAAGCGCCGACAGATCGATCAGGTCATGCCCGGGTCGGAAGTCACGGATGCGATCGTCGTCGTGGCCCAGGTCGAACTCGAAGACATCGTCGCCGCGACCGCCGAACATGCGGTCGTTGCCGGCGCCTCCGATGACGGTGTCATCACCCCTGCCGCCCAAGAGCACATCGTTCCCATCGCCACCCGAGACGACATCGTCGCCTTTCTTGCCGAAGATCTTGTCCTTGCCGCCAGCCCCCTCGAGCACGTTTGCGCCCTTGTCGCCGAAGAGGAGATCCCGGCCATCCGAGCCGATGACGTTCTCGACGCTCAGCAGCTCGTCGCGCCCGCCGATATTGCCCTTGCTGAAGACAAACCCCAGCGACAGGCTCACGATCGCGCCCTTGACCGAGGCCGAGAGATCGACCGTGTCGGTCCCCTCACCGCCGAAGTAGAAATCATCGCCCAGGCCCAGCGTGACCGTATCGTCGCCGCCGAGGCCCAGGATCATGACATCCCCGGTCTCACCGCTGACGTCGAAGCTGTCGTCGACGGGAAGCGCCCAGCCGTTGACGGTGTTGTTGCTCTCGACGTTTTCGGTCGCGAAGTTCTGGCCGTTCAGCGCGATGTAGCGATCGAAGTCCGACCGGCCCGCCGCATCCAGCGCCACAGCGAGATTGCGCCCGTTCAGCTCGTAGAGGTCCATGTAGTGCGGGGGCAGGAAGAACGAGGCGAAGCCGGCCGTCAGATCGTAGACGGGGACCAGGGGGGTCTCGAGCTCGATCAGCGCCGGGTTGTCGGTGTCGCCACCAATATGGATCGCGTCGGTCAGACCGGCCAGGGCGCCCGCGGTGAAGATCGCTGGGATCAGCGGTCCGGCGGCATCGTGCTGGGCGAAATCATACCGCTCGGGGAAGTAGACGAAGTCCTGATCGTGGGCGAACTGGGTGTAGTAGCTCGGCGCGGCGATTGCCGGGGCCGGGCCCGAGACGTCCACGAGCGCGGGGTCGAAGTCCTGCTTGAGGTTCAACGTTTCGGGATCGATCCCGGCCGACGAGATCGAGACCACCGAGAGGTCGACCCCGTCGAGCGCGTCAAACCGGGCACCGTCGTAGATCGTGAAGAGGTCCGCCGCCGTGCCGCCAAGGCTCTGGCCCGAGACCACGACCTCGGTCACGCCGTTCGCCGGATCGGCAGCATATTCGTAGAGCTTGTCGATCAGCGGTTGCAGTTGCCCGTAGTAGCGCACCTGGCCTGGCCCGGTCCCGGCCTCACCGTCGGAGCCGAAGTCCGCATCGGTGCCCCGCAGCACGAGGTTCACCGTCTTGCCGGTCGGATTATCGTTCTCGGTCACCAGTGCTACGGCGCCCGCATCGGGCACGTTGACCAAACTGCCGTCGGGCAGTTCCTGGTAGGTGTTGCGGAAGAGGCCACCCTTGTAGAACACGTTCAGATCATCGGCCGACGTCGCGCCCGCAGCGCTTTCGCCCGGGCCGAAGCCGAGGTCGTCGCCCGTCAGCACTTTGTAGCCGAAGGGTTCCAGGTAAGTGTCGTAGCGATCGTAGACGTTCAGCGCCAAGCGCAGGTTCTCAGCGCCCTCTGCCGGCGGGTCTGTTGCCGGGTCATAGTCCGCGCGGAAGCTGTTCTCGAGGTAGAACTCACCGCCATAGACGGTGCGGTTGAGCAGGACAACCGCATCAAGCGTGTCGGGTTCGGGCTGCACAGGGGTCTTCCACCAGCTTCTCATTTTGGTCTCTCCCGTTCTCGGTTCAGATCACCGTCCGATCACATCGTAGGCGCGCGTATGCATAGGAGAAATCGGGAACTGGTGACGCGCGACCTTAGCCGCTCCACAGCGCTGAGCAAGGGGTGCCAGGTGTCGGATTTTGGCGCGTAGGGTTGGTCGGTGGACCTTGCCTCGCGCTCGCCGATCAGAGGTTGGCCAGAACGGCAAGGTCCCTCTGATCCTTGGTGGCGTTCCGACGCGACCGGAGACGGGCAGTGCCGTGACCTAGGTGTTCAGGTGCTTGCGCAACCACGTGGCCTCCTCGGCGACGATGCCGTGACCGGCCCCGGGAAGGATCATCGTCTCGACTTCGGCGCCCATGTCGCGAAGGACCTGCGCGCTGTCCTCGACGCGCGTCAGCGGGATGTGGGGATCGCGCGCATGGCAGCCCAGCAGAACGGGCACACCGATGAGCCGACCAGCGTAGTCGAACGACTTGTCCGCGTGACCATAGAGCGTGTCCAGAGGCGCCCCTCCAGTCTCGCCCGTGCCGACCAGGCCGCCTGAAAGGCCCGCCACCGCATGGAAGGGCTGCGCCAGCCGCGCCGCCGCCTCGAGCGTCAGGCACGCGCCCTGGCTGAACCCTGCAAGCACGACCCGCTCGGGGCCGAAGCCCGCTTGCGAGAGATCGTCCAGCAGGGCCTCGACCACCGAGAGACCGCTGGCGAGACCCGGCTCGTTGGCTTCCAGCGGGGCCAGGAAGCTGTTTGGCCACCACGACCGCCCAGCGGCCCCGGGCGCAATCACGGCCACATCCGGCAACGCCAGATGCGCCACAAGCGCCAACATGTCCTCCGGCCCGCCGCCGCGGCCATGCAGGGCGACCAAGGCCCGGCCCGCACGGGACAGCGGCGCGCCACCCTGGACGACACGCTGCCCCGCGTGGGGCCCGGTCCCACCCGTCACGGCTGATGCGAGGCGCGGGACCGTCATGATGCCCTCGGCAGTTTGAGCTCTGGCAGCACCCGCTCGATCCGGTCGCGGATCGGCTCGTACTGGTCGGGCAGTTTCAGGGCCTCGCCCAGATGGGCTGGGTCTTCGTCCCGCGCAAAACCAGGCGGGTCTGTCGCGATCTCGAACAGCACACCGCCCGGCGTCCGGAAGTAGATGGCATCGAAGTACTGCCGGTCGATCACCGGGGTCACGTCGAACCCCTCGCCGAGCAGCTTCTCGCGCCAGGCAAGCTGTTCCTCGGCCGTGCGAGCGCGGAAGGCGACATGGTGGATCGTGCCCGCGCCCGGACGCCCGATCGACGGCGCATCCGATGTCATCAGGTCGACGAGAGCCGCCCCATCGGACGTACCCGCCTGCAGCCGGACGCGCTGCTCGGTACCACCGGTGCCGCCGGTCGGATCACTTTCGGTGCCCGACCGCACATAGCCCATCACTTCGAGCACGCGCGCGGTCGGCTCGACATCATCCAGCCACAGCGTCACGGAGTGGAAGCGGCCCGAGGTGCCTTCTTCGATCAGCTCAACCCGCAATCCATCGGGATCACGCAGGGCAATGCCTTGCGCGCCAAACCGATGGAAGGGCCCTTCGAAGTCGATCGCGGCCTCGGCCAGCCGCAGCATCTCGGCTTCGAGATCCGGGACCGAATAAGCGACGGCGCTCGCCATGCCGGCACCGGGCCGGCCGGGACCTGCGTCGACGAAGGGGAAGAACGTCATGATCGATCCGGGCGATGCCTCGGCGTTCCCGTAGTACAGGTGGTACGTGCCGGGGTCGTCAAAGTTGACAGTGCGCTTGACCAGACGCTGACCAAGCTGCCCCACGTAGAACTCGAGGTTTTCCTGCGGCGGGCCGCTGATTGCCGTGACGTGGTGGAGGCCGACGACAGACCTGGACATTGGAGACCCTTTCATTGCTATCGCCCATTGTGTTCGGGCGCCGGGCTTCATATGGAATGCAAGTATCCAAGTGAAAGTAGTTACCGAATGGAAACCACCTCGTCAGGTCCGGGAAGTAGGACGGCCATGGCCCAAAAGGAAGGTTGCCCGGCCGACCCCCTGCTCCGTGCCTTGTGGGGTCAGTGGAAGACGCATGTCATTCACGCGCTGGGAACCCACGGCGCATGCCGGTTCGCCGTCCTGCGCCGCCATGTGGCGGGCATCTCACCGAAGGTGCTGACGCAAAGGTTGCGGGAACTCGAAGCGGACGGCCTTGTGTGGCGTGAGATCGAGCCGACCGTGCCGCCCAAGGTCACGTATGGGCTGACCGAGATCGGGACGGAGGTCCACGGCGTGATCGGGCGTTTCGATGCGGTCGCCGCCCGCTGGCAGGCCGTGGCGCGCGCGCCTGAATGACAGGCGACGAACAAGCTTGCTGCCCGGGGAGACAGCGCAACCGGCGACGGCGATGGGCATCGGCGTCTCCGGCTGCCGAAGTCCTTGACACCCCCCTTCGGCGCGAACGACGCTTGAGCGCATGAGAGGGTTCCAGCCGGTCGGCCACGTCATCGGGCGCCTCACCGCCGCGCTGGGGGCGGCGATGCTGTTGCCGACCCTGTTGGACGTTGTTGATGGGGCCGAGCTCTGGTTCGGATTCCTGATTGCGGCACTGATCACGATGGCGTCGGGCACGGCGCTGGCGTTTTTGACCGACACCGATCGCTCCAAGGGTCTGGACAGGCGCCAGGCGCTGCTGCTGACCGTCCTGGTGTGGGTGGCGTTGCCCATTTTCGGTGCCTTGCCGTTCGTCTTCAGCGCCCCGCAGGCGACCTACACCGATGCCTTCTTCGAAGCGATGTCCGGGCTGACGACCACAGGTGCCACGGTGTTCGATAACCTCGAGCAGGCGCCGCGCGGGATGCTCCTCTGGAGGGCCATGCTGCAGTGGTTTGGCGGCGTCGGGATTGTGGTCGTCGCGATGGTTTTCCTGCCCGCGCTGAAGATCGGGGGCATGCAGTTCTTCCGATCGGAGGGGTTCGATCTGATGGGCGATATCCTGCCCCGGGCGGCAGAGACGGCCACCCAGATCAGCGGGCTCTATGTTGCGCTGACGGTTGCCTGTGCGCTCGGCTATGCGGGCAC
Source organism: Pseudomonadota bacterium (assembly GCA_039033215.1). GTDB lineage: Bacteria > Pseudomonadota > Alphaproteobacteria > Rhodobacterales > Rhodobacteraceae > Thermohalobaculum. Next base: position 18,354 of record JBCCDA010000071.1, on the reverse strand, counting down.
CGGCATGACCGCGTTCGATGCGATCTGCCACGCGATGACCACCGTTTCGACAGGGGGGTTGGGAAACTACGACGCGTCGTTCACGAACATGGCGCCGGCCACGCAGTATGTCGCAATCGTCTTCATGGCCTTGGCGGCGCTGCCGTTCCTGCGCCTGATGCAGGCGGCCGGCGGAAACCTCGTGCCCATCTGGCGGGACAGTCAGGTGCGTGCCTTCTTCGCGATCATCGCCGTGGTTGCAGCGGTCCTGATGGTGTTTCGCATGGTCGACGCAGATCGCACCGCCGAGGTCGCCTTCCGTACCGCCGTCTTCAACACGACGTCCATCCTCACGGGCACGGGATACTCGGTGCGGGATTTCTACGCCTGGGGTCCGTTTCCGGCAGCTCTGTTCTTCATCCTGGCGCTGATCGGTGGCTGTGCGGGGTCGACCGCCTGTTCAGCCAAGATCTTCCGCTATCAGATCCTGTTCGCGGCCCTGATCGTGCAGCTGCGCCGCATCCACTCGCCCCACGGCGTGCATCCGCTGCGCTATCAGGGTCGGGTGATCGATCGGGACGTCCTGTCGTCGGTCATGGGGTATTTCTTGGTCTTTGCCGGGGCGCTGAGCGTCTGGGCAATCCTGCTCTCGTTGAACGGGATGGACACGATCGGTGCGATCTCGGGGTCGGTCGCTATCCTGACGAACGTCGGCCCGGGGCTGGGTCCGGACATCGGGCCAGCCGGGAACTACGCGGGTGTCGAGCCTTTCGCCAAGTGGATCATGGCCACCGGCATGGTCTTCGGACGGTTGGAGTTCATGTCCGTCCTGGTATTGCTGACGCCGCTGTTCTGGCGGCCCTGAGGCGAGGCCGCGCGCTCCCCCCCGAGGTCATGGAGGGGAGGCAGGCGTCCCGGCACCCCACCCACCCGCGCGCGGCCCCGCCTCAGACACCTGCGCCAGGGGGCGTGCGGATGACGAGGTTGCGGATCTCGGTCATGTCCTCCATGGCAAAGGTGATCCCCTCGCGGCCGAGGCCGGAGTCCTTCACCCCGCCATAGGGCATGTTGTCGACCCGGTAGCTCGGCACATCGCCGACGACGATCCCGCCCACTTCCAGCACATCCCACGCGCGCTGCACCTTGTAGAAATCGCGCGTGAAGATCCCCGCCTGCAGACCGAACTTGGAGTCATTGACGATCTGCAGCGCCTCCTCCCAGGTCGTGAAGGGGATCAGGATGGCAAGCGGGCCGAAGGCCTCTTCGGTGTTGACCTTCTCGCCGGGCCCGACGTTCTCCATCAGCGTCGCCTCGAGCATGTTGCCCTCGCGCTTGCCGCCGCAGAGCACATCGGCGCCGTTGGTATGCGCCTCGAGGATCCAGTCATGCAGGCGCCTGGCCTCACCCTCCGAGATCATGGGGCCGATGAAGACGTCGCGGTCCTTGGGGTCGCCGGATTTGAGCGTGGCGGTCGTCTCGACCAGCTTGTCGCGCATTTCCGGGTAGATATCCTCGTGGATCAGAATGCGCTGGACGCCGATGCATGACTGGCCGGATTGGTAGAACGCGCCGAAGATGATGCGCTCGACCGCGTCGTCGAGATCGGTGTCCTTGTCCACCACCACGGCGGCGTTGCCGCCCAGTTCCAGCACGACCTTCTTCTTGCCCGCCCGGGCCTTCAGCTCCCAGCCGACGCCCGGAGAGCCCGTGAAGCTGAGCAGTTTCAGCCGCTCGTCGACGGTGAACAGATCTGCGCCGTCCCGGGTGGCCGGCAGGATCGAGAAGGCCCCCTTGGGCAGATCCGTCTCGGCCAGCACCTCGCCCATGATCAGTGCGCCCAGTGGGGTCTTCGAGGCAGGTTTCATCACGAAGGGACACCCGACCGCCAGTGCAGGCGCGATCTTGTGGGCGGCGAGGTTGAGCGGAAAGTTGAAGGGTGAGATGAAGCTGCACGGCCCGATCGGCACCCGCTTCCACATCCCCCGATACCCCTTGGCCCGGGGAGAGATGTCCAGCGCCTGCAGCTCCCCGTGCATACGCGTCGATTCCTCTGCGGCAATCCGGAACGTGTCGATCAGGCGCGTCGCCTCGCCCTCGGCATCCTTGATGGGCTTGCCCGCCTCGACGCAGAGGGCATAGGCCAGCTCGTCATACCGTTCCTTGAAACGGGCGACGCAGTGCATCAGGACATCCTGCTTTTCATAGGACGCCATCTCGGCCATCGGGCGCGTGGCCTCGACCGCCGCGGCGATGCCGGCGTCGATTGCGGCCTCGTCGGCCATCGCCACACGGGTTGCGATCTCGCCCGAGTACTTGTCGGTGACGGCCAGATCGGTGTTGGCGTGAACCGCCTCGTTGGCGAGGTAGTAGGGATAGGTGTCTTTCAGCATCGCGTCCTCCACGCATCGTGCAGGCCTGTCTCCTCCCACGGGGTCGCCCATGTTGCCCGTCCGAGCGACATGGGCGATGGGCGGACGGAGGAGGCGGGCCTGCAGAAAAAGACTCGCGGCCTAGATGGCCGCGCTTTCGTTCTTGATGTCGATGTTCAGGATCTGATCGTTCTCGGAATAGTCGACCGGGCAGTCGATCACATGCACACCCGGCGTGTTCAGACAGTGCGCCAAGAGGGCCGCAAGCCCCTCGCTGCTATCGACGCGGTGGCCGTGCGCCCCATAACTCTCGGCATACTTCACGAAGTCGGGGTTGCCATAGGTCAGCCCCCAATCCTCGAAGCCCATGTTCGCCTGCTTCCAGCGGATCATCCCGTAGCTGGAATCATTCAGGATCAGGCACGTCAAGTTCATGCCAAGCCGCACTGCCGTCTCAAGCTCCTGGGAGTTCATCATGAAGCCCCCGTCGCCGCAGATGGCCATGATCTTGCGCTCCGGGTGCACCATGTGCGCCGCCATGGCCGAGGGAAGCCCCGCGCCCATGCTCGCCAGCGCGTTGTCCAGCAGCACCGTGTTGGGCTGGTGCGCCGTGTAGTTCCGCGCGAACCAGATCTTGTAGACCCCGTTATCCAGGCAGATGATCCCGTCATCGGGCATCGCCTCCCTGATCTCGCGCACCAGCCGCTGGGGGTAGATCGGGAAGCGCGCATCCCCCGCCCCTTTGGCGATATTGGCGTCGTGGTGGCGCTTGACCTCCATCATCCGCGAGAAGTCCCAGGTGCAGGCGTCCTTGCGCTCGCTGAGACCGTTCTTGATCTGCCAGATCGCGTTCGCGATGTCCCCGATGACCTCGAGCTGCGGGAAGTAGACCGGGTCCACCTCGGCCGAGCGAAACGAGATGTGGATGACCCTGGTGCCCTCCGCGACCTCGACCGGGTTATCGGCCGAATGGCCTTCATCCGCGGGTGCGCCGTGGCGCATGAAGAAGGGGGGCTTCTCGATCACGTCGTGGCCGACGTTGATGATCAGATCGGCGGCCTCGATCGCGCGGTGCACGAAGTCGTTGGCCGAGAGCGCCGCGCATCCCATGAACAGGGGGTGGCGTTCGTCGATCACGCCCTTGCCAAGCTGCGTGGTCACGAAGGGGATGCCGAACTTGTCGACCAGCTTGGTCAGCATCTTGCCCGTCAGTTTGCGGTTCCCGCCCGCGCCGATCACGATGATGGGCGACTTGGCGGCAGAAATCTTCTCGACCGCAGCGGCAATCGCCTTTTCTTCGGGGACCGGGCGACGGGTGGCTGACCGGGGGATGGGGCGCTCGTCCGTCTCTTCGTCGGCGATGTCCTCGGGCAGCTCGAGGTGAACGGCGCCGGGCTTTTCCTCCTCCGCCAGACGCATCGCTTCCCGCACGCGGGAGGGGATGTTGTCCGACGCCACGATCTGGTGGGCGTACTTGGTGATCGGCCGCATCATCTCGACGACGTCGAGGATCTGAAAACGGCCCTGCTTGGACTTCTTCACCGGCTTCTGCCCGGTGATCATCATGATGGGCATGCCACCCAACTGCGCATAGGCCGCCGCGGTCGTGAAGTTGGTCGCCCCCGGCCCCAATGTGGACAGGCATACCCCGGCCTTGCCGGTGAATCGCCCGTAGGTCGCGGCCATGAACCCGGCGGCCTGTTCGTGACGGGTCAGGATCAGCTTGATCTTCGTGGATCGCGACAGCGAGTCGAGGAAATCCAGGTTCTCTTCGCCCGGGATGCCAAAGATGTACTCGACCCCTTCCTCCTCCAGCGCCTTGATGAACAGATCCGATGCCTTCGCCATGGTCCCCCCGGGAGGTTCTGCCGCCTCGGCGGCGCTTTTCACTGGACGTTAACATAGGCATTCGATGCGCAGACAGGAGATCCATGTCATGCCCTTGACGGTTTGTTGAGGCGGGAGTATCTCGGCGGCCTGCGATGGGGCTGGGTAGCTCAGCTGGTTAGAGCGCACGACTCATAATCGTGAGGTCGGGAGTTCAAGTCTCCCCCCCGCCACCATTGCAGTCTGCCCGGCGATGGCCTCGTCGCACCACTTGGCCTCGCGCGGCAGCCCAGGATCTGCCAGTATCAGCCAGGCGCACGTCACACCGGGAGGCGGCCATGATCATCGGAGATGCGGCAGCGGCCAGTGGCCTGCCCGCCAAGACCATCCGCTACTACGAGGATATCGGGCTCATCCGGCCCGACCGCGACCCGAACGGGTACCGCAGTTTCTCGGAGATCGACGTCCACAAGCTCATGTTTCTGTCTCGCGCACGGTCGCTGGGGTTCTCGATCGACGAGTGCCGGACGCTGTTATCGCTCTACGAGGACCGCGACCGGGCCAGCGCCCAGGTCAAGGATGTCGCCCAGCAGCATCTGCACCGGATCGAACAGAAGATCACCGAACTCGAGGGGCTGCGCGATACGCTCGGCGATCTGGTCGAGCGCTGCCACGGCGACGACCGGCCCGATTGTCCTATCCTCGCTGATCTGGGCCGCAACTAACGCACCGTCCCCGTTGCCTGCTGCACCTGTAGCTTCCAGTTCTCGATCGCCGTACCCTCGGTCTGGAGCCGGCTGGCGATGTAGAATAGCCGCTGTGTCGCCGGGCCGTCCCGCGCCGTGGTGAAGCGCTGGCGCAGGAACCAGGGCGGGAACGCCTGGTAGTACACGGTGGCTGTCACCGCCACGTCCGCCGGGTCCACCCCGTCCGGCAGGGCGATGCGATAGCTGACCGTATCCGTGCCAGGCCCGAAGTCGGGATCCGTGGCGGCATTGCCCTCGGGCTCGGTCGCGGCCAGGAACGCCGTGGTGACATCGCTGCCGTCGAACTTGGCATCGAACGCGGGCGTTCCGGGCTCCAGCCACCCCTTGGGCAGCAGGCGGTTGTCCTTCGGGTGGTAGATCCTGTGCACGAAGCTCGAGGTGAACTGACGCTCGGCGTTCTGGGTCAGCTCCTCGTAGATCTGGACCTGTTCCTGGTTGTCGATCGTCTCGTAGTGCGGCTGGTAGAGCGCCTCATCAGCTCCCTCCGGCACGAAATCCAGGAACTCGGTCTTCAGCGGCTGCCCGTCCGGGCCCAGGATCACGCCGAACTGATCGGTGCAACCCGAACACCAGAGCGTCTCGCCGCCGCTGGCTGCCCTGACCTCCACGAAGGCGCGGCGGAAGCCGACGCCGCTGGGGAACCGGTGCCCGACCAGCGAGGTCAGCGTGAGATCGGCGACGATCTGTCCGGCACCTGGCGACGAGACATCGAGCACAAGATCCACCGTCGCGTCCCGCGCCTGCACCAGCATGTTCTCGATCTGCTGGTCGGCCCCGTTCTTCGCGCCCGTCATGTAGTCGGAACTGGCCAGTCCCAGCACCGGATCGAACTGCTTGAACATCTCGATCAGGAAGGCGTTCAAGCCGACGAAGTTATGCCGGTGATAGCCCTCGCGGAAGGGGACGTCGATCTCGGCAGACGGCAACTGGTTCGCGACATCGGGGTAGCTCGAATCCTGGATGCTGGCGATCTGTGTCGTGATCGTCTCGATATCGACATCACCGGCCAGGTTCTGGAAGCCCGACTGCATGTGGCAGTCCTGGCACGAGGTGTCGCCGAACCCCGAGTTCACCCACTCCAGATACGTCGCCTGTTCGACCGAGTGCTGGAACTGGGTCAGCGGCTCGGGCCACGAAACGCCGTACTCCTGGCCCAGATAGGCCGCACCGTTGCGGGCGGCGAGGTTCAGGATGTCCTGCTCGCCTTCGGTGAACCCTGGCAGGGGCTTGTCCGCGGGCCAGTCCACGTTCGGCAGGTTGATGGTGTGGCAGGCGCCGCAGAGTTCGCTGTCCTTGATGTAGGGGTCACCGACCGGCGTGATCCCCATGGCATTCTGCATGGGCCGTTCGCGCACGTCGTCGTAGGGACCGATGAGCTCGTCGGGCGGGTTGTAGCGAAACACACCCGTGGTCCCGTTCAGCAGATATGTGTCCAGCTTGTTGTGGGCGGGCGCACCGGGCAGCGGCTGGGGCGGCGCGATATGATGGCAAACGGCGCACGAGATCCCCTCGCGCGCAAGGTTGCCGTACTGGGAATAGGCCAGCGTCCCGGCCTTCTCCTGCGCCTCCTCCTGCGCCTCCGTCAGGGGCGTGTGCAGCATCACGTAAGATGTCTTGAAGTTGTTGGCGTCGAGCGTCGAATAGGGATCCGCGTGGGCATCGATCTCGAGCTGGCGCTGACCCATGGCCCCGTGACAGGACAGGCAGGTCGTGCCGAGGTTCGCCTTCAGGTCGCCCGCACCCGCCTGATCCAACAGGGCAAACTCACCTTCCAGTTGCGAATAGAACACGGGGTCCCGCCCGGCGAGACCCATGGGCGTCCAGCGCCATTCGCCGTACTCCGAGATGTTGTAGCCTTCGCCATAGGCCGGCCCGGTCTGCAGGAACATGACAAGGCCCGACGGCGGGCCGCCCAGCCCACCATGGCAGCCATAGCAATTGTCCGACGTCAGAAACTGCTGCGGGCCATCGGGGCGCGATGGCACCTTGTCCAGCCACTGCCCCGGGAAAACCTGCACCTTGGCGCCGGGATCATCGGGCCCTGTGTGATCCCCCAGGATCGTCGCGACAAACGCGGGGTCCGGTTGGCCGGGCACAAGCGCGGTCGCGAGCGTATCCTGGGACGGCTGGTGGAAATGATCCGTGATCAGGGTGCCTTCGGAGGCGCCACCGGCTGGCAATTGTTCGGGCGGCAGGTTGAAGGGGCCGCGCGGAAACTCGGTCAGCTGGCGCCAGCTCTCGTCGACGCGGAACTGGAGCGGTTGTCCGGGCATCCCCTTGATGTTCGCCGCGTCCGAGAAGGTGAGCATCCCGTCGGACGAGGCATGGCACCGCATGCAGGTCCCGATCCCGGCGCCGGTCGCGGGCGGGTTGAAGGGCGGGCCGAAGGTGTCCAGCGTCTGTGATTGCCCGACGCTCGAGAACATCCAGCCGCCCTTGGAGACGCTCTGGTCACGGATCAGCACCGTCCAGTTGAGGCCACCCTGCTTCTTGAGATAGGCGAGGAACTTCGCATCCGCCGTGGCCGGGTCCTCGGCCTGCAGCTTGGCCAGGTATTCGTTGTACCGGGCGGCAGGGGGGCTGACCATTTCCTTGACGATCATGGCGCCGTCCGGGATCTCGCCCGTGCGGCCCGCCTCGATCCACGTGATCATGCCGGGCGAATAGTAGATCCGCACCGCAGGGTGCACGCCGTAGTTGGCACTGAGAATGAAGGGCCCGGTATCGCGCCACGACTTGTCGGGGGTCCAGCCGAGGCCGACGTACTCACGCTCGGCGATGAAGGCGTAGAGCACCTTCTCGTAGTCCAGCAGCGGCAACTCGGACGGCAGTGGCAAACCGGCGGGTTCGGCGGCATCCCCTTGCGCCGGCATGACAGCCAGCAACGCAGCGAGAAGCGGCATGGCCGCCCATTTCGGAAGTCCCCTCATCGTCGCCTCCCCAAGCGTGATGCCCGAGGAGGCTAACCCGGATCAGGGTGGGAGGCACGCACAATCTGGGGTAGTGCGGCCCGAGGCCTATCAACCGTCGTAATAGCCCTTGCCGTATTGGGAGTACGAAGCGCCGTAGCCGTAGGACCTCATGCCCTTGGGATCAATCTGGCTGAGCACCAGACCCGTCACGGGCACGTTCACGACCCCGAAGGACCCGATGCCCTGCTTGACCTGAGTGCGCGTGGTGCTGTCCCAAAGGACGACGTAGATCACCACATCCGCCAGCTGGCCGATGACGCGCGCGTCCGGCACGACCAGCACAGGCGGGGTGTCGACGATGATGTAGTCGTAGCTCTTGCGAAGGTTGTCCAGAAAACGGGCAAACCGGTCGGACGAGAAGAAATCGGCGGCGTTGGTCTGTGTTTTCTCGCCGATCAGAATGTCGACGCCCAATTGATCCTCGTGATAGATCACCTCGTCCAGCGGCAGGTCCTCCACCACGGCCGAGACCAGCCCCAGCTTGTCCTTGAGATCGAAGAACTCTCCGAACGTCCGCCGCCGGATATCGCCCTCGATGATCAGCACCTTCTTGCCCATGCTCGCCAGGTTCTGGGCGAGCGACAGGGACAGGGTCGTCTTTCCCTCACCAGGGACCGAGGACGTCAGCATGATGACCTTGGGCTGCTTGTCCACGCTGGAGAGCAGGATCGATGTGCGCATGTTGCGCACCGCCTCGACCATCGCAGACGTCGGTTTGGTGCGGATGTAGTCGAGGATCTTGCGCCGCCTGCTGGACGGCGCCCTCGGGATCTGACCCAGCACCGCGACGCCCGTCTCTGATTCCATCTGCTGCGGTGTGCGGAAAGCCTGGCTGCGGAGCTCGCGCAGGATCACGATTGCGGCGCCCAGCATCGCACCAAGGACGGCGAAGATGACCAGGACCAGCGCCTTGCGGGGCGCCGACGGAAACTCGGGCACTACGGCGCGCGACAAGAGCCGGCTGTCGGGTTGCTGGATGCCCTGCTGGACCGCGGTCTCCTTGAGCCGGGTCAGAAAGTAGAGATAGATCTGGCGGCTGGCTTCCGCTTCGCGTTCCAGCTGCTCCAGGCGCAGCAGATCCACCGATTGCGCCTGAACCTGGCGTTCAAGGTGCCCGATCGACTCCGTCAGCGTCCGGCTTTGCGCACGGTTGCGTTCCAGTTCAATCCGCGCCCGCTGAACGATCTGCTCGTAGCGGTTGTCGAATGCGGCGGTTTGGGCCTCGGCATCGGGGTCTAGCCGCGAGAGCATCTGCGCCAGTGCCGCATCGTCGGCAACCGCCACCATGCGCGCGCGGTCCTCTGTGCTGCCGGCGGCCTCCAGTTCGGTCACGCGCTTGCTCATGCCCGCCTCGGCCGCGCTCAGGCCCGCCAGACGGTCCCGGAACTCCTTGAGCTGACGGTTCAGCGCCTCAAGCGCTTCGGGGCTGACGAGATCCGTGAGGGTGTTGAACTCCTTGACGGCGTTCTCGGCACGCTCCAGCGATACCTCCAGCTGATCGACACGCTCGGTCAGCCAGATGGTTGCCTGCTCGGTCGCCTCGAACTTCACCCCGATCTGATCTTGAATGTAGAGGTTCGCCAGGCTGTTGGCGATCAGCGCCGACTTGTCGGGGTCCGTCGTGCGGACGGTGATCTGAAACACATAGCTTTGGCGCACGTTCGAGATCGAAAGCGCCTCGAGCAGCTGCTCCATCGTCTTGTCACGTACGCGCTGTGCAGTTGGGGGCGGTTCCGCCGCGGCACCAGTGATCGTCCGCAGGATTGCGGCTGGCGACCAGAACGGTTCATCCTCGAGGTAGATGTTGAACTCGGGGTCTTGCTCGAGCCCCAGTTCCACCACCAGCTTCTCGATGAGCCCGCGTGACTTGAGAACCTCGACCTCGGTGTTGATGCTGGCCTGATCGCCGGCAAGTCCCGACAGGACGTTCTCGAAATCAACGATCTGCTCGTTGCGGCTCTGAAGGCTGACGACCGTGCTCGACGTATAGATCGGCGTCGCCACGTAAATGATGTAGAGAAGAGAGGCAGCAACCGCGGCAAGCGCTGCAAGCAGCACAATCCATCGCCCCCGCCAGAGGGTGATGCCAAGCCTGATGACGTCGAGTTCGTTCGACGACTCATCCAGATCACGTTGGATGTTCGGAGACAGCGGAGCTATCTTGGCCGTTCTTAGATTTGCATTCTGCATATTTGCTGTTCGAATTCGCTTCCCCGTGTGATTCGTTTAGTCTGATCAATCTCTGATTGCATCAGGTTTTATTGATTTGAGCCGTCTTCAATGTCGCTGGGCCCGCAAAGCACCGGTGGATGGGACCCAAACACCCCTACCGGATGCCGTCCCAGGCGTTCGACAACCTGGCGGTTCCGACGATCAGGGACACCACACGCTCGGAGGTGTTCGTGATCTGGTAGTCCTGCGGGACTGGCGGGGCGCCGCGTTCGTCGAAGAACGCCGTCGTGGCGGCGATGCTGGCCAGGACGTTATCCTTGTCGATGCCCGAAATAATGATCGATCCGGCATCCAGGGCTTCGGGTCTCTCGATCGCATCGCGCGGTGAGATCGCCGGGAACCCCAGGATCGCGGCTTCCTCGGCAATGGTGCCGCTGTCCGACACGGCGCAGAACGCGTTCATCTGCAAGTTGTTGTAGTCATGGAAGCCGAACGGTTTGAGATCGCGTACGCGCGGGTCAAGCTTGTCCGTCAGCGCATCCAGCCGCTTGCGCGTGCGGGGGTGGGTCGAGAGGATCACGGGCCAGTCGTGTTGCGCGGCGAGCGCGTTCAGCGCCTCGACCAGCGCGCTCAGACGGGCCGGAGCATCGACGTTCTCTTCACGGTGCAGCGACACGACGAAGTAGCGCCGTCGCTCCAGTTCCAGCCGCGCCAGCACATCAGACGCCTCGATCTGCGGCCGGTAGTGCTCCAGCACCTCGCGCATGGGCGAGCCTGTCAGATAGATGCGCCGGTGGTGGATCCCCTCGGACAGGAGGTGCCGCCGGGCATGCTCGGTATAGACCAGATTGAAATCGGCCACATGGTCGACCAGCTTGCGGTTCGTCTCCTCGGGCACATTGCGGTCGAACGAGCGGTTGCCCGCCTCCATGTGGTAGACCGGCACCTTCATGCGCCGCGCCATGATCGCCGAGATGGCCGAGTTCGTGTCGCCGAGGATCAGGACCGCATCCGGGCGCTCCGCCTGAATGACCTTCTCGGTTTCGGTCAGGATACCGCCCAGCGTCGCCCCGAGGCTGGAGACATCGACGCCCAGGAAATGGTCCGGCTTGCGGATACCGAGGTCGGCGAAGAAGACCTCGTTCAGCTCGTAGTCCCAGTTCTGCCCTGTATGGACGATCTTGTGATCCACATGGGCATCCAGCCGCGCCATCACCCGGCTGAGGCGGATGATCTCGGGCCGGGTTCCAAGGATCGTCAGGACCTTCAGCATAGGCGCCCCCGCAGACCGGCACAATTTACCGAAAATTCACGATAACTGGATACCACCTGTCTGGTCATGAACCGTTTACACACTTCAGTACCGGATCGGCGAAGGTGTCCGGGGCAGCCGGATCGAAGATCTCGTGCGTCCAGAACAGCGTCAGCAGCGGTGTCTCGCCGGTGTTTTCGATCGAATGGGTGTGGAGCGTCGGCATGTCGACGGGGGTGGGTTTACGGCCGTAAACCCGGTACTCCCAGACATCTTCGCCAAGTACTGGGCGGATCCGGATGACGGCCTCCCCCTCGACGACCAGAAAGCGCTCGACCTTGGTCAGGTGGAAATGGTCGCCGCGGGTGACGCCGGGTTCGGTCCAGCTGAGGAAGGTCTGCCCGCCGCCCCCGCCCTTGACCGCTTCGAAGAGCGTGCCGCGGGGATCGGTGTTCAGCTTCAGGGGGCGGGGCCAGCCGCCCGGATAGGTCGCCGCCCGGTAGCTGTTGAAGAGCTGGGCATCGAACGGGTCCGAAAGATCGGGGTAGATGTTGGCCTGATAGCTGTCGTGAAAGCCCTTGAGCTTGGCCCAGAGGTCCGGGACCGGGATGGGCCGCGGCTCGGGTGCGATCCGGCCGGCTGAGCCATTGACGCCCGCGTCGATCGCGGCCTGGGCAGCGACCCCGGCATGGACCAGCTGGACGGCGCCGTCGGGGTTGATCTCGGGCGTCTCGCCCGCCAGCAAGGCCTCGATCAAGGTCGCGGTGACATTGTTGTAGCGGGGCCGCGCGCCCTCGCCGAAGATGTGGGGCAGCACCAGGTCGGTATAGGTGCCGATCCCTGACAGGATCTCTCCTGCCCGGCGTTTCGAGCGGCCATAGGGCGTGTCCGTGTCGGCGTGGATCGTGTTCGCATAGACGACATGGGGCGCTGCACCAGCGGCCTTGCAGGCCCCGGCCAGCCGCGTTGCGATCGCCGGGTTCGCTCCCTCCAACGTCTCCGGCGGGGCCCGGTTGACCCCCGCGAAGTGGAGCACCGCATCGGCCCCCGTGACGGCTTGGGCCAGTGCCTGGTCGTCGTCGAAGGCGGCGTGGTCGAGGGCCGCGATCTCGTGGGGTAGGTCATCGCCCCGGAACCGCGCCGCGCAGTTGGCAGCGTGCAGCCTGGCATGCGCGTGCCAGCCCAGAAGGCCGCCGCTGCCGGTGACGACGATCTTCACGCCTCGGCCTCGGCCATCTCTTCCAGGAGCCGTTGCATCTGCGGAAGGGTCTTCAGGAGCGAGATCACCTCGTCCACGTTCAGACGCTTGCAGTTGTGGCTGTGGAAATCCTCGTACTGGCGGGTGTCTTCGTCACCGTCCGAGAAGTACGCCGCGTAGTTGAGGTCTCGCAGATCCATCCGGATGCGGTAATAATCCGTCAGATCCTCGGCCTGCGACAGCTCCTGCGCGCTGGCCAGCGTCTCGTAGAGCTTCTCGGCATGGCGCCACCCGATCACCTTCACGGGATGATCCGGCACGCCGAGCAAGCGCTTCAGCGCTTCGATCAGGTCGGCCAGCGTGGCCGCCGGCGCCTTACGGATGAAGAGATCGCCCTGCCGTGCGTGCTGGAACGCGTACTTCACCAGATCGACCGAGTCGCGAAGAGGCATCAGGAACCGTGTCATCGTGGGCTCGGTCACCGTGATGGGTTGCCCGGCCCGGATCTGCTTCACGAACAGCGGGATCACCGAGCCGCGCGAATACATCACGTTGCCGTAGCGCACCGCCGACACCGTTGTGGCCGCACCCTCGCCCAGCTCGCGCGCGACGGATTGGGCCACCTTCTCCATCAGCGCCTTGGAGATGCCCATGGCGTTGATCGGAAAGACCGCCTTGTCGGTCGACAGGCAGACGACGGACCGCACGCCTGCATCCACCGACGCCCTGAGCACGTTCTCGGAGCCGAGGATGTTGGTCCGCACGGCTTCCAGCGGAAAGAACTCGCAGGAGGGGACCTGTTTCAGCGCCGCCGCGTGGAAGACGCATTCGACACCCGCTACCGCGCGGTCCACGCTGGCGCGGTCGCGGACGTCGCCGACGAAAAACCGGACACGCGGGTCGCGCAGTTCGTTGCGCAGCGTGTCCTGTTTCTCTTCATCGCGGCTTAGGACACGCAGCTCGCCGACACCGCTTGCCAGCAACTCCCGCAGCATGGTGGTGCCGAACGACCCGGTGCCGCCAGTGATAAGAACCGAAGATGGCTGCATTTCTTGCAACGTCCCATTGTTTCGGGGCGCTGCATACTCGCGTGACGGGAGCGTGTCGAGACCGTCAACGGGTGAAAGCGGAATTGCTCCAGACCTGCGCGATCGCGGCGAGGCGTTCTTCCGGCAGGGCTCCCTTGCCCGCGGCATCGATCGCGAGGCGAAGATGATCGAGCTCCCCCAGCCCGATGACCACGGTCGAGACCCGCGGCTCGGCCAGGGCAAAACGCACCGCTGCCTGGGCAGGCGCGCCATCGTCGGGCGACAAGGCATCCCAGATCGCCTGCGCCCGCGCCTCTTCGGCGGCGTCGCCCGCATCGTGGGTCACGGGGATCTCGCGGCCATGGCGCTGGGTGGTGGCCAGATGCCCGCCTGCGAAGACGCGGATGCCCATCACGCCCATGTCCTGAACGGCGCAGACGGCCAGAAGCCCCGCGAAATCGGTCGAGTTCCAGGGGTCACGGCCTGCCGCTGCCGTCGGGTTCAGCATGTTGTAGTAGACTTGGGCCACGTCGAAGCGTCCGGCCCCGGCCACCTCGTGCAGCGCGGCGGGATCGCCGAGCGCCGTCATGCCGATCCATTGGCAGAGCCCCTGCTCGCGCAGCGTCTCCATCGTGTCCGCCATTGCGAGCGCCTGGCTGGCGCCAAGAGCCCGGCTGCCACGCCCGGTCGCGCCGTCCTGGTCGATCTGGTTGTGCAGAAAGATCACCGGCACCTCGTCGATGCCGAGCCGCCCGAGACTTGCCTCGACGCTGCGCAGCATCTGTCCTTTGAAGTCACCCGTGGCCGGATCGATGCGGAACTTGCTCGAGAGCCCGGGCCGCTCACCCGTCTGCCGGCCCGCCAGCCACTGCCCGATCACGGTCTCGGAGACGCCCTTGCCGTAGTCAGCCGCCGTATCGATCCAGTCGATCCCGGCCTCCCAGGCCATGTCCAGCGCCTGGTGCGCGACCCCCTGGTCCTGATGGATCAGGACGCCGCCCACCCAGCCGCCGCCGAACGTCACCGACGGGACACTGAGCCCCGTCCTGCCAAAGCGCCTGTGGTCCAATGATCCGCCCCCCTGCCGTTTCGCCAGCCATAGCATGCTTCCGCGGCGTCCGGACAGAAGCTACACTCTGCACTTGGGGAGATTAGTCCATGTACCGTCTGCTTGCTTTTGCCGTCGTTGCCCTTTTCGTGCTCGTCCAAGCTCCGGCCATGGCCGGTCCGTACCCGGACTACCGCAACGGCTACCTCAACGACTTCGTGGAGATCTTGGGCGCCGAAGACGCCTCGGCCGTGGAGCAGATGCTGCGCGGTGTCCGGGCTGAGCATGGCATCGAGATGACCGTCGCGATCATCGCCAGTCGGCAGAATTTCGACCCGGCCAACTCGCTGGAGGCATTCGCGACCCGGATGTTCAATGGCTGGGGGATCGGCGACCCCGAGCGCAACGACGGGGTGCTGTTCCTGGTCGTAACCGACGACCGCGAGATGCGACTGGAGCTGGGCGCGGGATACGCAGATGCCTGGGACCGCCAGGCCGAGCAGATTGTCCAGAACATCATGGTGCCGAACTTCCGCGACGGCAAGATGGCTCAGGGCATCAAGGCGGGTGTCGGCACGATGATCGCACGCATCCGCAACAACGTCTCCCAAGGCAAGGCCCCGACCGACAGCCCCTTCAACGACGGCACGGCGGTTGGCGCCGACGCGCCGAAGGACAAAGGTGGCGGATGGCTGGGGTGGATCCTTGCAGTACTGGGCGTGCCCATTGCGGCTGGCGGAGCCTGGGTTGCCCGGCGCTACGTCCGCTACAAGCCGCGGAGTTGCACGCGCTGCAGCACCCGGATGGCGCTGCGCGATGAAGGGTCGGATGACGCCTACTTGGACGCCGGAGCGCGCCGAGAGGAGCAGCTTGGGTCGGTTGACCACGACGTCTGGAGCTGCCCTGCCTGTGGTCATGTCCGGATCGAAGCCTGGCGAAACTGGTTCAGCCGCTACGGCGAGTGTCCCGCGTGCGAGCACCGGACCCGGCACACCGTGAGCACGGTGCTCTCAAGCGCATCCACGATCAGCATGGGCGTGCGCGAACTGCGGCATAGCTGTCTTCATTGCGGACATGCCTACACCGAGACGAAGGTGATTCCAAAAAAGTCCAGGTCCCGTTCGTCCAGCGGGGGTTCCTCCTTCGGCGGCGGGTCGTCCTCCGGCGGAGGTGCGTCGGGCCGATGGTGAGGATTGCGCTGATCCATGCGGTTGCCGTTGCCATGGACCCGACCGCCGAGGCCTTCGAGCGGTTGTGGCCGGATGCCACCCTCCAGAACATCCTCGACGACAGCCTGTCCCGGGACCGGGCAAGCGCTGGCGGGCTGACGCCCGACATGACAGCGCGGTTCGTGTCCCTGGCGCGCTACGCGGCGGAGGTGGGCGCGGACGGCGTGCTCTTCACATGCTCGGCCTTCGGGCCATGCATCGAGGCGGCGGCGGGGGCGGTGCCCATCCCGGTCCTCAAGCCCAACGAGGCAATGTTCGGGGAGGCAGTCCGGCGGGGTGGACGGATCGGGCTCCTCGCGAGCTTTGCGCCGTCGCTCCCCCCGATGGTGGAGGAGTATCATCAGATGGCACCCGGCCATGATCTCGCCACCGCGTGTGTGCCCGAGGCAATGGATGCTCTGGCGGCTGGGGATGGCCCCCGCCACGATGCCCTGCTGGCGGATGGCGCGCGGGCGCTTGGTGACTGCGGGACCATCATGCTGGCCCAGTTCTCGACCGCCCGGGCGCGCGAGGCAGTGGCCGCCGCAACAGGCCGCACGGTCCTGACTTCGCCTGACAGCGCCGTTCTGGCGATGAAGGCGGCGCTTGCCTGACGGGGTTGCCGCCCAGCACCTTCCCGGCTAGGACACGCCCCGCGCAACAGGGCGCAGGGAACGGACATGGCCAAGAAGCAGAAGAAAGCGCCAAAGCCCAAGGCCGAGACGCCGCGCGGCTTTCGCGACTATTTCGGGGCGGGGGTGACACGCCGCGCCGAGATGCTGGCTGCGATCACCGAGGTCTACCGCGCCTATGGCTTCGACCCGCTCGAGAGCTCGGCGGTCGAAACCGTCGAGGCGCTGGGCAAGTTCCTGCCGGATGTCGACCGCCCGAACGAAGGCGTCTTTGCCTGGCAGGACGAGGACGAGACGTGGATGGCGCTGCGCTATGATCTGACGGCGCCGCTGGCCCGGGTCTTCGCGCAGCACAGGCGCGATCTGCCCAGCCCCTACCGCCGCTATGCCGTTGGTCCCGTCTGGCGCAATGAAAAGCCGGGGCCGGGGCGATTTCGCCAGTTCTATCAATGCGATGCGGATACCGTTGGTACGCCCACCGTCGCCGCGGATGCCGAGATCTGCATGATGCTGGGCGATGCGCTGGAGGCTGTGGGCATTGCCCGTGGCGACTATGTGATCCGTGTGAACAATCGCAAGGTGCTGAACGGGGTGATGGAGATTGTCGGGATCCTCGACCCCGACGACGAGACCGCATTCGCGGCAGAGCGCGGCACGGTGCTGCGGGCCATCGACAAGCTCGACCGGCTGGGCGAGGACGGCGTGCTTGCCCTGCTGGGCGCGGGCCGCAAGGACGAGTCGGGCGACTACACCAAGGGGGCTGGGCTCACGGACAGCCAGGCCGGCATCGTGATGGGTTTTGTCTCGGCCAAGCGCGCGCAAGCCGAGGATACCTGCAGCCGCCTTGCGGAACTCGTCGAGACGTCCGGGACCGGCATGGAGGGCGTCCGCGAACTCCAGGCGATCGCGGCGCTTGTCGAAGCGCAGGGGTATGCGGACCGGATCATCATTGACCCCTCGGTGGTGCGGGGCCTTGGCTATTACACGGGGCCTGTGTACGAGGCCGAGCTGACCTTCGAGATCACCGACGAGGACGGCAATCGCCGCCAGTTCGGCTCCGTCGCGGGTGGCGGGCGTTATGACGATCTGGTCAAGCGCTTCACCGGCGAGACCGTGCCGGCGACCGGGGTCTCCATCGGGGTCGACCGCCTGCTGGCCGCCCTCACCGCGACCGGCAAGGCAGGGACGGAGGACGCCGCCGGCCCCGTTGTGATCCTCACCATGGATCGCGATCAGATGGCCAGCTACCAGACCATGTGCGCCGAGCTTCGCCAGGCGGGCATCCGCGCCGAGGTCTTTCTGGGCGGCGGGAACATGGCAAGGCAGCTCAAGTACGCGGACAAGCGCGCCTCGCCCATTGCCGTGATCGAAGGCGGCGACGAGCGCGCGGCGGGTCAGGTGACCCTGAAGGACCTGGCCCTGGGGGCCCGTCTGGCAGCCGAGATCGAGACGCATGAGGAATGGAAGTCGCAGCCCGCGCAGATCACGGTATCGCGCGCGGCGCTGGTGGCGGAGGTTCGCGCCATGCTCGCCAGGGCTGGTTGACGCGTGCTTGGCCGCTCCCGCGTTGCCGATGCCCAGCGCGAGCTGGATAGCGCCCTGGTGACACTGGGCGCCTTCTTTGCCGATGCCGGATACACCCCCGTGGCGCCGCCGCACCTCTATCTGGGCGAGACCTTGCTGTCGCTCTACGGCGAGGATCTGCGGGCACGGGCCTTCCTGTTTGCCGACGCGGAACGCGACAACGAGCTTTGCCTGCGCCCGGATTTCACGGTCCCGGTGGCCTTGGTCCATCGCAAGCAGGGTTGGGATCAGCCGGGCGCCTACAGCTACCAGGGGCCTGTCTTCCGCCGCCAGCAGCGGGGCCTCGGCCGACCTGTCGAGTATCAGCAAGCCGGGATC
>JBCCDA010000070.1:0-23700 GCA_039033215.1 Pseudomonadota bacterium | reverse complement strand
GTCGCATCATCGGTCCGCGCATCGGTCGTCACGTTCTGCACGTTCAGCGCAACGGCAGCCCCCACCGTGCCGGAGGATCCGTCCGAGGCCGAACCATCCGCAATCGCGGCACTGTCGACGTTCGAGCGGGCGGCCATGGTCGCCGCGCCATCGGCGACCAGCACCAACCCGGACCCCAGGTCCACGCCGACGTCCACGCTCTGCACGTTGATCGAGATCGCGGCCGCAACGGACACGGATCCGCCGCCGCCGTTGCCGTCCTCGTTGCTCGCCTCCGGCGCCGTCTGGTTGTTCGCCTGACTACCGGTCCGGTTCTGGGATTGCTGGTTCGCAAAGTCGGTCTGAGCCTGGCTTTGCTGGTTGACCTGATTGTCGTCGCTGGCATCGCCTTGGTCATCTTCGGCCGCGCCGGATGCGGCGGCCTTTGCGTCGGACCGGGCACGCATGACACCGGTCGAGACCAGGGCGACTGCTCCACCGGTCGACGTCAGGTCGCGCAGCAAGCTGACCGTTGACGTCTGCTCGTCGATGGACAGGGCCAGCGACGCGCCAATGGCGGTCGACCCGCCTTCGGCGTCGCCCTCCGCATTCGTATCGGCGGACGCTGTGTGCGAGGCGCCGATGTCTACGGCACCCGAGAAGCTGAGCGCGCTGGCACCGGTCCCGATCTCGGCCTGCGTATCACTGAACAGGAGGGAGATCGCCACGACGGGCGTGAGCACCGTCGCCGAGGACCCCGAGGCCTCGGCCCCACCGGTCGCCTGTGTCTCAATCGTATGGTTTCCGGTCGCCGTCAGCGTCAGCGCCGCGCCATTGGTGATGGCCGCATCGGCGGCAATTGCCGCCGTCGTCTGCACATCTATGATCGCGAGCGCAATCGATGCACCGATCCCGAGGCTCTCGGCCGTCAGCCCGTCCTCGTCCGGCAGCGCGCTGGTGCTGGTCGATGTGGTCGCGGTCGCGGTCGCCGAGAGATCGGACCCGTTCAGGTCGACGGTCCCGCTCACGTTGGCCTCGACCGTTGCCGTCACGGACTGGATCGCAAGGGAGCCCGCGACACCCACATCCGTGGAGTCGCCGGCACCCGACGTGGCCGTGACGGTGAACGTCTCGCCCGCATTCATCGTCGCGCTGACGCCGATGCCGTCGGTCGCGGTCAGGCTGCCGCCCGACAATGTGGCCGAAACCGTCGGGTCCACGATGCCGATTGCAACCGCGACACCGACACCTGTCCCGCCAGATCCGGTGTTTGACCCGTTGGCCGTGGCGCTCACACTGTCTGTGCTGGTGGCGCCGAGGGTCAGCGCGCCGTCCGTGGTGATCGCGCCCGATGTGGAAATCTCGGCTTCTGTGGAGGGCCGATAATCCGAGACGACAACGGCACCCGCAAAGGACAGTGATCCCTCGCTGCTAGCGGCCTGGTCGCTGGTGTTCGAATCCTGGTTGGGGTCTGCGAGACGTTGCTCGGACTGGTTCGAGCTGTTCTCGCCCCCGCCCGATTCCTCGGCCCCGTTGGCGGTCGAGGTCGACGCCGTCACGACATCCGCCGTCGTTGTCGCGGTGATCGAAATCGAGTCGGGGTTGTCCCCGTCGTCGTCACCTATGGTCGCCGTGCCGCCAACCTGGACGGTGGTCTCGATCCCGATCTCGGTGACCGCCAGCGTCGCGCCCGCGCTGCCGCCCGACCCGTCAGCGACCGAGTCGATATCCATCGTCGTTGTCGCGCTCAGGACCACGTCTCCGCCCGTGCTGATGGAGGAATCGTCGTCCAGGATCGTGGCAACCCCACCGCCGAGCGCGTTGCCCTGTCCGCCTTCGACGACAATCACCGTGACGGCGGCGTCCGACGTCGTGTCGGTATCGTCATCGGTGGCCTGATCTTCGAAGCTGGCCGTGATCGTCGCGGTTGCTGCCGCGCTGACGTTTGCGGCCGTGATCGTCGTCCCAGTCATCGTGATCTCGGCCGTCGGCAGGATCGTGATGAGCGAGGCATCGAGAACGGAGCCGAGGGTCGAAGGCGATGCATTGACGTTGGCCACGGCGTCCGCCGTGATCGTCAGATCGCCACTGGCCGAAATCGTGCCGCCGCTGAGGTCGACGATCGCTTCCGGCAGTGCCACGAACAGACCTTCGAGCACGCTCAGGAACGCGGGCGCGCTGCCATCGTCTGGCAGAATCGCGCCGTCGTCTTCCTCGTCGGCATTCAGGATAACGTTCCCGCCTGAAGTGACGGTGCCGGAGACGGTGATCTCCTCGGCGTTCACGGTCAGGTCGTCAACGGACAAGGTGCCCAGGATCGCGACCTCGTCCTTTCCGTCCTGGCCCTCGATGATCAGATCAGTTCCCGAGAGGTCTACCGTGCCAGTGATCTCCAGCCGGTCGCGCGACAGGATCGGGATATCCAGATCCTCGCCCAGATTGATCGTCAGCGACGAAGAAGGCTGCGTGAAGGTCACGGACTCGAAGGTCACAACACCGAACGGGTCGGTCGATGCGATGGTGTACTGGTTGCCGGACTGGCTAAGCGTCGCCGTGTCGTCGAACTCCGACAGGTCGATGACGCGGTCGGCCACATCCATGTTGTCGGTAATCGGCTCGAGGCCCGCGTACTCCAGCACATCGCCGTCGCGGGCCACGGTGCCCGAATGGGCGTCGAAGGCCACGTACTCGACGCTGGAGAAATCGCTGCCGTTCAGGATCAGACTGTCGAACCCGCCTGCCCCGCCATCGGCGACACCGGACAGACTCCCGGTCCCTGAAACGACAAACGTGTCCTCGTTGTCCGCCGAGCCCCGGAGGGTTTCGACCGAAACGAAGGACACGCCCGCAACGTCGCCGGCATTCGCGCCGGTAATGTTCCAGGTGGTATCGTCCGGTGGTCCGGTCACTGCGTCCGACCCGGCACCGCCGTCCACGAGGACCGTTCCGAAGACGGCATGTTCCAGCCCGCGGTGCTCGAATGTGTCGTCGCCCGCGCCCATCTGGACCGTGACGATATCGGTCTGACCCGACACCTCATAGGACATCAGCCCGGTCGACGAGGTCAGCGCCCGAACCGCGCTCGCACCCGAGCCGGAGTCCTCGATGCGCAGGCCGTGGCCCTGGTCGGTCGTATCGGCCAGGATCTTCTGGGATGCATCGGTGGTATCGGTGACGGTCTCCACGCCCGTCAGCGACACCGTCACGATGCCCGTTCCCGTATCCAGTTCGAGCGTTCCGGCGATGTCGTCCGTCAGCGTCAGGGTCACGCTGTCGAGCCCGTTGCCGGTCAGGGTCAGCCGGTCGCTGCCGCCCTTGCCGTCGAAGCGGATGTCCACTGGGGAGACGTAGCCATCCGAGAAATCGAGGGTAAGTTCGTCATCGCCCGTCGTTCCGCTCACCTTGACGTACGACAGTTCCTGGAGCTGGCGCTGGCTGACCAGCGTGTCGGCCTGCTGGTCGTAAGCGCGGAAAGACTGCGTTAGACCGTCGTACTTGAGCGAATAGTCTGCGCCATCGCCGCCCGGCATATCGACCAGGAACGGTGCCGCATCCGCCGACAGAAGCAACCGCGGCTCGAGCGCCTCCATCCGGAAACCGGGCGCCTTGCTGGCCCCGCCGCCTGGTTGGCGCGACCGATGCTTGCGCTTTCGAAAGAACTCTCGCCGGCGACTGTCGAACCAGTCGAACGCGCGTGTCCAGGATGAAGCAGAAGACGTGGAAGTTGCCCGCTCTGTGTCAGAGCCGAAAGGGAAAGCCATGGAGTGCCCCCGGTAAGCGCGACCGTCCCCTATCTCTGCGGGTTGTTGGGTACGCCCCCGCATGTCCAGGGAACTGTTCGGTCGCCCACCTTTCCCCTGACTCAACCTTAACGAAAGTTTACGTAGCTCTCAACTCGCCTAGACAGGTATGCCAAGGTGTATAGAAGCAATACTGCGTTGACACGATCCACCTTTACTGAGCCGTCCCGAGTCGAGCCTGCTGTCGACCTCAAAATACCCCGAAGATAATCTCGATCCGCCGATTATCGCGTTTTGGGAGTCTTGACCGGTGAATGCCTCCATGAGGCTGAGTTAAGAATTACTTGTGTGAGGGCGATCGTGACGGCTTGACCAATGTGGAGACTCGCGCCGCTGCGATGAGCTGATCGTAGGGGATCCGGGAAAGGTCACACACCGGTTTCCGGCGTCGACGAGCGACCTGGGGTCCGCGAACTGATCGCGTTGGGATGGCGAACTTCTGGCTAGGCAGGCTGTGCGGATGCACTGGGGTAGCTGATCGCGGCGCGATACGGCCTGCATGGCCCGGCCTATTAGGACAATCCCATTTCAGGTGTGATGGCGAGAGCGAACAAGCGGTGTTACGGTCGATCTGTCCATCACCGGAGATGCCCCATGGCCAAGACCGCAGACGCGCTTCCCGACCAACCTGAAAGCTGGACCTGGCCCGAGGATCGCTGGCGCCCGATTGTCGAAAAAATCCGTGCAGGGCGGTCACTTAAGCCATCCGTCTGGCCGAATGGCGCACGGTGCGCCGTGGCGCTATCGTTCGACTCCGATCATGAGACACAGGTGCTGCGCTGGGGTCAGAGCTCGCCCGGCAAGCTGAGCCAGGGGGAGTACGGATCTCGCGTCGGTGTGCCCAGGATATTGAAACTGCTGGAGAAATACGACGCACCGTCGACATTCTTCGTGCCTGCGGTCGTCGCCATGCTGCATCCCGACGAGCAGAAGGCGGTGATCGACGGCGGCCACGAGATCGGAATTCATTCGTGGATTCATGAGCTTAACTCGGCCCTGCCGCCCGAGAACGAGCGTGATCTGCAGATGCGCGCGGCCGACAAGCTCGAGGAGATCTGCGGTGTCCGACCAGTGGGCATCCGCACGCCGTCCTGGGACTTCTCGCAGCATACGCTGTCGATCACCCGGGAGATGGGGCTGATCTATGATTCCTCGCTGATGGCCGACGATGAACCCTATGAAATCCTTGAAGAAAATCAGCCAACCGGCGTCGTGGAGCTGCCGGTGGAGTGGATCCGCGACGATGCCCCCTACTGGGCGATGGACCGGTTTTCGGGGCTTCGCCCGTACACTCCACCCTCGGGCGTGCTGGAGGTCTTCAAGCGCGAGTTTGACGGCGCCTATGCCGATAACGGCTTGTTTTTGTTGACAATGCACCCGCACTTCATCGGCCACCGGTCGCGCATCCAGGTGCTGGAGGAGCTGATCCAGCACATCCGATCGCATACCGGTGTCTGGTTCGCGACCCATGCCGACATCGCCCGGTATTGCCGCGAGCAGGCCGGGATGTGACGTGCCCCGGCGCGTCGGTTAACGCCGCTGTCGCCGGGGTTTTTGCTGTATGACAAACGTATGACTCTTGTACCGCAAACGTATGCCAAACGCGTCGACTAGACCCGACTGCAAAAGGTTAAGGCGGCCGGCTCAGTAGGCGGGAATGCCCAGCGTGAATCCGCCGTCCAGCGTCAGGACAGCACCTGTCGCATAGGCGGAGTCTGGTGACAGCAACCACCGGATCGCGCGGGCGACTTCCTCCGGCTGCCCTTCCCGGGCTGCGGGAATGCGGGCCAGCTTGGCCTGGTGCTCGGCCGCGCCAGCACCCTGCGCATGGGCCACGACTTTCTCAGTGGCGATCAGGCCGGGTGCGACGGCGTTGACCTGAACGCCGAGCGGCGCGAGCTCGACCGCCATCACCCTGGTCAGTTGCACGAGCCCTGCCTTGGATGCCGCGTAATGGGCGACGCCAGGCCGGGCCAGAACGGCAGCGGTCGAGGCCACATTGACCACGCGCCCCGTCGCGCCCGTTGCCTGCCAGTGCCGTGCAAGGGCGCGGGTCACGAGGAAGGGTGCGCGCAGATTGACGGCGAGCACCGCGTCCCATTCCGCGGCCTCCATCTCCAGCATCGGGGTCACCGGGTAGATCCCGGCACAGTTCACCAGCCCGCCGATCGACGGTGCCCGCGCCACCGCGTCGGCGATGACCCGCTCGATCTCGGCGGGGTCGGCGAGGTCCGCTTGCAACCCTGTCGCCAGGGGGCCGAGATCCGGGATCGGCTCGCGGTCGATCCCGATGATGGCCGTCCCCTCGCCGATCAGCAGCCGCGCGGTGGCAAGGCCGATTCCCGCCGCCGCGCCGGTGATCAGGACCGGGTTCATTCCGACAACAGGCAGGCATCCCAGCGCCCGCCCGGCTTCGAAACGAGATCCGGCACATCCGCGGCGCAGGCGTTGATCGCCCGGGGACAGCGCGTGCGAAACCGGCACCCTGACGGCAGATTGCCGGGATCGGGGGGCTCCCCCTCCAGCCAGAAGGTCTCGGTGATGCGCTGCTTGCCGATCTGCGGGATCGCCGAGAGCAGCGACTGCGTATAGGGATGGCGCGGGCTCTCGAAGACCTCGGCGGTCGGCCCCAGCTCGACGACCTTGCCCAGATACATCACCGCAACGCGGTCGCAGATCATCCGCACGACGGAGAGATCGTGGCTGATGAAGACATAGGTCAGATCAAACTTCTTCTGAAGGTCGAGGAAGAGATTCAGGATCGTCGCCTGCACCGACACGTCGAGGCCGGAGGTCGGCTCGTCCAGCACCACCAGGGATGGTTGCAGCGTGAGGATCCGGGCAAGGCCGACGCGGCGCTGCTGGCCGCCCGAGATCTCGTGCGGGTAGAGGTCGAGATGCCCCTCCGGCAGACCGACGGCATCAAGGATCTCGCGCACCCGTTCGCGGCGCGCGGCACGGTTGAGGTCGGTGTGGATGACCAGCGGCTCGTCCAGCGATCGGCCGATCTTCCAGCGCGGATCCAGCGAGGCGCCGGGGTCCTGGTAGGTGTATTGCAGGTCCCGCCGAAGCTCGCGGGACTGATGCGGCTTGAGGTCGGTGATGTCGTTGCCTTCAAAGATGATGCGCCCGCCCGTCGCCGGGTGGATGCCCATCACGGTCTTGCCGAGCGTGGACTTGCCGCAGCCCGACTCGCCGACGATGCCCAGGATCTCGCCCTGCTGGACGGTCAGGCTGACATCGTCCAGCGCCTTCAGCCAGCCGGTGCGCCGCTTCCAGGCGTTGCGGATGGGGAAGTACTTCTTCAACCCCTGCAGCTCGAGCAGGCCGGTCATGCGGTCTCCTCCACCGGGACGGGATGGAAGCAGCGCACCATGTGGGCGGGACCCGCCTGTTCGGGGTCCGGACGCGCGGCGCGGCAGGTGTCGCTGGCAAAGGCGCAGCGCGGGTGAAAGCGGCACCCGGCGGGGGGGTCGATCAGCCCGGGGATCTGGCCCGGGATGCCCTCGATCGTGCGGCCCTGGCTGGGCAGGCTTTGCAGGAGGCGGGTGGTGTAGGGATGGCGCGGGCGGGCGAAGAATTCGTCGACCTTGGCGCTTTCCACTTCCTGGCCTGCGTACATCACCGTGACGCGGTCGCAGATCTCGTAGGCGGTGCCCAGATCGTGCGTGGTGAAGAGCACCGAGACGTCGAGGTCGGTGGCGAGGCGCTTCAGCAGCTTCAGGATCTGGGCCTGGATGGTGACGTCCAGCGCCGTGGTGGGCTCGTCGGCGATGATCAGCTTCGGCGCGGGCAGAAGCGCCATGGCGATCATCAGGCGCTGGCGCTGGCCGCCGGAGACCTCGTGCGGGTACTTGCGCAGGATGCCCTCGGGGTCCGGTAGCTGCACGGTGCGCAGCAGGTCCAGCACCCGGTCGCGGTCCGCGCGGCGGCGTGCACGGGAATAGCCGCGGCGGCGTGCCAGCGGATCGATGTCTGGTGACTTCCATTTCATCAGCTCGTCGATCTGCGCGCCGATCGTGAAGACGGGATTGAACGAGGAGAACGGGTCCTGCGGCACGAACGTGATCTCGCGTCCGCGGATCTCGGTGGCCAGCGTGGCGGCGTCTTCCTCGAGCAGGTTGCGCCCGTCGAAGTCGATGGTGCCCGAGCTGATGCGGGCCGAATTGGCGGGCAGCACACCCAGGATCGAGCGGGCGAGCGTGGTCTTGCCGCAGCCGGACTCGCCGACCAGACCGACGATCTCGCCCCGCCCGATCGAGAAGTTCACGTGGTCCAGCACCCGGGCCAGTCCGTTGTCGGTCTTGAAGCCGACCTCAAGATCCGTGACGCGCAGCAGGTCAGCCATCGGAGGACCTGCGCGTGCGGGGATCCAGGATATCGCGCAACCCGTCGCCGAGCAGGTTGAAGCCCATCACCACGAGGAAGATGGCGAGCCCCGGGGCGGTCGCGTACCACCATGCCTCGGGCAGGAACTCCCGGCTCTCCGCGATGGTCCGGCCCCATTCCGGGCTTGGCGCAGGTGGGCCGAGGCCCAGAAAGCCCAGGGTTGCGGCCGTGAGGATCGTGCCGCCCATGCCGATGGTTGTCCGCACGATCACCGAGGACGAGATGTTCGGCAGCACATGCAGCAGCATCACCCGCCAGGGCGAGGCGCCGAGGGCGATGGACGCCTCGATGTAGGTCTCGTTCAGGGTCGAGCGTGTCTCGGCATAGACCAGGCGCGCCCAGAACGGCCAGTAGGTGGCCGAGAGCGCGAGGATCACGTTCTCAATGGACGGCCCCAGGGTCTGGGCAATCGCGATGGCCAGCACGATCTGCGGGACGGCCAGGAAGATGTCCGACACCCGCATCAGCGCGTCCGACACCCAGTTGCGGTAGTACCCCGCGAGCAGCCCGATGGGCACGCCGATCAGCACGCTGACACCGATGGCGATGACGGCGATCGCGATCGTGATCCGCGCCCCGAAGAGGATCCGCGAATAGATGTCCGAGCCCATCCGGTCCGTCCCGAAGTAGTGGTCGAACGACGGACCCAGGAGACGCGAGGGCGGATCGAACTCGGTCACGTCCTGGGGATGCGTGGACAGCACCGGGGCCGCGATCGCGACCACGATCAGCAGCATGATCAGAAAGGCGCCCAGACCCGCCGTGCGGTCGGCGAAGAGCTTGCGGACGAGAAAGCGGAAGGTTTCCATCAGCGGGCCTCGTTCATCGCGCTTCTCGGGGGTCAATGAGGCCGTGCGTGATGTCGACCAGCAGGTTCGCGATGATGAACACGGTGCCCATGACCAGGGTGAAGCCCATGATGGCGTTGTAGTCCGATTGCAGGATCGAGTTGACGGCGTAAAGCCCGAGGCCCGGCCAGTTGAAGACGGCCTCGACGACCACGGCGTTCGCGATCAGGTTCCCGAAGATCAGGCCAAGCTGGGTCACCGTCCCGATCATTGCGTTGCGCAGCACATAGCGCCAGATCACGACACGGCGTGGCACACCCATGGCCTGTTGATAGTCGACGTAGTTCGAGTTGATCGCATCCAGCACCCCGGCGCGCGTGAAGCGCATGACGGTCGCCATGGCCGGGAAGGCCAGCGTCACTGCCGGCAGGATCATGTGGTGAACGGTGGCCCAGAAGAGCTCGCCATCCCCCATCAGAAGCGTGTCGATCAGGAAGAAGCCGGTGACTTCATCGGGACCCCAGCCGTCGATCCGGCCCTGGAGCGGCGTCAGCCCCCACTCCATGGCGAAGAGCAGCTGGAACAGGATCGCCAGCCAGAACGCCGCCATGGCAAGGCCCGAGACGGTGAAGACCCGCAGCACATGGTCGATCCACGAGTTGCGGTTGACCGCGGCCACGACGCCGAGCGGGATGCCGACGATGGCCGACAGGATGATGGCCACGAACGCAAGCTCCAGCGTCGCGGGCAGGCGCGAGACCAGGTCGTCGGCAATCGGGCGCTGGGTGTAGAGGCTGACGCCAAAATCGCCCTGTGAGACGCCAACGACGTAGTTCCAGAGCTGGACCGGGATCGGCTTGTCGACCCCGAACTTCTCCTTGAGGGCCGCGATCTGTTCTGGCGTCGCGTTGTCGCCCGCGATGAAGGCGATCGGATCGGCCGGAATGAGGTGGCTGATGGTGAACGTGATCACCAGCAGCCCCAGCAGCGTGGGCACGAACCACGCCAGGCGATTTACGGTCAGGACAAGCGCGCGCATCCGGCCCCCGGTCGATGCGAGAAGGTTGCGGCCCCGGCGCAGATGGTCCGGGGCCGCGCAGGTCGATCAGCGGATCAGTCGGACATCGAGACCCAGCGCATCTCCTGACCGTTGCCGATCGGGCTGAAGCGCACGCCTGTGACCTTGTTGTTGAAGGGACCGAACCACTTGGTGTTGTAGACGTAGATGCCGGCGGCATCCTCCATCAACAGCTTGTTGGCCTTCTCGTAGTTGGCCTGACGCATCGCCTGGTCGGTGCTGATGCGGGCGTCGCTCAGCAGCTTGTCGACTTCCTCGTTGCAGTACCACGAGTTGTTGCGCGCCCCGATCTGCTCGCAGGCGTACATCTCGCCCAGCCAGTTGTTCGGATCGGCGTAGTAGGTCGACTTCCAGAGGAACAGCAGGTCGTACATCTGCTCTTCGTCGCGCATCTTGCCGGATGCCACGGGCCACGGCTCGGCCACGATCTTGGTCTTCACACCGATCTTGCTGAGGCCGTTCTGCAGCAAGGCTGCCGCCTGCTCGGTCTGGCCATAGCCTGCGAGCGCGCCCAGCGTGATCTCGGGGATCTCACCCTCGACCTTGGCAAGGTACTCCTTGGCCTTCTCCAGATCGTAAGTGTAGCCCTCGACGTCCGTCGGCGAGCCCCACATGTTGTTGGGCAGCGGCACGGGATTGCGCGCGACCGACCCCGACAGAATGTTCTGGTTG
Organism: Pseudomonadota bacterium; assembly: GCA_039033215.1. GTDB lineage: Bacteria > Pseudomonadota > Alphaproteobacteria > Rhodobacterales > Rhodobacteraceae > Thermohalobaculum. The sequence continues at coordinate 12,994 of JBCCDA010000070.1, read as the reverse complement.
AAACCGTCGTAGTCGAACGCGTAGCTGAGCGCCTTGCGGAAGTTGATGTCATTCATCGGCGCGCGGCCGGAGTGGATGATCGAATAGAAGATCCGCATGCTCTCCTGTTCGTCCACATAGACGGTCTCGCTGTCGCGCAGGCGTTTGACCTGGTCCTGTGGCAGGTAGCCGTCAGTGCCGTGGAAATCGCCGTTCATCAGGCCGAGAACACGGGAATTGATCTCGACCACCGTGCGGAACTCGATCGTGTCCAGCGGGTCCTCGACCATGTCCCAGCCGTAGAAGTGATCCTCGAACCGCTCGGCCTGAAAGCCGATGGCGGGATCATAGCGCTTCAGCATGAACGAGCCCGAGCCCGCGTCGTTGCTGGACAGCCAGGCGGTCCCGAAATCCCCGTCGACGACGTTTGCCTCGACCAGTTCCTCGTTCACGACGTGGATCTCCGGCACGGTGGCAAGAAAGATCGCCGAGGGTTTGGACAGCGTGAAGACCACCGTCTTGGCGTCTGGTGCCATGGTCGAGCCTGGCGCGACCGTGCCTTCGTAGAGCGAGTAGGCGCCCTTCTTCATCGCGAGGATGCGCTCGATGGAATAGACCACATCGGACGCCTCGACCGGCGAGCCGTCGTGGAATGTCGCGTCACGCAGCGTGAAGGTATAGGTCAGGCCGTCATCCGACACCTCGACCTTCTCGGCCAGCCAGGGCTGCAATTGCGGCGGGTTGTCCTGCCACCGCATCAGCCCGTCGTAGAGATTGATCCGGCTGGCCACCCGGCCCACGTCGAAGACCGCGTGCGGGTCCAGGGTGTCGTAGGCTGACGAGTTGGCGAACACGAAGTTGCCACCCGCCTGGGCCGGCGTCGTGGTCGTGGCAGCGGCTCCCACGGCGATCAACGCCGCTGCCGCGATCCGGCCAAGGCCGGGTGCGTAGTCGAAGAGTCTCATCAGTGATCTCCCTGTTGCGGTTGCGCTCTGACGGGCATGGCCCGCCGCCTCCCCAAGCCCGGATTGGTCCGGTTTCTGTTTCTCATCACCGGTTCCACTGGAAACCGTCGATCGTTATGTCCTGGCCGGTGATGAACATGTGCTCGGCTGTCGCAAGGAACGCGACCAGTTCGGCCACGTCCTGCGGGCTGCCGCAGCGGTTCAACCCGATCCCCTTGATCAGTTCCGGTTCGCGTGCCGCGATCACCGGGTTCTTCATGGTCAGCTCGGTCTTGATCAGGCCCGGGCAGACGCAGTTGATGGCGATGTGCGGGCCCAGTTCCTTGGCCAGCGCGCGCGTCAGACCGATGATCCCGGCCTTCGCGGCGGCATAGGCGACCTTTGACACCGCCGCCGTCACGCCGCCCGAGTGCGCGTTGAGCGACGACATCGAGACGATGCGGCCATACTGACGCTCGATCATCGCGGGCGCCACGGCCTGAATGTAGTTGAAGCAGCTCTTCAGGTTGATGTTCAGCGTGTCATCCCACTGCTGCTCGGTCAGCTCGAGAATACCTGTGGGCATCGGGCGGCCCGCGTTGTTGACCAGGACGTCGACGCGGCCCCACGCCTCCAGAACCTCCGCCGACACCTCCTTCGCCCGCGCATACTCCGCGACATCGGCCTCGAAGGTCAGGCATGGGACGCCCATCGCCTCGATCTCGGCCTGGGTGTTCTGCATCTCCGGGACCAGCACATCGACCAGGGCGACGGCGTATCCCTTGGCGGCCAGAGCGTGGGCGCACCCGCGCCCGATCCCTCGGGCACCTCCGGTGACGATCGCGACGCGCTGGTCGAGTTCTGGCATCTGCCCTCATTCGAATTCGTGGGCGTGGATTCGTTTTCGATATTGACTCGCACGTTTACCAAGCGTCAATCTTTATCCGCATATGAGAACAGGCGTCCACATATATGAACTCCAGCGTAAAATCCGCCGACCGCGTTCTGGACATTCTGGAACTGCTCGCCTCGACCGACCGGGCGCTGGGCCTGCGCGATGTGGTGCGTATTCTCGGGCTGCCGAAAAGCTCGGCTCACATGTTGCTCGGCACGCTCATGGGACGCGGCTATCTGGTGCGCACGTCCGACGGCCTGTTCCGGCTGGCCCCGGCGATGGATCAGGGCGGCTGGGTCGGGGGCATCGCCGGACAGATCTTCCGGGCCGCGCAAGCCCAGCTTGACCGGCTGGTCCGGGACCAGGAGGAATCCGTCGTGCTCGGCGCGCCGACGGCCGGCCTGGATGTGCGGTTGCTCTCGCATCGGATCAGCCCGCAGGCTGTTCGCTACGATGTCACCAGCATGCCGGTGATCCCGGGCTGGTGCACCGCCATGGGTCAGGCGATCCTGTCGCGGCTGCCGGAAGGACGTGTGCGCGCCTATCTCGAAGGCGTCGACAGGGTTCAGGCGACGCCCCGGACCGTGACCGACGTCGACGCGATCATGGAACGTCTGGCGCTGACCCGGATGCGCGGCCATGCGCTGAACATCGATGAGCGGTTCGAGGGTGCCTCCGGCGCGGCCGTCCCGATCTGCGACCCCGGCGGCCAGCCGCACGCCGCGCTGAACTGCGTGACCGTGACGCCTCGTTTTCTGCGCAAGCAAGGCGCGATCGTCGCGGCGCTGAAGGCGGCAGTGGCGGAGATCGAAGCAGAGGTCTTTGGCAAGGCCCGCAGCCAATCGGAGCTCAGTGCATGACCTGCCGCGTGGCCGTCGACATCGGCGGAACATTCACCGACTTCTGCGTCTTTGACGAAGCGACGGGGGAGCTGAAGACGCTGAAGACGTTCTCGACCCCCGATACGCCGGGCGCCGAGGTCATGAACGGCGTCACCGAGCTCGAGCGCCGCTATGGCCAGGCGCCGGGCGATATCAGCTATTTCACCCATGGCACGACGGTCGGTGTGAACACCGTGATCCAGCGCCGCGGGGCAGCGCTGGCGCTTTTCACCACCAGGGAATTCGAAGACGTCCTGGAGGTCGCGCGGCTGAAAGTGCCCGACCCCTACGACCTTTTCTCGCGGCGACCCGCACCGCTGGCCCCGCGCGAGCGGGTCTACGGGATCACTGAGCGCGTGTTAAAGGACGGCTCGGTCGAGACGCCGGTCGATCCCGAGGACGTGGCCCGGGCCGTGGCGCGGGCGCAGAATGACGGCGCAGACACCATCGTCGTCGCCCTGCTGCACGCCTATGCCAACCCCGGCAACGAGCGGGCCGTGCGCGACGCGATCCTGGCCACAGCACCCGACATGACCGTCACGCTGTCATCGGATGTCTGGCCGGTGATCCGCGAGTACGAGCGGACGGTGACAGCGACGGTCGCAGGCTACGTCCAGCGCCGCGTTGCCGACTACATCGGCTCCCTGCAGGCAGCACTCCGCGATGCAGGCGTCGGCGGCGCGCCGATGATCACCAAATCCAACGGCGGGATCATGGCGGCGGAACTGGGCAAGACCCAGCCGATCGCCATGCTGTTGTCGGGCACCGCCTCCGGCGTGATCGGGGCGGCGGACGTGGCCGCGCGGATCGGCGTGGACGACGTGCTCAGCTTCGATGTCGGCGGTACCTCGGCCGACGTTGCGGTGATCCTCGGCGGCAAGCCCGCGTTCGGCGTGGGCGAGATGGTCGGCGACTTCCCGATCTACGTCCCCACGGTTTCGGTGACGTCCATCGGCGAAGGCGGTGGATCCATCGCCTGGGTCGATGACTTCGGCGTCCTGAAGGTCGGGCCGGAAAGTGCTGGATCCTCCCCGGGGCCAGCCTGCTACGGCCGGGGCGGCGTGCGGCCCACCATCACGGACGCCTTCGCGGCGCTGGGCCTTCTGGGCGCGGGAGAGCTGGGCTATGGCGCCGTCACCCTGGACCGCTCCGCCGCCGAGACGGCGATCGCCACATTGGCGGATGTCATGGGCCTCTCGGTGCAGGAAACGGCCGAGGCCATCATCCGGGTGTCGATCTCGGGCATGTATCTGGAGATCTCCAAGCTGATGAGCCGCCACGGCGTGGATCCGCGCACGTTCTCGCTGCTGGCCTTCGGGGGTGCGGGGCCGATGACGGCCTGCCTGCTGGCGCGGGAGCTGGGGGTCGCTCAGGTCATCGTGCCGCCGACACCGGGCGTGCTGTCCGCCTATGGCGGGCTGATCGCGGATATCCGCAACGACTTCATCAAGACGGCCTTTATCGATCTGGACGGCGAGGGTCTCTCGGTGCTGGAGGGCCACGCGGCCGAGCTGGAAGCGCGGGCCATCGACTGGCTGCGCAACGAGCAGGGCTTTGGCGGCGAGGCGCAGCTGGTCTGGTCCTGCGACATGCGCTACCGCGGGCAATCCTACGAGATCGAGACGATGATCGACCGCGCCGATATCTCGGCGGGGCGTCTTGCGCCGATCGGCGATGCGTTTCACGCGGCCCACGCGCAGGTCTATGACCACTCCGACCCGAAGGCCGAGGTGCAGGTGGTGAACCTGCGCCTGGTCATCAGCGGCTCCGCGCCCAAGCCGGCGCTCAGCCAGCAGCCTGTGACCGCGGCCCAAGCATCGCCGCAGGGAGAGACCGCGATCTTCCTGGATGGTGCAAGCCAGAGCGCGCAGGTCTACGCCCGCGCCGAGCTCTCGCCGGGGCACACCTTCACCGGCCCCGCCATCGTCACCCAGGACGATTGCACCACGGTGATCCCACCCGGGCTGACCGTGCGCGTCGACGGCTGGAACAACCTCCTGATCGCAGCGGAGACCTGAACATGCCCATCGACAAGGTAACGCTGGAGATCCTGAAGAACCACACCCGCGCCGCTGCCGAGAGCATGGCGTTCACGCTCTACCGCACGGCGCATTCGACCTTCGTCAAGGAAACCGAAGACTTCACGACCGGCCTGACGACCCCGGCGGGAGAGACCTTCGCGACCCCGACGGAGCTGGGCGCGACATGGTTCGTGAACCTGAATTACGGCGGCGCGATCAAGCTGATCGACGACTACCGGCCCGGCGACATCTGCCTCACGAACGATCCCTACTCCGGGTTCGTCTGCACCCATTCGCCGGACATGCACATCTGGAAGCCGATCTTCTGGAAAGACGAGATCGTCGCGTTCTCGGTCGGCCATATCCACAACACGGATGTCGGCGGCGCGGTCCCGGCCTCGTTGTCCCGGACCCTGTCCGAGGTGCATCAGGAAGGCATCCGCATCCCGCCCAACAAGATCCTGATGGAGGGCGAGGTCAACCAGCAGATCCTCGACGTTTTCATGGCGAACGTTCGTGCGCCCGAGCAGAACTGGGGCGACATGAAGGCCCAGATCGCCGCCTGCAACACGGGCGAGCGCAAGGTTCTGGAGATGATCGAGCGCTTCGGCGTCGATACCTTCCGCGAAGGCGTCGGCGATCTGCTGGATTATGCCGAGGCGCAGGCCCGCGCCATCGTGCGCGAGCTGCCCGACGGCACCTACCCGTTCGCCGATTTCATGGACGAGGACGCCCCGGACGGCTGGCCCTGCCGTCTGATGCTGACGCTGATCATCGACGGCGACAGCCTTGTCTTCGACTTCACGGGCTCGGACCCGCAACTGGAGTCGAGCCTGAACATGCCGACCGGCGGGGACGAGCGGCACACGCTGCTGATGGTCGGGCTGACCTACATCCTGTATTCGCTCGATCCCTCGCTGTTCCTGAACTCAGGCATCTCGCGCGTCTGCCGCTGCATTCTGCCGTCCGGGACCATCGTCAATCCGGTGTTCCCGGCGGCGGTCGGCATGCGCACGCTGTCCTGTTCGCGTCTTCAGGGGCTGATCATGGGGGCGTTCGCGCCGACAGCGCCCGACCGGCTGGCGGGCTCGCCTGCCTCCGGTGGGCCGATCATGAACGTCAACACGATCGACAACAGGACGGGTCGGCGGATCATGGCGGCCATCAACCCGATGACCGGCGGGTCCGGCGGGCGCAAGGCCGCCGACGGGCAGGATGGCTCCGGCGCCAATCAGGGCTTCCTCAAGAACACGCCGGTCGAGGTCAACGAGGTCGAGGCCGGGATCAAGGTGCTGCGCTATGGGCTCGCGCCCGACAGCGCCGGGCCGGGCCTGCACCGGGGTGGTCTGGGGACGGACATGATCTTCCAGACGTTCTCGCCGAACTCCAAGGTCACGGCGCGCAATCGCGATCGCACCCGGTTCACCGGCTGGGGGATTGCCGACGGGCGTGCGGGCGGGCCGTCGCGCTTCGTGCTCAACCCCGGCAGCAATGCCGAGGTCAATCTGCGCAACACCGATATCCTGACCATGGGTCCCGGCGACGTGCTGCACGTGTCCTGCGGTGGCGCCGGTGGCTGGGGCAATCCCCTGGCGCGCGATCCCGAAGCCGTGCTGCTGGACTGGCGGCGCGGCTGGGTGAGCGAGACCCATGCGCGCGCGGCATACGGTGTGATCATCGCGGACGGGGCCGTGGACATGGCCGCGACCGAGACCGAGCGGGCCGGGCGGTCGGACGAACACTCTGCCGGGTTCTATGATCTCGGGCCCGAGCGCACGGCGTTCGAGCAGATCTGGACGGACAGGAACTACGAGACCCTGACGGATTGCCTGACGGCGCTGCCGGTGCACTGGCGCTTCTACACCAAGCACCGGATCTTCGCGGCCATTGACGCGATGGACCCCGCGGATGTCGACCCCGACGGGGCCGATGTCCGGCGGATCTTCGATGCGCTGGTCGCGGAGTTCCCACAGCTCTCCGTCGCAGCCGAGTAGGCGGATGCTGATCACTTTCCCCGGCAAGCGCGTTCTGGTCACCGGCGCGGCACGCGGGATCGGTGATGGGATCGTCCGTGCCTTCGCCGAGGAAGGCGCGGAGGTGATCGCCGCCGACATCGACGAGGCAGGTCTCGCGAAGCTGGAGTGGCTGCCCGGCGTCACCCGACAGAGGGTGGATGTCACCGATCCCGCCTCGCTCGCCGGTATCGGCCCCGTCGATATCGCCGTCCACGCAGCCGGCGGGATCGTCGGGCGCAAGCCGGCTAACCTGGAGGATGTTACCGACGACGACTGGCGCGCCATCCAGGCGGTCAACGTGGACGGGGCATTCTATATCGCCCGCGCCGTCACACCAGGGATGAAGGCCCGTGGCTCTGGCCGGATCATCGTGATCTCGTCTGGTGCAGGCCTCAGGGTCTCGCGCACGGGCATCCACTCCTACGGCACGGCCAAGACCGCCCAGATCGGACTTGTCCGGCAGCTGTCGGCCGAGCTTGGCCAATACGGCATCACCGTGAATGCGGTCGCACCCGGCTACATGCCGCAGACCTCTCCCGACTACATGCCGCAATGGGAGAGCCACGGGCCGGAAGGGCAGCAGGCGATCATCGACAGCATCGCCATGCGCAGGCTGGGCCAGCCGCGCGATATCGCCAACGCGGTCATGTTCCTGGCGTCCGAGCATGCGGACTGGATAACGGGCCAGACGCTGCCCGTGATGGGGTCACCATGAGCCGATATGCACTGGCGCTGGATGTGGGCGGCACCTTCACCGATGTCATCCTGGCGGACCGGGCCGGAGGGGCGTTGTGGGTGGCCAAGTCCCGCTCGGTGCCCACCGCGCCAGCCGATGGCTTCTTCGGTGGCGTCGACAAGATGATGACGCAGTCGGGCATCGGCGCGGACGAGATCGCGACGGTGCTGCACGGATCCACCGTCGCCACCAATGCGATCCTCGAGGACAAGGGCGCGCGCACGGGCCTGGTGACCACGCTTGGCTTTCGCCATGTGCTGGAGATCGGCCGGGCCGAGATCCCGCGGGCCGCGAACCTCTTCAACTGGGTCAAGCCCAAGCGGCCCGTGCAGGCCCGCCACATCTGGGAGGTGCCGGGCCGCATCCGTCTGGACGGCTCGGAAGCGCGGCCGCTGGACGAAGCCGCCGTCGGTCCTGTCGCCGACGCGATCCGCGAGGCGGGTCTGCAGGCCGTGGCGGTGGTGCTCTTGCACTCCTACGCCAATCCGGCCCACGAGCGCCGGGTCGGTGAGCTGCTGCGCGCCGCGCTCCCCGGTGTCGAGATCGCGCTGTCGGTCGATGTGCTGCCCGTGTTCCGGGAGTACGAGCGCACCGTCGCGACGACCCTGAACGCCGCGGTCCAGCCGGTGGTCGGTGGCTACATCGCCCAGCTTTCCGATGGCCTGGCCGCGCGCGAGATCGGGGCGCCGCTCTACATCATGAAGTCGAACGGCGGCACCTGTCCGCCCGAGGAAGCGGCGCGGGGTGCGGTCCACATGGCGTTGTCCGGGCCGGCCGCGGGCGCCCGGGGTGCGGCCTATCTGGGCCAGCTGGCGGGTCTGCCGGATCTGCTGACCATCGATATCGGCGGGACCTCGGCCGATGTTGCCCTGATCCGGGATGGCGAGCCCGCGCGCACCACGACCGGCAAGATCGGGGAACATCCGCTCTCCCTGCCGATCATCGACATTCACACCATCGGGGCTGGGGGCGGGTCCATCGCCGCCGTGACCGAACAGGGCATGATCCACGTCGGGCCCGAGAGCGCGGGCGCGGACCCCGGGCCTGCGAGCTATGGCAAGGGCGGCACGCAGCCCACGGTCTCGGACGCCAATCTGGTGCTGGGGCGCATTCCACCCCATCTGCTGGGCGGCGAGGTTGCGCTGGATCTGGACGCGGCAAAGGCCGCGATCATGGCCGGTGTCGCCGGTCCGCTGGGTATCGACCTGATCGCCGCTGCGCGCGGGATCATCGATCTTGTGGACAGCAACATGACCGGTGCGCTGAAGGTGATGTCGGTCGAGCGGGGGCTGGATCCCCGGGACTTTGCCCTGTCGGCCTTTGGTGGCGCGGGTCCGGTTCACGGGGCCGATCTGATGCGGAACCTCGGCGCGGGGCGTCTGCTGGTTCCGCGCTATCCCGGCATCCTCTGCGCGCTCGGTCTGATGACGACGGACCTGCGGTATGACTTCGCCGTCACCCGGTTGCAGCGCGCAGGCTCCTTCGATGCGGCCGCGACCGAGGCGATCTTCGCCGAGCTGACGGATCAAGCCACTGCCCGTCTGGACGCGGACGAGATCCCGGCGGAGCGCCGGCAGATCCTGCGGGCTGTGGACATGCGCTACGAGAAGCAGGGCGTCGAGCTCACGGTGCCCTTCACGGCGGCCACCACCAGCGATGAGGCGCTGAGCGATCTGGTCGCGCAGTTCCACGCGCTTCACCATCGGCTCTACACCTTCTCCGAGCCCGGCGCCCCGGTCGAGATCGTCAACCTGCGGATCGAAGCGGTGGGGCAGACGGGCCGGATCGTGCTGCCCGAGATCCCCGTGGCTGCGACCAAGAACCCGGAGCCGGACGGGACCCGTCTCGCCAGCCTCGACGGGTCGGCGCCCGAGCCGACACCGATCTTCGACCGCGCCTCGCTGCAGGCAGGGCATGTGATCGAAGGTCCCGCCATCGTCGACCAGCTGGATTCCACGACCGTGATCCTTGCGGGGCAGACCGCGCGCACCGATCGCTACGCCAATCTGATCATCGAGGAGGGGACACCATGACCTCCCCTGACCGCTTCACGCTCGAGCTCATCAAGGGGGCGCTCAACGGCGCACGGGCCGAGATGGAGGCGCTGATCGCCCGCACGGCCATGTCGCCCTTCATCCGCGAGAAGAAGGACTACTTCACGGCGTTCCTCAACCCGGCCGGAGAGCTGGTCATCTCGACGTCGCTGACGCTGGCGGGCAACCTGGTCGACGCGGTGCTGGCGGAATACCCCGCCGAGACGATGCGCCCCGGCGATCTCTACTGGTACAACGACTGCTACGGGACCGGCGGCGCCGTCAGCCATCTGCCCGACATGGTCTTCATCATGCCGGTGTTCCACCAGGGTCGGCTGATCGCCTTCACCGAAGCCTGGGGGCACCTCTGGGACATCGGCGGATCGGTGCCGGGATCGATCAGCCCCTACGCCACATCCGTCTTTCAGGAAGGCATCATGATCCCGCCCGTCCGCGTCATGCGCGAGGGGATCGAGAACACCGAGGTCGTGCGGATCTTCACCCGGAACTCGCGGTTCCCGGACATGCTGAAAGGGGACCTGAAGGCCATCATGGCCGCCTGCCGGCTTGGCGCGGGCCGGCTGGAGGAAGTCGTCGGGCGCTACGGGATCAACGCTGTCGAGACCGCGTTCGAGACCATGATCGTCGAAAGCGAAACGGCGCTCCGCACGGAGATCTCCAAGCGCATTCCCGATGGCGACCATGCGTTTCGTGACTGGATCGACAGCGAGGCCGTCAGCGACCGGTCGTTCTTCGTCGACGCGGTGCTGCGCAAAGAGGGCGAGATGGTCGAGCTGGATTTCTCGGCCTCCGACCGCCAGGCAACCGGTCCGATCAACTTCATCATGGACAGCTCGGTGCCGAAGTTCATGCTGGGGCTCTGGATGACCATGGGCCAGCCGGGCATCGGCATGAACGGCGGGTTCGAGCGCGCCGTCGACACGGTCACGACCCGGCCGGGGTCCATCGTCTCCCCGAAGTTCCCCGCCCCGCTGGGCCTGCGCTCGCACACCATGATCCGGGTCACCTCGGCCCTCTTTGGCGCGCTGGCCGAAGCAACCGGCGGGCAGGCCTCCGCTGCCCCCTGCGTCTATGTCCTATACTACCTGCGGGGCCGGAATGCGGACGGGACCGAACCCTTGTGCATCGAGGGTCTCTCCGTCGGGTTCGGCGCCCGCACCTTCGCCGACGGTATCGACGCGGTCTACTTCGTGGCGCAGGAAAACTACCCCATCGAGTTCGCGGAGATGGAGTTCGGCGTCGAGATCGAGGCGTTCGGCATCCATCGGGACTCCGGCGGCGCGGGGCGCCATCGCGGCGGCTGCGGGATCGTTCGCGATGTGCGGGTCCTGTCGGACGAGGCGGAGTTCGGCATCAGGCTGGACAATTGCTCGCAACCGGCCTTCGGCGTGAATGGCGGCCTCTCGGGCCGGGCCGGGCGGGTGATCGTCAACCCGGGGCCGGAAGAATGGGATATCGCCACGATGTCCGATGGCAACCGGCTGAAGAAGGGCGATCTGGTGCGGATCATCACGCCCGGCGGCGGCGGCTGGGGGCACCCGGCGGACAGGCCTGCGGCGGACGTGCTGGCCGATGTGCTGGACGGTTTCGTCTCGGAGACCGCCGCCCGTGAGGAGTACGGCGTGGTTCTGGCCGATGACGAGGTGGACGAGGCTGCGACGGCCGCGTGCCGCGCCGCCCTGACCCGCTCGGAGAAGATGTTCCACCGGGGCGGCCACTACGACGCGGCGGAAGACCGTCTGGACGCCTGAGGCGGGCGGGTCAACCGCCTGCCGGGGCGGCGGGCGACCAGGCAGATACCTCGGACCACTCGTCGCCCAGAAGCTCCGGCTCGGCATAGTCCATCAGCCGCTGGCGGTGATAGGCGCGGTCTTCGACAAAGAGCGACGCCGCGATTGCCCGGGCCAGCCTCTCCGCCCCTTCGGACACCGCCGGGATGTCATTGGCGAGATTGCCAAGGCTGAGCTGCGCCGTGTGGGTGAAGCAATGAATGCGCCCAAGGCCCTCTTCGGCCTGCCCCTCACGGGGAAGAAACTCGAACCCGGCCCCAAGGTAGGGGAAGCTGCCCCACTCACCCTGCGCGTCCGCCACACGGTCGGCCCACCGCAGGATCCGGCCGGAGAACCCGGCCATCTCGGGCGGTGCTGTCACATCGATGGCAAAGCCGGTGCCCAGGATCACGAGGTCGGACGCAAGCTCGCCCGTGGTGGTCGAAAGACGCAGACCGCCCCCGGCAGCCGTGGCTCCGGTCACCTCGGTGCCCATCACGACCCGGGCGCGTGGGTCACCCGCAATCCGCAGGACCGAGCCGCGCGGCGGCGCGATCCGGAACGAGGTCACATGCTCCAGAAGGGCCAGCTTGTCGCTGTCGGGCAGGTCGGCGAAGCCATGGGTGAAGCCGGGATAGACCGTCTGCTTCATCTTGTTCAGACGCGGCATCGCGGGCGCGCGGCCCAGCAACACGACCTCGCGGGCACCGGCGTCCAGGGCCGTCGCCGCATTGTCGAAGGCGGAGGCCGCCAGACCGATCACCACAACGCGCTTGTCCCTCAGGGCCGCGAAGTCGACTTCGTCCGACGAATGGCGCACCAGCCCGCCAAAGAACGGCGCAAGTGGTTCGGGGATGCGCGGCACGGCCTGCCCTTCCCGCCCGGTGGCCAGCACAAGGCGGCGGGCATGGATGGTCTGTCCATCCACCGTCAGCTCGACATGGTCGTGCGCAGGCGCGATGTGGCTGACCGCCTGCCCGTTCGCGATCCGGGCCCCGGTGACGCGGCGATACCAGCGCAGGTAGCCCATCCAGTCGGCGCGAGTGATCCTGTCGAGCCGCTGCCAATCGAAGCCCTGCGCCTCGTACCAGGCCCGGAACGTGAGGTTGGGCAGGCCCATCGCGGGGCCGGTCAGGTGCTTGGGCGAGCGCAGGGTCTGCATCCGCGCATAGGTCAGCCAGGGGCCTTCCAACCCCTCGGCGCGACGGTCGACATGGGCGATGTTCGAGATGCCCAGCCGGCGCAGCGCAAAGGCCGCCGCCAGACCGCACATGCCGCCGCCGACGATGGCGACATCCGCCATTGCCCGCCCGTCCGGCCCCTCCCGGTGCGGCGTCCAGTCGGCGGGCGGATGGTTCAGACGCTCGAGGTCTCTGGCAAGGTCAACCTCGAGGCGCAGCAAGCCGTGCGGGATATCCGACGTGTCATTCATCGGCGTAGCGTAGTACGGGACGGCGGGAGATGCAGCCGGGGATTTGCAGGTTGCTGATCTCGCCCGGTCGCCCCCTTGGTATCTGGGGTGCGCGCCCCGGTCCGGAACGCGCGTTGGTATCGTCAGAGGAAGTCGCTGTCGTCGATATCCGTGGTGTCGATGCCCTCGAGGAAGACGGTGAAGCCGCCTCCGACCAGCTTGGTTCCTTCGTTGTCGCCGAAGGTGGAGACCTCGAAGTCCGAGAATCGCAGCCCGTTGTCCGTGAAAT
>JBCCDA010000069.1:0-24033 GCA_039033215.1 Pseudomonadota bacterium | reverse complement strand
GAACACTGTCCCGTTCGCTTCGGGCGATCGCTTTGCCGCGCCGGATGCTTCGGCTGCCCGGATCGTCCAGGTGATCGGCGGTGCCGCCTTCCAGGCCCGGCGGGAGGGAAGCGCGATCGTTGCGGTAGCGGCGAGCGAGGCGGCGCTTGATGCCGTCGTCCAGTGGGCGGGCCAGGCGGAGGCCGAGGGGGTGCGCTTCGCCCCGTTGTCGGCGGTTCTGCGACGGCGGGCGGGGGAGTGACGTTACCACGGCGCCGCAACGGGCAAATGCCCGTTCCCAACGGAACACTGGAGAGGCCCATTGGCATGCTCGACACTGTGGACAAGGTCTCGAAAATTCTGTTCTCGGTCGTCGGTACATTCTGTATCGCGGTCGCGACCTACGAGGTGGAATGGACACGCCTCGGGCTTGAGACCGATGGTTTCTGCCTCGAGCACGCACAAACCTACGAGGCTATGCTGTTGCAGTACCGCGAGACGCCACCGCCGGTTGTCGTCGATCGTTATGCCGAACGGTGCGGAGTCAGCGAGGACGAGGCGTTTAGTGACTTGAAGACCATCCAGGCAATTGTGATCCAACAGGCTCAGACAGCGGTATCGGCGGGACAAGTCGGTCAAGTGTCGAGTGCTGAGGACCTGTTGTCAGGGTTCGTCGCGGTAGGGTCGGCAGAGCCCTCGGTGTTTCGCGACGTTAACTTCGATGTTGCCGGCGATGGGTCACCGGCCATCCAAGATGGCGCCGCGCCCGACATCGGGACTGTTCTGGTCGCACGCTGGGGTGTGAACTTGCGGACGAACCTGCTCCTGACCACCAGCGGTAAGAATCCGTCGAAGACCGTGATCCCGCCGGGTGGATGTGTCAGGATCATCGGTGCTCCGGAGGTCAGGGGAACGAAGTACTGGGCGAAGGTGGAACTCCTCGACTGCCCGGGTTAGGCCTCAGTTGAAGCTGCGCGCCATGGAAGCCGCGGCCAGAAGCGCACGGGACTTCGCCACCGTCTCGTCGAACTCGGCCTGGGGGTCGCTGTCATAGACGACGCCGCCGCCCGCCTGGACATAGAGCTTACCGCCCTTCACGACGCCGGTCCTGAGCGCGATGCAGGTGTCCATGTCGCCGCCTGACGAGAAGTAGCCGACACCGCCCGCATAGACGCCGCGCTTTTCCTTCTCGAGCTCGTCGATGATTTCCATCGCGCGGATCTTCGGCGCGCCCGAGACCGTGCCCGCCGGCAGGCCGGCCAACAGCGCCGACACCGCGTCCTGATCCTCGCGCAGCACACCGTCGACGTTCGAGACGATGTGCATGACGTGGGAGTACCGCTCGATGTTGAACTGCTCGTTCGGGTCGACGGAGCCGATCTTGGCAACCCGGCCCACATCGTTGCGGCCGAGATCCAGCAGCATCAGATGTTCGGCCAGTTCCTTCTGATCTGCGAGAAGCTCGGCCTCGAGCGCTGCGTCCTCGGTCTCGTCCGCACCCCGCGGACGGGTCCCCGCAATGGGCCGGATCGTGACCTGATCGCCGCGTACGCGCACCAGAATCTCGGGGCTGGCACCGACGATCTGGAACCCGCCCATATCGAAGTAGAACATGTAAGGCGAGGGGTTCAGGCGCCGGAGCGCGCGGTAGAGCGCGAAGGGCGGCACCTCAAGCTCCATTGACCACCGCTGCGAGGGGACGACCTGGAAGATGTCACCTGCCTGGATGTACTCCTTGGCGCGGGCAACCATCTCCAGGTACTCGGCATGCGTGGTATTCGAGACCGGGCTGACCGCGCGGACCGCCTCGGCCGGGGCAGGGGTCACGGGCGTGTAGGCCGGTGCGCGGTCGATCAGGGTCAGCGCATCTTCCAGACGGTTCTGCGCCCCGTCATAGGCGTCCTTGGCCGAAGTGCCCTCATGGTACCAAACCGGCGCGCACAGCGTTACCTGATCCTTGATGTTGTCCACGATCGCGATGATCGAGGGACGCAGCATCATGGCATCCGGCAGATCCAGCGGGTCCGGGTTCTCATCGGGCAGATGCTCGACCAGACGGATCATGTCGTAGCCCAGATAGCCCCAGAGCCCGGCGGCCATGGGGGGCAGACCTTCGGGCAGGTCGATATGGCATTCCTTGATCAGGGCGCGCAGGCTGTCGAGGCTGGACAGGCTTTCGCGTCGGAACCCCTTTTCACGGTCATGCTGAGCAGCCCGGTTCAGCTCGGCCTTGTCGCCGCGGCAGCGCCAGATCAGATCCGGCTTGCAGCCAATCATGGAATAGCGCCCACGGATCTCTCCGCCAGTGACGGATTCGAGGATGAAGCTGTCCCGTTCGGTTGAGGTGAGCTTCAGCATCAGCGAGACCGCGGTGTCCATATCGGCCACCAGCTCGGTCCAAAGAACCTGGTTTCGCCCCTCGCGATAGGCCGTCAGAAAGGCCTCTTGGGCCGGATGTACTTCGAGCATGCCTACATTCCGCCGTGGCCGAAGCCGGTCTGGCCGAGCTGCTCGAACAAGCCATCGACGGCACCGATATTCACGCCTGCGCCATGGCGCTCTTCGAGCGCACGAGCGTAGAATTCGAGCTGATCGCGGGCAATCGCGCCGGACAGGGCTGCGTCAAGCTGCTCGATCTGGTCGGCCAGCGTCTCGGCGTCGACCGGGATCACGCCGCGAACCTGTGCGATCAGAACAGCCGCGCCGTCGGCAGATCGACCTACGGCGATCTCCCCGTCATCGACGTCGAAGATGGCTTCGACCAGTGCGGGCGAGAAGTCTTCGGGCGGTTCCGCCCTGTTGAAGGCGGAGCGTTCGGAGATCCCATGCAGTGCTGTCGCAGAAATGGTTTCGAGATCGCTGCCCCCAGTCGCGAGTTGCACGGCGCTGGCCTCCTGCGCGGCCAGGCGCTGGTCGGCCGTCCAGGCGGCGAGGACCGCGTCGCGGACTTCGTCGAGCTCGGGGATCCGGCTTTCCTCGACCCGGCCCAACAGGACGAGCGCGTAGGAATTGTCCGACATCTCGGCGATATCGCGCTCTTCGCCGACGTTCGCGTCGGACACCTCGGCCCAGAACCGCGGATCCGCGGCCAGGACCGGGGCATCGCCCTCTGTTACCGTCCCGGCGCGATCAAGGCCCGAGAAGCGCGTGAGCTCCAGCCCCGTGGCCGCGGCGATGTCATCGAGCGGCTCGCCCGATGCCCGCATCTCATCGATCTGCTGGATCTTTTCGATCGCGGCACGGTGGGCGCGGTCAATCGCGATCCGTTCGGCGATCTCCCCGGCGACGTCCTCGAGTGGCGGTGTGCCGCCCAGCGTGACGGCAGTGACGTTGAGCAGGATCGGGCCGAACGGGCCATCGACGGGGCCGACGACACTGGGTTCGGTGGCCTCGAAGACCGCGGTGGAGGCGGCCGGTGCCAACTCGCCCTCACGCAGTTCGCCAAGCTGGATGTCGTCGAGCGTCAGGTTCATCTCGGTCGCGATCTCGACAAAACTCGTGTCGCCGTCGGCCAGCCTGCGCGCCGCGTCATCAGCGGCTGCCTGATCCTCGAAGACGATCTGCTCGACCACCCGCACCGCTTCCTGAGAGAACACTTCCGGATTGCGTTCGTACTCGGCAGCGACCTCCTCGTCGGTCGGGCGCAGCTCCTCGGCGAGCGCGGCCTGGCTGATCCAGAGGTACTGGCCGCTGCGCCGCTCGGGCAGGCGGAAGGTCTCGGGGTTCGCTTCCAGATAGGCCGTGAGGGTGCTGTCCTCGGGCGTCTCCGGCTCCGGCGCATCCGATGCGGGCATGCGGATCACGGCGACCCGGCGCCGCTCGCCGTCATGACGCGCGATTGCCTCTGCGAAGGCAGGCGGCGCGGACAGGCCCTGGGTTAGCGGATCGGCAAGAATGTCCTGCCCGATGCGTTGGCGCACAAGCCGCTCATATTCCTGCGGGGTGAAGCCCTGTTGGGCCAGCGACCCCTCGTAGGCCAGCGGATTGAACCGTCCCTGAGCATCGAGGAACGCCGGGTTCACGGCGATGAACTCCGCGACCGCGGTATCCGGGATGGCGATGTCCAGCGTGCTCAGCTCCTCGGTGAACGTCGCATCGCGCACGAGGCTCGCCATGATCTGCTGGTCGATGCGCGCGGCACGCATGTCCGAAAACGACACCAGTTGTTGTGCCTGCTGCGAGAGAAGACGCTGCTGGCGTACAAGAGCACGAGTCAGCGTATCCGAGTCGACTTCGGTCTCACCGACGTAGGCGACCGTCGAGCCCGAGCGCCCTGTGAAGATGTCGCCGATCCCCCAGACCGCAAAGCTGATGATCAACAATCCCAGCAATATCTGCGCAAAGATGGATTTGATCCCACGGCGAATGAAATCGAGCATGTTGGTTCCCTGCCGGCCCCGTGCGGTCTGCGTGCTCGGCTACTTAAAGGGCCATGCTGGGTGCGGCAAGCGGGGATCGCCGCAATGCCATCAATCACTAGTGATGAGGAAAGAGCGCCCGCGCTCCGTCCTGCTCAGGGCCTGAAAGCGGCGAGGCGTGAGATTGTTTCGGCGATCCCATCGTCGTCTGCGTTCGCGAAGGCGATTCGGAGCGCCCCCGTCGGCGTGCCCTCGGGCATGAAATAGCTTCCGGGCAGCACCAGAAGGGCTTGTTCGGCGATCAGCCGCTGGGCCGTCTCGCGTGACGGCAGATCGAAGGGCGGCGAGACCCAGGCGAAGTAGGCGCCCGCGCCGTGGAGCGTCCAATCTGGAAGGTGCGCCGCGATCAATGCCTCGAGATGGCGCCGGCGGCCAAGATAGACCAGGCGTTGCTCATTGACCCAGGCGGACAGGTTCTCCAACCCGAAGAGCGCCGCAATCTGCCCCGATTGCGCGGCACAGATGGTCACGGTGTCGAGAAACTTCTCGGCCTGGGCGATCCGCGCTTCGCCCGTGATCAGCGCCCCCGTCCGATGACCCGTCATTCGGTACGCCTTGGAGAAGGAGTAGAGATGCGCGAGCACGTCCGGCCAGTCCTCATGCTCGAACAGCCGATGCGGCGCGCCCGGTGACGAATGGAAATCGCGATAGGTCTCGTCCAGAATCAGCAGCCGCCCCCTCTCCCGCGCGGCTCGGTAGAAGGCATCCAGAAGGTCTGCCGGATACTCCGCGCCGGTCGGGTTGTTCGGGCTGACCAGGGCGATGGCCCGCACATGCGGGGGCAGGTCGCGCGCGGCTTCGGGATCGGGCGACATGTCTGGCAAGCAGGGCAGTGGCACGCATTCAATGCCGGCCATGTCCAGCCACATCTTGTGATTGAAGTACCACGGCGCGGGTAGCGCCACGGCGTCGCCAGGACCGCATGCTGTCGCAACGGCCACACAGAACGCCTGGTTGCAGCCTGCGGTGATAGCGACGTGCCCGGCTGAGACGGCGCCGCCATAGAGCGTGGTGGTCCGTGCCGCCAAAGCTTCGCGCAGGTCCGAGTTGCCGAGGACCGGGCCGTAGAAGTGCGCTGTCGGCTCGTGCAGCATCGCCTCGGCCAGCCGCTGGCGGATCGGCTCGGGCGGCGGCGACGCGGGTGCCGCCTGGCTGAGATCGATCAGCGCCTTGCCCTCGGGCAGCGTCGCGTCTTGCACCCAGCCGGCGGTCTCCATGATAGGGGACCCGCTGGCTCCGAGCAGGTTGGCGTTCAAGATCGACATGCGGCACTCCCCCCAACATCTGGCGCGACGCTAGTCGGTTGCGGCGGCGTCGAAAAGGGGGTGGGCGCGTGCAGCGGCCGGATGCTCCGCCAGCGTGCTGGCCACTTGGTCAAAAAATCGGCAGCCTAACTTCCGCGCCCAAACGCGGAACGGCGCTTTGCTTCCTCACTCGGTCTGGCCTAAGTTCGGGAAAAGACCTCGACCGGAGAGTGAGATGAACGTCGCCGATTCCCTTGCCGCCATCGCGGCGATCCTGTGTCTTGTGTATCAGGCGCTTGTTTTTCCGCGCTACTTCGTCGGCTGGAAGACGCTGTCGAGCAACCTGTTGGGCTACACCTCCGAGGACGCCCGCCGCGCTCGACCGCTGGCGACGATGATCGGGATCTTCAACGTCTTCATCTTCCTTGGGCTGGCGATGCCATGGTTTGCCTTGCAGTTCTCCGAGCTTCGGATGGATTACGCGGGTGGCCTCAACGTTCAGGTCTTCGCGCTCGTGATGATGCTTGCCGTCGGCGCCGTTGCCTTCGTGACCGAACATCACCCACGGGAGCCATCGATCACCCGGCGCTCGATGTTCCTGGCGCAGGCGCTTCTGGCGGCCATCGCGCTCATTCTTTTGGGCTGGGCCAGGTATCTGGGGGGCTAAGCTCCCCCATCGCGCTGTCTTGACGACACGGCGCGGGCGGTCCATGTCCGCGCGATGGCGCAACCCCCGATCCTCACTCTCTCGGATATCACGCTCGGATTCGGCGGGCGGCCGCTGTTCGATGGTCTCTCGCTGGTCGTTGAGCCGGCGGAGCGGCTCTGCGTTGTCGGCCGCAACGGATCGGGCAAATCGACCCTGATGAAGGTGATGGCGGGGCTGTCCGAACCCGACGGGGGAGAGCGCTTTGTTCAGCCAGGGCGACGCGTCGCGTACCTGCCGCAGGAACCGGATCCGACCGCGTTCGCGACGCTGGGTGACTACGCCGCTGCCGAGTTGGCACCCGACGAGCGCTGGCGGGCCGAAGCGGCGATGGATGGGTTGAAGATCGCCCCGGATACCGATCCCGTGACGGCATCGGGCGGTGAGCGGCGCCGTGCCGCGCTGGCCCGGTTGCTGGCGGCCGACGCGGACCTGATGTTGCTGGACGAGCCGACCAACCACCTCGACATCCAGGCGATCGAGTGGCTGGAGGACCATCTCTCTCAGACACGGGCCGCCTTCTGCGTGATCTCTCACGATCGCGCGTTTCTGAACCGGTTGTCGCGTGGCACGCTCTGGATCGACCGCGGCGAGGTCCGACGCTCGCCGCATGGCTTCGCCGGGTTCGAAGACTGGCGCGACAAGATCTGGGAGGAGGAGGACGCTCAGCGCCACAAACTGGACCGGCTGATCCAGCAGGAGGCGCACTGGGCCGTTTACGGCATCTCCGCCCGGCGCACCCGCAACCAGGGCCGTCTGCGCAACCTCGCGAAACTGCGGGACGAGCGCGCTGGCCAGATCCGCCGCCAATCTGCCGCTGAGATGGAGCTGGAGGCCGCGCCGAAGTCCGGCAAGCGCGTGATCGAGGCGCATGGGATTTCCAAAGCCTTTGCCGGTCGGGACATCGTCCGGGATTTCTCGATCCGGATTGCGCGGGGTGAACGTGTCGCGCTAGTGGGTCCCAACGGCGCCGGGAAAACCACCCTGCTGGAATTACTTATGGGGGCGCTGGAGCCTGACGACGGCTCGGTGAAGCTCGGCACCAACCTGGCGATCGCGCTTTTTGACCAGACCCGCGCCCAGCTCGACCCCGAGCGATCGCTCTGGGAGACGCTGACCGAAGACCCTGATATCGGCGGCAAGAACGATCAGGTGATGGTGCGTGGTCGCCCACGCCATGTAATCGCCTATCTCAAGGATTTTCTATTCGATGAACGCCAGGCCCGGGGCCCGGTCAAGGCGCTGTCGGGTGGTGAGACGGCACGGCTGCTGCTGGCCCGTATCATGGCCAGGCCCTCAAACCTGCTGGTTCTCGACGAGCCGACGAACGATCTGGACGTCGAGACACTGGATCTGCTGCAGGAACTGGTCGGTGATTTTGATGGCACGGTGCTGTTGGTGAGCCACGACCGCGACTTTCTCGATCGGATTGCAACAACGACGATTGCGATGGAAGGGGACGGTCGCGCGACGATCTTCGCAGGTGGTTGGTCCGACTACCGGGCGCAGCGTGGGCCGACGGCCCCGACGCCTGGCGATCAGAAGCCGCGTCGCGGAGGTGCGAAGTCAGCTGCCGACAAGGCTGAACTAAAGAAACTGGGGTTCCGCCAGCAAAGACGCCTAGACGAGCTGCCTGGAGAGATCGAGCGTCTCACCGCCGAGATCGTTAAGCTGGAGACCTTTCTGGCCGACTCAGATCTCTATGCGGCGTCGCCGCAGAAGTTTGCCAAGGCGACCGACGCATTGGCAGAGCGCCAGGACAAGCTCGAGGCGGCCGAAACCGAATGGCTGGAACTGGAAGAGCTTCGCGAAGCGCTCGCCTAATACCAGGCACGTCAAAGAACATCCAAGTTAACCAGGATATTTCTCAGTCTCTTCACAAGTTTGGTCCAACATCAGATCAAATTGTCCCAGAACGGGCGGCCAGCCGTAGGAGCCGACCCGTGAAATTCCAACTGATCGCCGTTATCTCTGCAGCGGCCTGTGTTTTTGCCGCCTTGTTCGGTCTTTCGCTCATGAACTCGGAGATCTTCTATTCGTCGGACGCCTCGAAAATGACTGATGACGAGCGCGCCGCCTACTTCATGAAGGTGAAGCGCTTCAGTCAGCCAGCGATTGGCGGCGGGTTACGCTTCGGCGACCATTGCGCGGACTGCCACGGGCGCTATGCCGAAGGCACGGCTCGCGGACCAGGCCTGATGGACCAAGCATACTCGCTCGACTATCGTGATCGTGAGACCTTTCATTCCGAAGTAGCGAAGCAGGTCGAAGCACACCGAGCGCTGATCGACGGCGGCAACGACGACATCAACTTCAATGGAATCGAGATGATGGCAAAGTATCTGCGTGAGCTCCGGCGTGCTGGTGGACCCCCACCCGCAGATAGCTGAACAGCCTCTATCGTGATTGCGCTTGATCCTCCCCCCAAGCCGGTCCTAACTGAGGTCAGAGACATGACCCGATCAGGGGGGAGAGATGAGATTCGAGGCGCCCACAACGATTGACGGCGCGGTTGCGCTGTTGGCGGCTGAAGACGGCCTGACCAGATGCCTGGCAGGCGGCACGGATGTTCTGGTCCAGCTACGCTCCGGGATGGTCGAACCGGACCTTATCGTCGACATCAAGCGCATCCCGGGCATGGACGAGATCGTCGAGCAGGATGGCGGCTTCCGCATCGGTGCGGGCGTCCCGGGCGCCGCCATGAAGGAGCACAAGGCCCTGCTCGCCTCTTGGCCCGGTGTGGTCGAGGCCGCCAACTTGGTCGGCTCCACCCAGGTGCACAACCGCGCGACCATTGCAGGCAACCTCTGCAATGGCTCGCCGGCGGCGGATACGGTCCCGGCGATGATCGCGGCCGACGCGGTTGTCCGGGTACATGGTCCCGGCGGCGCGCGCGATATCGCCGTTGCGGATATCCCTGTTGGGCCTGGCAAAACCTCGATCGCCAAGGGCGAGATGGTGGGGTCGATCTTCCTGCCGGGGCGTCCCGCAGCGTCGGGCGATTGCTACCTGCGGTTCATTCCGCGCACCGAGATGGACATCGCCGTTGTTGGCGCCGCCGTCAGCCTCGTGATGGATGGCGACAAGGTGGCCGAGGCGCGCGTAGCGCTTGGCGCCGTCGCCCCCACGTGCCGGCTGGTGCCCGACGCCGGTGCCGCACTGGTGGGCCGCACGGTCGAAGAGGCCGCCGAGGACCTCGCCGCCGCTGCCCGCGCGGCTTGCGCCCCCATCGACGACAAGCGGGGCACGATCGAGTTCCGCACCAAGGTGGCAGGCACGCTCGCCGTCCGCGCCGCCCGCATCGCTGCCGACCGCGCGAAGGGATAAGCCATGAAGATGCATGTGAACGCCACGATCAACGGCGACGAGACCGAGTTCCTGTGCGAACCCGATGAGACGCTTCTGGATGTACTGCGCGACCGTCTGGGCCTGACCGGGGCCAAGGAAGGCTGCGGCACGGGTGACTGCGGCGCCTGCACGGTGAAGCTGGACGACCGGGTCGTCTGCTCCTGCCTCGTGCTGGGCGCGGAAGCGCAGGGCCGCACGGTCGAGACGATCGAAGGCATGGCCGAGGGCGAGCGGCTGCATCCGCTTCAGGAAAAGTTCCTCGAACACGCGGCCCTTCAGTGCGGCATCTGCACGCCGGGCATCCTGGTCGCGGCCAAGGAACTTCTGGGCCGGAACCCCGATCCCTCCGAGACCGAGATCCGGTTCTGGCTGGCGGGGAACCTCTGCCGGTGCACCGGCTATGACAAGATCGTCCGCGCCGTGCAGGATGCCGCGGCGCAGATGCGCCAGGATGCTGCATAAGCATGCTCAAGCTCGTATGCATTGCGGGGCTCTTACTCATTGCGGCCTGTGCAAAGCCTCAACCTGTCGCGAAGAGGCCTTTGCCAGTTAGCCTTGAAGTTCGAGAGACACTCGAGTTGCTGACGCCCGAAGCGATTACGAAGCACGGGAAGACCCGCGACCGCGTCTTTAGAGGAAAGCGAATGCACTTCACGCGGGGTCGTACCAAGTATCTTGCCCTCGATCAGGGACCTCCTGATGTTTATGGGTGGATTGTGGTTTTCGACCCTCCGCCGCAAGGGACTATGGAAGAGCGGATCGCTTTTGCGAGGTCAACGATCGACAATGATACAGAGTGCTCTGTACTAGATGTTGGCGACGACGTGATTATTGCAGAAGGCCGCCGCCAAGCTGCGATGAACCATCAGTTTCTTATCTTTGTGCCGACGACATGTCCGTAGTGGATGGGCTTGTTGCGGCTTTGACCTAAACACGGAGGCGCTAATGGCCTTGGACGAATTCGATAGCGAACACCGCATCTTCTCCGCCGTGGGGACCCGCCCGCTGCGGCCCGACGGGATCGACAAGGTGATGGGCCGCGCCCAGTTCGGCGCGGATGTCTCGGCCCCCGGCATGCTGATCGGGGCCATCGTGCGCTCGCCGCATGCGCATGCGAAGATCGTGAAGATCGACGCCTCCATGGCGCTGGCGCTGCCCGGCGTGAAGGCGGTGCTGACGCGCGATGACTTCCCCAGGGACGGCGTGTCGAACATGGACGTGCTGGACAACGTCATGGCTGGCGGGCGCGCGCTCTATGACGGGCACGCGGTGGCGGCCGTGGCGGCGACATCGGCGTCCCTCGCCCGCAAGGCGGCGCGACTGGTCGAGGTGACCTACGAAGAGCTTCCCCACGTCACGGATGTGGACGAAGCCATGAAACCCGGCGCGCCGGAGGTTCGGCCTGAGGGGGGCGACGAAACCGTCCCCGAGGGCTACTCCAAGAACGTCATGTCGCGGTTCGAGTTCGGGCACGGCGATGTCGAGAAGGGCTTTGCCGAGGCCGATCTGGTCATAGAGAAATCCTACAAAACCGAGGCCGCGCACCAGGGGTATATCGAGCCGCACGCCTGCCTCGCCTCGCTCGGCCCGGACGGGCGCGGTGAGCTCTGGTGCTCGACGCAAGGTCACTTCTTCGCGCGGAACCTGTGCGCAGATCTCTTGGGCATCGACTCGACGCAGCTCCGCGTCGTGGCGTCCGAGATCGGCGGCGGCTTTGGCGGCAAGACCACCGTCTTCGTGGAACCGGTGGCGCTGGCGCTCAGCCGCAAGACCTCGCGCCCCGTCAAGATCGTGATGTCCCGGGCCGAAGTGTTTCGGGCGACTGGACCGACCTCCTCCGCCTCGATCGACGTCAAGATCGGGATGAAGAAGGATGGCACCATGACCGCGGGCTGGGCCGAGAACCGCTTTCAAGGCGGCGCCTTCCCAGGCTCGCCCGTCGACATGGGCGCGATGTGTTCCTTCGCGCCCTATGCGCTCGAGAACGTGATGTCGGTGGGCTATGACGTAGTCTGCAACCGCCCCAAACAGGCTGCCTACCGCGCCCCAGGCTCGCCCATGGCAGCCTACGCGGTCGAGTCGACGATCGACATGATGTGCCAGGAACTGGGCCTCGACCCCATCGAGGTGCGGCTCAAAAACGCGTCGAAGGAGGGGACCAAGGCATCCTACGGGCCGCGCTGGCCCCGGATAGGTCTGGTCGAGACGCTGGAGGCCGCCAAGAACCACGCCCACATGCAAGCGCCGCTTGGTCCCAACCAGGGCCGTGGAGTGAGCTGCGGGTTCTGGTTCAACCACGGTGGTGAGACATCCGTGTCGCTGGCGCTCAGCCAGGACGGCACGGTCGCGCTTTCGGTCGGGACGCCTGACATCGGTGGCTCCCGTGCATCCATGGCGCTGATGGCCGCCGAGGAGTTGGGCATCGAGTATGACAAGGTCCGCGCGACCGTCGTGGACACGGCCTCGCTGGGCTATAATGACGTGAGCCATGGCAGCCGCGTGACCTATGCCTCCGGGCTCGCCACCATCAAGGCGGCGCGGGACGCGAAACAGAAGCTGTGCTCCAGAGCCGCCAAGATCTGGGGCATCGACGAGGATGCTGTGATCTGGGAGGACGGCATGGCCAAACCGTCGGGCCACAACGCCGGCGATCACGATCCGCTGCCGTTTGCGAAGCTTTGCAAGTCCATGGGACGCACCGGCGGGCCGATCTCGGGCCATTTCGAGGCGACGCCTGAAGGGGCAGGGGTCTCATTCGCGACTCACCTCGTCGACGCCGAGGTCGACCCCGAAACCGGTTCGACCAAGGTTGTGC
This sequence comes from Pseudomonadota bacterium, assembly GCA_039033215.1. GTDB lineage: Bacteria > Pseudomonadota > Alphaproteobacteria > Rhodobacterales > Rhodobacteraceae > Thermohalobaculum. The sequence goes on along the minus strand of JBCCDA010000069.1, from coordinate 11,523 downwards.
GCTACACCGTGATTCAGGACGCCGGCAAGGCGGTGCACCCGGCCTATGTGGAAGGCCAGTTTCAGGGCGGCGCCGTGCAGGGCATCGGTTGGGCGCTGAACGAGGAGTACATCTATGGCGAAGACGGGCGGCTTCAGAATGCGGGCTTCCTGGACTACCGGATCCCGGTTGCCTCGGACCTGCCGATGATCGGCACCCAGATCGTGGAGGTGCCGAACCCAGGCCACCCCTATGGTGTGCGGGGCGTCGGTGAGACGTCGATCTGCCCGCCGCTGGCCGCGATCGCCAATGCGGTGAGCCGGGCGTCAGGTGTTCGGCTGACGCACATCCCGATGTCACCACCGCGGATCCTCGCGGCGCTCGACGCCAAGGGCTGAGGGCAGGGCGGCCTGTGTGTCGCCCGGTCACAACTTATGTACAGACCAACCGTCAAGGTGGAACTCTTCGGGTCGCTCGCTGTCCATACGGATGGCGAGCGGACCGTCGAGGTCGAGGCTGGCGACCTGCGCGAGCTGTTTGCCGCCCTTGGCGAGAAGTATCCAGGCATGCAGCCGGCGCTCGAGCGCGGTGTCTCCGTCTCGATCGACGGTCGCATCTACACGCAGGAGCTCTTCCAGAAGATCGGGCCGGATAACGAGATCGTTCTGCTTGCCCAACTGCGGGGCGGGTGATCATCTGGAATTAGGTGATCTCTGATGACATCATCCCGGATGATGTTACCTCGATACGATTAGCAAGTTATTCCCGAAACATCGTCACCTCGGGCGTCACCCGAAGGATCACGTCCGCCGTCACCTCCTGAAACGAAGAAGGGCCGCCCCATGGGACGGCCCTTCAGAGCGGTTATGCGATGGCGGCTATTCCAGCGCGAGCGCCGGAAGCCAGAGCGCCAGCGACGGGAACTCCAGCACGATCATGATGCCGATCACCTGCAGGCAGACGAAGGGAATGATGCCGCCGTAGATCTCCTGCATCTTCACGCTGCTGGGTGCCACGCCCTTCATGTAGAAGAGGGCAAAGCCAAACGGCGGGGTCAGGAAACTGGTCTGTAAGTTCACGGCCACGAGTATCGCGAACCAGTATATGACCTGTTCCTGCACCTTCTGGAAAGGTAATCCCTCCAGCCCCAGCCAGGGCGCGAACTCCGGCGCGAATGCTTTGATGACCGGCGCGAAGACCGGCAGGATGATCAGCGTGATCTCCAGGAAATCAAAGAAGAAGCCCAGGAGGAACACGGCGAACATAAGAAGGAACAGTAGCGGCCATGCATCAAGCTCCAGCCACTCGATGAGGTGGATGATGAGCTCTTCGCCATAGGTTGCTCGGAAGATCGTCGAGAACGCCGTCGCACCGATGAAGATGAAGAAGATCATCGCGGTTGTCAGACCGGTCCGGTGACAGACGTCGCGTATCACGGTCTTGGTGAGCGTCCCGTTCATGTAGGCGAGGATCAGTGACCCGAATGCCCCGACACCGGCGGCCTCGGTCGGGGTCGCCCAACCTGCGAAGATCGAGCCCAGCACCAGCGTGATCAGGAAGACTGGTGGCACGAAGCCCTTCAGGATGCCCCCGAAGAGCGAGTTGCCCTCTTTGCGGCCAATGATCATCGAACAGACGAAGATCGCCAGGAACGCCATCAGGTCCCAGTTGAACTGGGCGATAATCGGCGTCTCGGTGATGCCCGCTGCTTCGGCCGTCGCAGTCGCATTGGCAGAGATGATGTCGAGGACAACGGCCACTGTGACGAAGCCCGCCACCATGCCAAAGAAGAGCATAATGTTGCTCTTGTTCGACGGGTTCATATCGATCTCATCGTCCCTGATGGGGGGGGCGATCGACGGATTAATGGTGGCCCGTGTCATGATGTACAGGAAGTAGAGACTGGACAGCACAAGCCCTGGCAGGATGGCGCCGATAAAGAGGTTCCCGACCGACACCGCGAGCAGGTTGGCCATGAGGACCAGCATGATCGACGGTGGAATCAGGATGCCCAGCGTGGCCGAGGCCGCGATGGTCCCCGTCGCAAGCTGCGGCGAGTACCCGCGGGCCAGCATCGTCGGCAGTGCGAGCAGCGTCATCATGACGACCGACGCCCCGATGATACCGGTGGTGGCCGCCATGATCGTGCCCATTGCCGTGACGGACAAAGCTAAGCCGCCCGGAATGCGCTTAAGCATGACCTGCAGAATGTGCAGCAGGTCAGCCGCAACCCGCGATTTCTCCAGCATTGTGCCCATGAAGACGAAACAGGGAATGGCGACCAATATAGGGTTCTGAATCGCCCCCGATTGCCCATCCCCGCCGTAACTTCGGTTCACCGCGCTGAAGTACTCCTGAAAGGTGATCGCATCGATCCAGGTGGCGATCAGCGCGAAGATAAGCGAGACACCGCCCAGCGCGTAGGCGACAGGAAGACCCGTGAACAGGGTAAGTGCCAGCGCCAGGAACATATAGGCGCCGATATACTCGTAGAGGTGGTCGTCGATGAACCACTCCCAAAACTCCATCAAGCCTTCCATGCTTTACTGCTCCCCCTTGGCGGCTTCGGCCTTATTCTGGTCAAGGATAAGTGTCGCCATAGCGTCCTGGTCCGTGAAGTACTGGATCGTCTCTTCCGCGACAGTCTGCTCCTCGATATCACCGTAGAGGAAAATGACGGAACGTATCAGCGTCGCCACCGCCGCCGTCAGGGCGATGCAGAAGCCCCAGACCAGGAACGACTTGATGATCCAGCGCCAGCCGAGGCCGACCATCGATTCCGATCCTTCGCCCTGGAAGTAGGAAGCGATCGCGAAATCGTATGAAAAGCCGATCATGACCAACATGAACGGGATGGCGAGCAATGTGAGCCCGATCGTCTCAACCCATGCCTGACCGGTTCGCGAGGCAGTTTCTCGGAAGATATCGACACGGACGTGGCTGTTCAGCATGTAGCCAAAGCCAAAGGTCATCAGCAGTAAAACCCCATGAAGGTGCCACTGGAAGTCCTGCAAGAGGAACGAGACCGAGAAACCGTAAGTCTCGGTGATCCCGGCGTTCCAGATCTTGATGAACTCGATCTTCCGCGTGATCACGTCGAACATGATGATCATAATGAGGGGCAGGATGATCCAGCTCGCCAGCCTGCCGACGCCGGTCGCGACCGCGCCGCATACGTCGCTGATTGACTGGAGCCGTTCTCCCGAACCTGTCCGCACGAGCAAGACCAGAAGGGCGGTCAACGCGACCCCAATGAAGACCGGGCGCCAAAGATGACCCATCTCGCCCAGAAACGACTCACCTTCGAACCCCAGAGCTGCCTCAATGTAGCTCTCTAAGGCCAGAAACACGAACACCCCGAAGACGATCGCTGGAACGAGTGGCCGGACAGTGCCTGGCATACCTTCCCCCGCAAGCTGTTACTTGTTTTATGTTTGGACGGCCGGCGCAGAGTGCGCCGGCCGCGTTTAGTCAAAGCCTATGGCTCTAAGTGTCGCGATACGCGATCACTCCAACTTCAGGTAACCGCGCGAGCCCCAGACCTGGTACTCTTCATTGAACTTGGAGTAGCTCTCCCAGAGAGACGCCACATCGGGGTTTGCCCCGATCTCTTCCTGAAGGACCTCTTCCCAGGCGCCCTTCAGCTGCTGGAGCACCTCATCCGGCCAGGTCATGTTCTTCACGCCATCGGCTTCGTTGGCGATCATAGCTGCGGCCTGCAGCTTTTCACCATCGGCAAGCTCGTGCATGAAGTTCGCGTCGCAGGCCGTCTGGAACATGGCCTTGTAGTTGTCTGGCAGTTCGTTCCAGGCGTCCATGTTCACCAGGATCTCGTTGGTGGTCGACTGCTGGTGCCAGCCCGGGAAGTAGTTGTACTTCGCGATCTGGTAGAAGCCGAGCGTGCGGTCGATGGCGGGCATCGAGAACTCGGTCGCGTCGATCGTGCCCAGCTCGAGAGCGGGGTAGATGTCACCGCCTGCCAGCTGCTGCGTGGCCACACCGAACTTCTGCATAACCTTGGCGCCCATGCCGAAGAAGCGCATCTTCAGGCCTTTGAGCTGGTCAAGCGACGTGATTTCCTCACGGAACCACCCCGAGGTCTCCGGCGGGATCATGCCGCAGTAGAAGTACTTGATGCCGTCACGGGCATAGAGCTCGGAAGCGATATCAACGCCACCGCCTTCAGTGTGCATCCACGCGTTGAACTCCAGTGCGCCCGGGCCGAAGGGCCAAGTCGACAGGAATGCGTAAGCCGTGTTCTTGCCCTGGTTTGCACCAGGGGTGCCGTAGGCGGCCTGGAAAGCGCCCTGAGACACTGGATCGAAGTAGGCGTAACCACCTGCAAGCGCGCCCGGCTCGAATACCTTGATGTCGAAGTCGCCATCCGACATCGCGCGGACCATGTCCGCGATGCGGTAGCCCACGGGCCCGATCACGGCGACGTTCTTGCCGAACGCCGAGTGCATTTTCCAGCGGACCTTCTTGGCATCGGCCTCGGCCGCCGACAGCGAAACGACGGCTGTGGCGGCGAGCGCCATGCCGGTCAACTTCTTAAGGAGAGTCAGATTCATTGGTGTCCTCCCAGACAGCCGGGCGTTGTGCCGCCCGAAAGTGAATTGGAAACCTGCTTGCTCAGCAGGTCGCGCAGGTGCACCAAAGCGGTATGGGCTAGCCGAGTCAATGCTTTCGTCCACGACCTTCATGGCGAAAGGAAATGTCGCACAAGATTGTTCAACTTCAGGGCGAAGGCAGGTGTTGCGTTCGCGTCGGATTGGAGTGTCGCCCGCGGTAGTCGCCCCGGCGCATGGCGCGCGGGGGCGGGATTGATCAGAAGCGGTACTTGAGGCTGACCGCCCCGATCACCTGACTATGCGACTGGTCCTCAAATTCTTCGGACAGCCAGGTCATCGAGTAACCAAGCGCCACGTTTTCGTACTCGAACATGAATCCGACACGGACACGGGCGACCAATTCTTCGCGGGGGACCGACACGCCGTCGCGCGAGAAGCCGCCATCCAGAAAGGCGTCGGTCGCTACTGCGCCGACATCGCCGCCAACCCACATCATCCAGTTCGCACCGCTTCGCGGCTTCGAGCCACCAGGGATCAACGCGCCAATACCGGGATCGATGTTCCAAGTCCGCCCTTCAAGGCTGGAGCCGTAGATGACATCGCCGCCGACGCGGACCGAGTTCTCGCGCATCCCCGCCGATCCCGAAACATACGGCGCGAACTCTAAATCGGTGTCGTTCAACTGCATGTGCCAGCGCATGGTTCTGCGCCCCTCGACGTTCACAAGGACCTCCGTGTCGAGCACGCGCATGTTGTTGAGCTGGAAGCCACCGTTGTTGTGGATCATCTCCTGGATCTCGAAGAGCGGCAGCGGATCCCCGAGGAGGCCGACTTCAATCCCAATACGGTCTTCGACCGCACGCGTCGTCATCCTGCCGTCCTCGACAGGCCGGTCATAGCTGCGCAGGAACGCGCCGAGGCTGGCATACTGAGCGAACGGGCGGTCGCCTGCCACTCCGCCGATCGTGACGTTGTCCGGCGTCATCACGAGAGCACGCGCTTGCAGTTCCAGATAGGAAGCGCGGCCTTCGATGAAACGGCCATCGATTAGGCGTCCCTCCGGAACGACCCAGGATTGCGTTGCACCGCCCGATTTGTAGCGGTCCCTGCCGTCGCCGATACGATCGTTCCAGATGATCCCCTCGCGTAGGATTTCATCGTTCTCGCTCAGCCATCGGAACCCATCCTGTGAAGATCCGGCAACAGCGCTTGTAGCGCCTAGCGTGGTAGCCAATACGGCTGCAGTCAGACATCGAGCTTTCATGTTATCCCCCGGTTGTTCGCCGTTGACGATCGGGGGTAACTTCCAAAGTATGATGAATGGACTTGGTTAATACGTTTGTTTTTTAATGGTGAATCACGCGTTTACCATCTTCATTGTCGTTTCAGCATAGGTTCCTTCAGTTCTTCTAAACCATAACGCTCCGACGAGGCTCTGGAAGCTTCTCATCGGAATGTATGGTTAACGCGAATTAGCCGTGCTGTGGTGCAGTGACGGCCGATCGTGCCGCCCCGATTGCGCCGGGGAGTACGTCGGACAGGATATCGAGATCGGCATCAGTCCCGGCGCTGATCCGGATGCAGCGTGCAAGTGGCGGAACACCCGGCATGCGCACGAACACATCGCGATCCAGAAGTGCCTCCGTAACGGCCTTCGCGAAGACGTGGTCGGCACCGCAATCGACCGTCACAAAGTTTGTTGCCGAGGGCAGGGGAATGAGACCGTTGTTTCGGGCAATCTGGCTGATCTTGTTGCGCGCATGTGCGACCAGCGCACGAACCCGGTCGAGATGATCGGGGTCCGCAAGGGATGCCAATGCCGCCTCTTGTGCCATGCGGCTGACGCCGAAGTGGTTGCGTATGCGGTTGAACGCCAGGGCAGTCTCCGGGTGCGAGACCGCGTAAGCGATTCTTAGACCCGCGAGCCCGTAAGCTTTGGAGAAGGTGCGGAAGCGGATCACGCGCCTGTCCTCGGGGTCCCAGGTTGGTGCGGTGCCCTCTGGGGCAAACTCGATGTATGCCTCGTCGAGGCAGAGGAGTGTGCCGTCGGGCATTGCGTCGATCAGGGATTGAACGTCTTCGGCAGAGTGCCACGATCCCATCGGATTGTCAGGATTCGAGAGATAGACAAGCTTTGGGCGGTGGTAGGCAGCTGCTTTGGAAAGGCCCTCAAGATCTTCGTGATCGTCACGGAACATCACCGTGATCAGTTCGCCACCGTACCCTGACACATGGTAGTTGAATGTCGGATAGGCACCCGCAGAGGTCACAACCTTGTCGCCGGGTTGCACAAAGAGGCGATTGGTATAGCCAAACAGCCCGTCGATGCCTTCGCCAATCACGATGCTTTCGGGCGGCAGGCCGTGGTGTGCGGCGATCGCCTGGCGCAGGTCGTGCAGGTCGGGATCGCCGTACATCCACTGGTCTGCCGCCGTTCGGCGCATGGCTTCGATGGCGGCGGGAGATGGGCCGAAGACGTTTTCATTGGCACCGATCCGAGCGCGGAACGGGGCACCGCGTGCACGTTCCTGCGTCTCTGGGCCAACGAAGGGAACAGAGGCGGGGAGTTCGGCGGCGATATCGGTCAGCTTTGCACTCATGGTGAGAGCGATACCTGCCTCGCGGCGCGGTGCCAAGTTTGATGTGCTCCAGCGCGGCGATGTCGCTCATGCGACGGAAGGCATCTAGCGACGCCCCGCCCGCTTTCTGAGCGGTTGAATGGCCGCGCCTGTTGCCTGGTCTGGACCTACTGTGCGGGTGTCATGCGAAAGAGGGCGCCTTCGATCGAGCTCAGAAACCAGATCGCGCCCTCCGGCCCTTCGCGAACGTCCCGAATACGGCCGTAGTCCCCGTCTAAGAGCCGCTCTTGCCGGTCCCAGACATTCACCGGACCAGGAGCAAGGTCTTCTGCATCGACCCGTGCGACGAACCCGAACTTCAGTGAGCCTGTGAACAAGTCTCCCGCCCATTCAGGGAACAATCGGCCAGAATAGATCATGCCACCCGCAGGTGCAATCGAGGGATCCCAGTAGGCGCGTGGCTGCTCCATTCCGTCCTTGGACGTGCCATCGCCGATCGTGCCGCCTCCGTAGTGCTTGCCGAATGAAATCACCGGCCAGCCGTAGTTCAACCCGGCTTCGGGGTGATTGATCTCGTCTCCACCCTGCGCACCATGGCTGATGGTCCAGAGCCCACCGTCCGGACCCAGCATGGCGCCCTGGGCGTTCCGATGTCCAAACGACCAGATCTCTGGGAGGGCGCCGCCCGCTGCGAAGGGGTTGTCGTCGGGTATGGATCCGTCGGGGCGGATGCGGATGACCTTTCCGATGTGGCTGCCGACGTCCTGAGCAGCGGGCCGGTCGCCGCGGTCACCGGTGGTTATGAAGAGGTTTCCTTCCCCGTCGTGGACAATGCGGCTGCCGAAGTGTCGCCCACCACGGCGCGTCTCGTTCTGGCGGAAGATTTCCTGCACGTTGGTGAGGCGGGTCCCTTCAAGATCGAGCTCTGCCCGCGCCACCCCGGTCGCTGCGGAAATCACGCCGTCGGGAGCCGAGTAGCTCAGATAGATGGTGGAGTTGTCGCCAAACGCCGGGTCGAGCACGACATCAAATAGACCGCCCTGTCCGCTGGCGCGGACCTCGGGCACGCCGGACACCTCAGTCTTCCGCCCAGCGCCATCGACCAACCACAAACGGCCATCGCGTTCGGTGATCAGGAAGCGGCCACCTGGCAGGAAGGCCACCGACCAGGGCGTGTCGAGCCCCTCGACCACCGTCACCACCTCGACAGGTCCGGCGGAGGTCTGATGGACGTCGGCCGCCGCGGGAAGGGCGCCCCCCAGAAGGGCAGCGAGGATCAGGTGACGCATCGGCGGGGCTCCTTTCAGGGTGCCTTGACGGGGCGGGATCGGCCAGCGCTAAAGATAAGTCGTCCCGCGCGCTGCGCCACATCAAGGAGAGCTCTGATGGAACCCAACCGCCTAGCGCTGATCTGTATCGTCGCGTGGGTCCTCGCGGTGGTGCTGTCGTTCGTGCATCCCTACTACGCGTCGCCGGCGGGCGGAGAGGTCGTGATGGGCGTGAACCTGATTGCGATCTGGCTGGGCTGGCAAGTCGGTGCCCTTATGTTCGCGGTTGCCCTACTGATCGTTCGGCTGACGCGAGCTGAGGAGATGTGGGTTCCGTTGCGGTTTCTGTCGTTTGCCCCGATCGGTGCAACGTTGTTGGCAGGCGGCGCGCTGCTCTTCGTGTTCGTAAGTGCTGTTTAGCCGATGCGCCCGTTCTGGATCGTCTGCGTACTGACTGGGGCTTGGACAACGTGTGTTGTGCTGGGAATGGCACTGCCTCGCTACTATGTCCCACCGCCTGATTGCGGATGAGACGGGGTCTCGGCATCTGATGGCTGGATGGCGGGGGCAGTGGCCGTTGCGGCAGGGTCGTTGATCGCGGTTCTGGTCCTCTTTCGCCAACTTGATCCCTTGGGCGTACTCATCGGAGCCACGCCCGCCACAATCACGGTTGCCTTGGTGGTCCTGCTGGTCGTCGCTGTTTAAGCACGCAGAACCTGCGCTGCCTCCAACGCAAAGTACGTCAGTACACCCGAACATCCCGCGCGCTTGAAGGCCATCAGGCTCTCCAGCATCCCCTTCTCCGGGTCCAGCCAGCCATTGCCCATGGCGCCCTTCAGCATCGCGTACTCGCCCGAGACCTGGTAGGCGAAGGTAGGGACCTTGAACTCCTCGGCGACGCGCTGGCAGATATCGAGATAGGGCATCCCCGGTTTGACCATTACCATGTCGGCGCCCTCGGCAAGGTCCATTGCCACTTCGCGCAGCGCCTCATCCGTGTTGGCGTCGTCCATCTGGTAGGTCTTCTTGTCACCTTTCAGTGCCCCACCTGACCCTACGGCATCCCGGAAGGGGCCATAGAACGCCGAAGCGTACTTGGCCGCGTAGGTCATGATCGTGACGTTCTGGTAGTCGTTCTCCTCGAGCGCACGGCGCATCACCATGACTCGGCCGTCCATCATGTCTGAAGGACCCATGATGTCTGCCCCCGCCTCGGCTTGGGCCAGAGTCTGCTTCTCCAGCGCCAGCAGTGTCTCATCGTTGAGGATCTCGTAGCCCTGCGGCCCCTCATGCAAGATACCGTCGTGGCCGTCCGAGTTGTAGGGATCGAGCGCCACATCCAGCATGACGCCGATCTCCGGTACAGCCGCTTTCACGGCCCGCGTCGCGGTACAGACGAGGTTTTCGGGGTTCCACGCTTCCTCGGCCCCTGGGGTTTTCTTGTCTGGGTCCGTATAGGGGAAAATAGCCATGGCTGGGATTCCCAACTTGGCCGCCTCTTCGGCCTTGGCCACAATACGGTCTACGGTGAGGCGTTCAGCCCCCGGCATCGTCTCGATCGCCTCTGCCCTGTCCTCGCCATCGATGACGAAGCATGGCCAGATGAAGTCCGCAGGTGTGAGCACATTTTCGGCCACCATGGCGCGGATCCACGGACAGGCGCGCAAGCGGCGTGGGCGATGGGCCGGAAAGGGTGCTGGTGGATGGATCTGCATGGAAGTCCCCGTCGTGCGTTGTTAACAAGTCGTGACATATCCGGGCTAGGCCGGGCAAGCGTTGACCGGGCAGTCGATTGCAGCGACGTTCAGCCCTAAGAGAGGCGCACGAGATGCAAGATCCGGAGATCCTGTTCGAGCAGCGAGACCGTCTGGGTCTGATCACCCTGAATCGTCCGAAGGCTCTGAACGCGCTGACTCACGGAATGGTTGGTGCACTGGACGCCCAGCTAGACGCCTGGGCCGGCGATGACAGTATCGCGGTTGTCGCGATCCGGGGCGCGGGCGAAAAAGCGTTTGCGGCGGGCGGCGATATCCGCGCGCTCTATGATGCCGGGCAGGGTGGCGCGACGGGCGCACGGAACTTTCGCTTCTTCGCGGACGAATACCGGCTGAACACCAAAATCAAGCGCTACTCCAAACCCTATGTCGCCATAATGGACGGAATCGTCATGGGCGGTGGTGTTGGTGTCTCGATTCATGGGATGCGTCGGATTGCCGGAGATCGCACCGTCTTTGCCATGCCGGAGACGGGCATCGGGTTGTTCCCTGACGTGGGCGGGACCTACTTCCTGCCGCGCCTTCCCGGAGAGGTCGGCATGTGGCTGGGTCTCACAGGCGCTCGATTGAAGACAGCCGATGCGGTCGCTTGCGGGATCTGTGATTTCCATGTGCCATCGCCAGAAATGGACGAACTCGTCGATGCGCTTGCCCGAATCGACATCGGCGACCGCGAGCCACAGGAGGCCATCGATTGGATCATCGAAGGCTTCGCCCGCATGTCCGACGCCGAGACCGTTCTAGACCACCACCACGAGCGCATCGATCGTTGTTTCGGGGCGGGGAACGTCGAGGAGGTGATCGAGGCTCTGCGCGAAGAGGATCACGACTGGGCGGGCGAGCAACTATGCGCCATCGGCATGAAGTCGCCGACCTCGACCAGGATCGCCTTCCGCCAGATCCGTGACGGGGCGGACCTCGACTTCGAAGACTGCATGCGTCTCGAGTACCGCCTTGCGCGCTACTGTATGTTGCATCCCGATTTCTATGAAGGCGTGCGCGCTACTATTCTGGACAAGGACGCAGCACCGAACTGGTCTCCGCTCACGCTTGCCGGTGTGACTGGTACGCTGATCGATGGAGCCTTCGCCCCGCTTGGCCCCGACGAACTCCTCTTCTCTTGAATTGGCACCCAGCGCTGGCCGAGGATGCCTCAAGGTCACCAAGTTCATTCGGACAGGTTTGAGCGGTTTCGTGGGATTGTTGGAAGTTGTCCGTCGTCAGAGTTTTTGGGACCAATTGCGGCCTGAACTAAGAGAGAGTTTGGCTCATCTTGTTGGTTTGACTATGCGGCGTGCTGGCCGTGATGCAAGCGTCGCGCTTCGAGTGTCTTGCGTTTGATCCTTTCGCG
>JBCCDA010000068.1:0-24099 GCA_039033215.1 Pseudomonadota bacterium | reverse complement strand
GCAGGACGGGACGGATGTGCTCGACTTCACGGCGGACGGGCTCGGGTTCGGGGACTTCGCGGTGTCCACCTTCGGAGGCGGGGCGGGGACATCCCTCATCGGCGGCGGCTATGTCGTCTTCCTTGAGGGAATTGCCCCAGGCAGCATCGATGGCAGCGACTTCCTCTGAGAGCACCTGCGCGCCCTGCCTCGGCAGGGCGCACGTCCTGGAGCCCTTGGAGCAATTGGCAGAGCCCGTGGCTCCCCTCCGTCGAAACATTCGATCTCCGACGCGCTGTGGCAGCGTTCAAGAGCGTCAGGTCTAGTATCCAAAGCATCCGGTGGATCAGTCGCTGACCAGTTCGGCGAACGACACTGCTGAGACTTCTCGGTCCGGTTTGCGATCGCGTCCGTGCGGCGGTTCAGGATCAACGCGTGGTCGCGGCTCGTCAGATGTTCCCGTTCCGAATCTCCGTCATCAGAGGCGGCATGCCACGGACAACACCTCACCGCGGCGCCAGCCCGGCGCGCCTGCGATGTCAGATCAGATATCGTTCCGACGCATCACGGTAGGAACCGGGGCATCGCGCTCGCCGCGTTGCTTCCGCCAGCGGTACTTGCTCTGATATTCCCGGCGTTGCTTGGTAACCTCGTAGAGCACGATCCCGGAGCTGGTCCCGAGGTTCAGGCTTTCGATCATGCCGAACATGGGGATCGCGATGCACGCCTCACTGCGGTCGATCGCCTCTTCGCTGATTCCGCGGGTTTCGTTGCCGAACCACACAGCCAGCTTGGTGTGCCGGGTATAATCACCTTCGTGGAGGTACACGTTGGTCCTGCCCTTCACATGGGGCGAGGTGACGATCGAGACGAAGCCGTTCTTCTCCAGGTGCTCCAGACACGCGGCGGTGCTCTCGAAGCGTTTGACGAACGTCCATTTGACCGCGGAGACAGACGTCTTTGAGAGCTTCGTTCGCTCCCTCATGTCCTGCCAATCATCAGGCAGCGCGCCGCGCGGATCGACCACGTAGGCTTTCTCGACCCCAAGCGCGTTCACATTTCGGATCACGGTGCCGATGTTCTTGATATCGGCCGGGTCCTCGATGACGGCAACGAGGTTCTTGCACCGGAATGGCTTGATCGCATCGGCACGCTCGCGAACGGACAGCCTTGGCTTCTTGTCTTCGGTCATGTTCCCGATCCTCGTCTGCCATGCCCGGACGCGGAGTTCGGACGGCACCATGCTGGGACCGTCTAGTCGAACTTGTAGAACGCCTCGTAGATCGGAGCGAGCATCTCCTCATCGAAGAGGCTGCTGACGGAGGTGTCGTTCTTGATGTTCAGGATCGCCTGCGCGAAGAGCGGCGCGACCGATACGACGCGGATGTTGCTCGCGGCCTTCACCTCCGGTGTCGGCTCGATGGAATCGGTTATCACCAGGGACTTCATCACCGACTTCTGCACTCGCTCGACCGCAGGACCCGAGAGCACCCCGTGGCTGATGTAGGCGTGGACCTCCTTGGCCCCGTTTTCCATCAGAAGCTCGGCTGCTTTGCAGAGCGTCCCGGCCGTATCGCAGATATCGTCGACGATGACGCAGCGCTGGTCCTGGACGGTACCGATGATCGTCATCGACTCGACCTCGCCCGCCCGGACGCGGCGTTTGTCGACGATGGCCAGGCCAGCGCCCATGCGTTTGGCCAGATCGCGCGCACGCACGACGCCGCCGACATCAGGCGACACAACGGTCACATCCTCGAAGCTGCGAAACTGGTGTTTCAGGTCAAGCGCGAAGACGGGGGCTGCATAAAGGTTGTCCACGGGGATATCGAAGAACCCCTGGATCTGCCCCGCATGCAGGTCCATCGTGAGCACCTGCGTCACGCCGGCATGGGTCATCAGATCGGCGATCAGCTTGGCCGAGATCGGCGTGCGCCCCGCCGTCTTTCGATCCTGCCGGGCATAGCCGAAGTAGGGCATCACCGCCGCGATCCTCCGGGCCGAGGCCCGTTTCAGCGCATCGGTGATGATCATCAGCTCCATCAGGTTGTCGTTCGCCGGGCTTGAGGTCGGCTGCAGCACGAAGACATCCTGCCCACGCACGTTGTCGTAGATCTCGACGAAAATCTCGCTGTCATTGAAGCGCTCGACCCGGGCACCCGTCAGCGACGTTCGCGCCCCCTGGTAGACCGAAATCCGCCGCGCAATCGCCTCGGCCAACGGACGGTTGGCATTGCCCGCGATCAGATGCATCACATCCTCACCCATATGTTTCCCCCTCGGCCCCGGCGCCGTCTTAGCAGCCGCTGAAAGGGTTGCAAAGGCCGTCAGGCGAGCCATTTACGGCCAGAGCAGGGGAGGCGCGCATGACCCAGATCGACTATTATTATTCGCTCGGAAGCCCGTTCACCTATGTGGCGGGTGACCGATTGGAGAAGATCGCAGCGAAGCATGGGGCGAAGATCGCCTACAAGCCCTGCGACATGGCCCATGTCTTCAGCCAGACAGGCGGCCTGCCACCGGCAAAGCGCCACCCGTCACGGCAGGAGTACCGCTTGCAAGAGCTCAAGCGCCTACCGGAGGCGGCGGGGATGCCGCTTCACACGCACCCGAAGTTCTGGCCCGTTGATGCGACGCCTGCGTCGCTGGCCGTGATCTCGGGCGATCACAAAGGGGCGGATACCGGAGCCTTGTCGCGGGCGTTCCTGCGGGCGGTATGGGCCGAGCAACAGAACATCGCCGATCCGTTCACCATCGCCACGATCGTTGGCAAGGTATGCGGCACAGCCGGGGGGGCGATCGTGGCCGACGCGCCGTCGCAAAAGCATGTCTTCGACTCCAACACGGCCGAGGCGCTGGCGCGCGGCGTCTTCGGGGCGCCTTTCTACATCGTCGGAGAGGAGCGTTTTTGGGGCCAGGACCGGCTGGAGTATCTGGACCGTCATCTGGCGTCGCTCTGACGGCTTCACGTAGGTGATTTCTCTGAAACCGACCCTACAGCGACCACTGACAGGAAGCGTGCGTTAGGGCTAAAGCGTTGGCAGCCATCGGGCCTCGCGTTTAGCCGAGGCACCCGACCGAGCCACACGCCACCGACAAGCCGGAGATCCCGAATGCCCGAGACACGCCTCTTCGATCCGATCAAGCTGCGCGGGGTCGAGATCCCAAACCGCATTACCGTCGCCCCCATGTGCCAGTACACGGCCCAGGACGGCGTCCCCGGCAACTGGCACCTTGTGCACCTCGGACAATTTGCGATCTCAGGCCCCGGTCTCGTTTTCACCGAAGCAACGGGGGTGGAAGAAGAAGGCCGCATCACGCTCGGCTGCACCGGTCTCTGGAACGACACGCAGGAGGAAGCCTGGCGCCCGGTCGTCGAGTTCTTTCGGGCCTATGGTGCGTCCAAGATCGGCATCCAGCTGGCGCACGCGGGGCGCAAGGCCTCGACCGATCTGCCGTGGAAGGGCGGCAAGCCGCTGTCGGCGGAGCAGGGCGCCTGGCAGACCGTCGGCCCCTCTGCCGAACCTTACGGCGACGGTTGGCACACCCCGGCCGAGTTGGGCGACAATTCGCTGAAGCGTGTGCGCGAGGCCTTCGTCAGCGCGACCGAGAGGTCCATCCGTTTGGATTTCGACGTGATCGAGCTGCACTCGGCGCATGGTTATCTGCTGCATCAGTTCCTCTCGCCCGTGTCGAACACGCGGACCGACCAGTATGGCGGCAGTCTCGAGAACCGGATGCGCTTCCCGCTGGAGGTCTTCGATGCCTGCCGCGCCATCTGGCCCGAGGAAAAGCCCATGGGCGTGCGCTTCTCGGCGACCGACTGGGTGGATGGCTCGTCCTGGGGCATCGAGGAAGCGGTCACCTACACCAAGGCGCTGCTGGACCACGGCTGCGATTTCGTCGACGTCTCCTCTGGGGGCAACTCCCCTGCGCAGGCAATCAAGGTAGGGCCGGGCTACCAGACGATCTTCGCCGCCGAGATCAAGCGCCAAGTCCCAGCCATGACGGTGATGGCGGTCGGCAAGATCACCGAGGCGCATCAGGCCGAACACATCCTCCAGACCAACCAGGCGGACATGGTCGCGCTGGCCCGCGGCATCACCTACGACAGCCGCTGGGCCTGGCATGCGGCCGAGGCGCTGGGTGATCAACGGGCGGCCTTCCCGGCGCAGTACGCGCGCTCACACCCGTCGATGCAGGGGCTTCCGATCCCCGGCAACCCGCCCCCGGCAAAATGAGCGAGTACGTCCTCTGGGGCGGGGGCTCTTCGCGCTCGATGCTGGTCGAGATGGTGCTGGCCGAGGCCGGCGCCGACTACGAGGTCCGTGATGTCGACATCCGATCCGGCGGACACGAGGATCCTGCGTTCCTGGCGGTCAACCCCCTCGGCTGGGTTCCGGCGCTGACCACGCCCGCGGGGGAGACGCTGGCCGAGACGCCGGCGATCAACCTCTGGCTCTGCGAGGAACACGGGCTGAATCTCGTTCCGCCGCCGGGCGATCCGCTGCGAGGGCGCTTCCTCCAAGCCTTCCACAACGTGATCGGCGAAGTTGAGCCCACCCTGAAGCGGGTCTTCTTCGCCCACCGTTATGTCCTGAGAGCCGAGGACACCGAAGAGATGCGCGAGCTTGCCTGGACCATGACCGAAGATCGCCTTGCTCGGATCGAGATGCTTCTGGTCGCCGAGGGGCCGTACTTCTTGGGGGAGCGGTTCAGCCTTGCGGATCTGACGCTTGCGTATTGGACTACCTATGCGCACCGTGCAGGGCGCCTTGGTACGCTTTCTGCCGTCAAACGCGTCTACACCGACGCACAGGCCCGTCCAGCGCTCGCCCCGATCTTTGCGCGGGTCCACGCCGCCATCGATGCCTATCGGGCGCGCCTGGCCAGCTCATGATGGCGCGCCTTGTCCGGGCCGCGCTGATCCTTCTGTTGACAGTGGCGTCGGTCTCGGCAGAGGAGCGCTTCGCACCGCTGTCCGAGCCCCGAACGGTCGCCCTGATGCGCCATGCGCTGGCGCCAGGTACAAGCGACCCGGCGGGCTTTCGTCTTGGCGATTGCACGACCCAGCGGAACCTTGACGCACGCGGCCGCCAGCAGGCCCGTGACATTGGTGTTGCGATCCGTGCAGCCGGCGTCTCGGTCGACCGGGTCGTTACCAGCCAATGGTGTCGTTGCCGCGAGACGGCAGAACTGCTGGCTCTGGCCGTGGTCGAGGATGCGCCGTTCCTGAACTCGTTCTTCGAGGACCGCTCGACGGCGGATGACCAGACGGCGGCGCTGACAGCGTTCCTTGCCGATCTGCCGCCCGATGAGACCGTCGTGCTGGTGACGCATCAAGTGAACATCACGGCTTTGACGGGCAGGGGGGTCGGCTCGGGTGAAGTCTTCCTGCTGCGGATCGGCGAGGATGGAGCGATCCGCGTGCTCGACGAGGTTCTGATCGCACCCTGATCCATCACGTCTGCGAACCGCCGCGATCTCGAATATTCATAACATACTGGCCGGACCCGGCGGTAGGATAGCCCTGCACAGACGCCACGGGAGCGCCCAATGACTTACCTCAACGCCGCCGGACACGGCCTGCCTGACAGCGCCGTCCGCCAGCGCATGATTGCCTATCTCCAACGCGAAGAGGAGATCGGGGTCACCGCCGCCGAGGCCGAAGCGATGGGGGAGCTCTCGACGCTGCGCACCCGGCTCGCGGGGCTGGTCGGCGTCACGCCCGACGAGGTGGCGTTCCTCGACTGGGGCACGCTGGCCTGGAATGCCGCCGTCCTTTCCGTCCCGCTCAGCGGTCGGCGGGTGCTGGTGGCGCCGGGGGAGTGGTCCTCGAACGTCGCTCTGCTGATGCGCATGGGCGCGCACCTCCAGATCATGCCAACCGACGGGGACGGGCGGCTGGACGTCCCGGCCATCGGCGGGCTGATCGATGACGATCTGGCGGCCATCTGTGCGCCCATGGTCTGCTCGCTGACCGGCGAGCGCTATCCCGTCGAGGCGATCGGGGCACTCCCCCGGCCCGTCCAGTGCACCTATGTTGTCGACATCAGCCAGGCGATCGGCCAGATCCCGGTCTCGCTGCCCGAGATCGGGGCCGATATCGCGGCTGCGCCTTGCCGCAAATGGCTGCGCGGGCCGAAGGGCACGGGGATGCTGGCCGTGCGCCGCCCGGCGCTCGAGCGGCTGGCGCCGTCGCGCGTCGCCGATGACGGGCGGCTGTCCTGGGACGAGACGCAGCCTCAGGATATCGACGATGCGACCCGGTTCGAGAAGCTGGGCTTCAACGTCGCGCTACGCCTTGGGCTGTGCGCGGCGCTCGATTGCCACATGGCCGACGTGCCGGGCCTCCAGAGCCGTCTCGCGGACCTGGCAGCGCATGTTCGCGCGCGTGCCGAGAGGCTCGGCATCGAACTGGCAGGGGTCGAGATCGCACGGAGCACGATCACGACCCTCCGCGGCCCGCTCGACACGATATCCGAGATGGCCATCGCGGCGCGGGACGCCGGCTTCACCATCAAGCAGCCGACCCCCGATTGCGAGCCGCTGCGCGCACCCGAGACCGTGACCGGCGGGTTCTTGCGCATCGCGCCCCACGTCTACAACTCCGAGGCCGATATCGACGCCCTGTTCGATGTGTTCACCGGCGCCGCCTGAGCTCTCCGGAGAGGCCCAGGCGGCATTAATCCACTAAGCTCAGGTCGACTTGCTGCCGACACATTTGGCATACGTTTGGCATACGCAAGTCATACGCTTGTCATACAGCGGGTCTGACAGCGCATCACGGGTGAATGACGGTGGCCCCGGTGGTCTTGCGGGCCTCTAGATCCTTGTGCGCCTGGGCGATGTCGGCCAGCGGATAGGTCTGGTTGATCTCTATCGTCACCTTGCCCGAGCCCACCATCTGGAACAGATCGTCGGCCCGCTCCTGGCATGCCTCCCGCGAGGCGATGTGGGTGAAGAGCGTCGGCCGGGTGAGGTACAAAGATCCTTTTCCTGCAAGGACTTGGGGGTCGACAGGGTCCGGTTTTCCGCTGGCGTTTCCGAAGGTCGCCATGATGCCCATGGGGCGCAGACTGTCCAGCGAACCCTCCCAGGTAGACTTGCCAACCGAGTCCATGACGACGTCGACGCCCTTGCCATCGGTGAGGTCCTTGACGTTGCTCACCCAATCCTCGGTCGAGTAGTTGATGCACTCATCCGCGCCGTAACTCTTTGCCAAAGCACACTTTTCGTCCGTTCCGGCCGTCCCGATCAGGCGCACGCCCATGGCCCGGGCCCATTGGCAGGCGATCAGGCCAACGCCCCCGGCGGCGGCGTGGAAGAGCACCGTCTCACCCCCCGTGAGCCGCCCGGTCGAGCGGAAAAGATACTGCGTGGTCAATCCCTTGAGCATCATCGCAGCGCCTGTGTCGAAGGTGATCTCGTCCGGCAGCTTGCACACCTGGGCGGCGTTCATGACCCGCGCTTCGCAGTACGATCCCGGAGGGGCCGAGGCATAGGCCGCACGGTCCCCGGGGGCGAGATGCGTGACACCCTCGCCAACCGCCTCGACGACCCCCGCGCCTTCCATTCCCAGCGCATGCGGCAGCTGCAAGGGGTAGACGCCAGAGCGTTGATAAACATCGATAAAATTCAACCCGCACGCCTCGTGCCGGATGCGGATCTGTCCCGGGCCGGGGTCTCCAACCTCGAGATCGACGATCTCCATCGCATCGGCATCGCCGAATGCGGAAATCTGGACAGTCTTGGCCATGCTGCTCTCCCTTAATGTTCGGCTGCGACCACGATGGTCACCGTGCCCTTGTTGACGGTCTCGTTATCCTGGTTGCGAACCTGGATGTCGAAGCTCACACGCCCGCGATCTGGCTGCGTCGGGTGGGGCGAAGTACTTGTAACAACTCCCAAAACCTTGATCGTGTCGCCGATGTGAACCGGGTCGAGAAACTCCCATGCAAGGCTGCGCAGTGCAATCGCCGATCCGTCGATGAGATCATGCTGGCTGAGCATCCCGAAGGCGATCCCGGGGAACATCGGCCCGTGCGCGATGCGCCCACCATGCAGTGGCTGGGCGAAGGTCTCGTCGACATGCACCGGGTTCCAGTCACCCGTGAACTGCGCGAACTGGTGGATATCGCCTTCGGTGATCGTGCGGCCCCTGGTCTCGAACGCCTGACCCTCAGTGAAGTCGTTGAAATACCTGGGCATAGTCAGACGTGGCTTGGCGCAACACAGGTCGCTTGCAGCCCGCCGTCGACGATCAGTTCCGTCGCCGTGATGTACTTGGCGGCGTCGGAGGCGAGAAAGCAGACGGCCTCGGCCACGTCCCAGCCCTCGCCCATGTGCCCCATCGGCACCTGGGCGTGGCGGGCTGCGATCAGCCGGTTGGCATCGCCATCACCGCGTTGCTTTACCAGCCGCTCCGTCACCAGCGGCGTATGCATGAGGCCGGGTATAACGGTGTTCACCCGCACGTGGTCCTTGGCGTACTTCACCGCGGTGACCTGGCCCATCTTGATCAGCCCGGCCTTCGAGGCCGCATAAGCCACGCAGTCGGGGCCGAAGAACCGCAGCGCCGCGATGGACGCGAGGTTCACGATCGCGCCCCCGCCCTGGTCAACCATGCCCGGGATCACCCGCTTCATTGTCTCGAACACATAGTTGATGTTGTGATCGAATTGAGCTGCCCAAACCTCTGATTCCATTGAGACAGGATCTCCAGGTGTGGAACCGCCGACATTGTTCACCAGGATGTCGATCCGCCCCATCTCGGCCAGTGCCGCGGCCACCAGCGCATCGAGGTCGTCGGCCTTGGTCACATCGCAGGCGGCGACCCCGATGCCCCGGCCGTGGCGCTCCGCCACCATGCGCGAGGTCTCCTCGACCGCAGGCAGATCCCTGTCGCAGCCGAAGACCTCGGCGCCCTCCCGCACCATGACATCCGCCGCCGCACGGCCGTTGCCCCAGCCCGGACCCACCGACCCGGCCCCCACAATCAGCGCGCATTTGCCCTGAAGACGTCCCATGCTTCCTCCCGTTTCCCGCAAACCTATCCGGTGGGCGATGCGCCTTCCAATGGAAACGCGGCGCACCAGGCGTTAGGTCTGCCGGAAATCACATGGAGGGGCCGATGAGCGCCGAGCATATCCAGACCACTCGCAAGGGCGCTGTCCTGACCGTGACCCTGACCAACGAGGCGCGGCGCAATTCGCTCAGCACCGCGGCGCTGGAGCGCCTGGATGCGCTGGCGGGCGAGATCCGAGGCATGGGGGTCCGTGCGGTCATCCTCACGGGGGCAGGGGAGAAGGCCTTCACCGCGGGCTTCAATCTGGCGGAGGTGAGTGATTTCCAGCCCGAGCATATGCTGAAGTCCTATTTCGGCGATGTCTTCGAGAAATGGGCCAGGCTGCCGGTTCCCGTTATCGGGGCCCTGAATGGGCCCTGCATGGGCGGTGGGGTCCATGTGGCGTCCATCTGCGATACGCTGGTGAGCGTGCCGGGGGTGCGCTTCATGATCCCGGCGTCGCGGTTCGGGTTCGTCTATCAGGCCGGCCCGGTTGCACGGATCGTCGCCGCCTTCGGGCAGTGGCGCGCGGCGCGCCTGCTATATCTCAATCAGGAACTAACGGTGGAAGATCTGGTCCCGCATGGCTTCGTGTCAGCCATCGTGCCGCAGGCCGGGCTGTTGGCAAAGGCGCATGAGATCGCAGAGGCCACTGCGAACCTTGCCCCCCTGGCCGTCGCCGGCGTGAAGGAGATCATCCGCGAGGCACCCAATCCCGACCGGGCGTTCGAGCTGGCCTCGAAAGCCGCCTATTCCGAGGACGTCAAGGAGGGCCTCGCGGCCCTTCGGGAAAAGCGCACTCCGGTCTTCCGGGGCGTCTAGCCCTTCATCTGGCCCAAAATACCTCGGGAGGTTGCCAAGGTTGCGCCTTGCAAGCGGCGAAGCTGGCCAACGCGCGATCGGCCGGCCGAGGCTCAGGCCGCAGGTTCCGCCACCATCACCCGGGCAAATCCGCAGACGTTGCGCATGAGCACCTCGCGTAGGAAGTCCTGCTTCTCCGTCAACAGGTTGACGGGGCCGCCGAAGCCAACGGCCAGGGTGCCATGTTCGCGCGGCAGCGGCAGCAGGGTCGCAAGCGACGCCCCGCCCTGGATCGCGAGGTTTGACGAGAAGAACCAGCCCTGCATGCGCGCCCGGGCCACCCGCTCGAGCGTCTCGGAGGGGGTGATCAGGCTCTCCACATCGTCGGTCAGCTCGGCATTGTAGCGCCGCACCATGCGGCCTATCTCGGCGTCCTGCTTGCGCGCAAGCAACATGATTCCGAGCCCAGAGCGATGGATTGGCCGCTTGAGCCCTGGGTGCAGCGCAAAGCGCAAGGTGTGCTCGGAGACGACCAACGAGAGGTATTGCAGGTAGAGGCCGTTCTCTGCCCCTATCAGCACAGTCTCGCCCGTCTCATCGTGCAGCTTTTGCGCCAACGCATGGATCCGCGCAATCACGTCGGTCGAGCCCAAAACCCAGTTGCCCACGAAGGCCAGCCGGATCGAGGGCTTGTATCGCCGCGTCTCGGCCTCGTATTCCACGAAGCCCTTGGCAACCAGGCTCTTGATGAGAGTCGACATCGAGGATTGCGGGATCTGCAGCAGATCCACGAGCTCCGAGATCGTGAGTGCGCGCTGCTGGGCTTCGAATGCCTCGAAGATGTCGAGCACCCGAACAGCAGATTTTACCATCTTGTCCAACGCACGCCCCTCCCAGTGCATCACCCACATGATCCATGCGATGGAAATCCCGGAAAATCAATAGGTTTGTGCTGCTCGCACGTGCTTCCTTCGTGAGGCTACCCATGTTGAATTGTGATGAGGTCTGACCTGCCCTGGAGGCTTCACCTTCCCACAGTTCGTCGTCCGGCGCCCTCGACAACCTTGACGACATGGTTGGTCTCTTTCCTCAGGCGCGCGTCGCGCAAATGCCGCTCAAAGAACTGTGCGCGCTCCAGTCCGGGACGGCCATCGAGTCGGTCGACCGGCGGTGTTTCCGTTTCAGTATATATTGAGCCGATCAGGAAAGCGTCAGCGCGCAGATAGAACCGGTCGGTCAGTGTGTATTGCGCGTCAACTCAGCGTCCGACCTCTATCGGTCGAGCCGATCCATACCCAGTCCTCAGCGGTCGCAGGTGTCGCGTAAATCATCGATGTTCACGCGGCCTCGGATCTCGGTCAGCCGATCGCCATCGGGCACCTCGAACCGAAGCAAATCGTCCTCGCCGCTCGGCAACTTTGGGCTGACGCACATTACCAAATCCGGGTTCGTCGGGACACAGCGGATCTTGATTGACCCAGGCGGGTCGCAGCGCGACGCGACGGTGCGGCAGCCTGGTGTGCGTTCTTGGCAGAGTCTCGCGCCTCGATGTCGCCCCCGTGGATCGGGATGACGATGTGCTTGATCTCATGGTTCTCCTTGAAGAACTGATGCTCCGCTCGCTGCCAGAGCGTTCGGATCAGCAGATAGCGGGCGCCACGGGCGGGTCCGTCGCCTGGATGAAGGGAGAGCTTATCGCCGATAGGGCAACTGGCACCCTGATATCCTTCAATTTGAAGCCTATTGTCGGATGACAGCAGCACTTTACCCGTGCGCTGCACGGCGAAGTGTGCTGGTTTTCACGTATCGGTCGGGATGAAGGGACAGACGGCATGGCAAAGACGGCATTGGTGACGGGCGCGGGAACGGGCGTGGGGCGGGCTGCCGCCAAGGCGCTGCTTGCGGGGGGGTGGCAGGTCGCTTTGGTTGGGCGTCGGGAAGCACCGTTGCAGGAGACCGCCGAGATCGCGGGCGGCGACGCTCTGGTCGTGCCGTGCGATGTGACGGACTGGGACGCCGTCCAATCCGCGGTTGCCAAGACCGTGGCTACGTTCGGGCGACTGGATGCGCTCTTCAACAATGCGGGGGCAGGGACCCCACCAAAAACCATCGACGAGATGGCGGTCGAGGATTGGCGCATGGTGGTCGACGTGAACCTCCATGGCGCCTTCTACTGCGCCAAAGCCGCGTTCGCTCAGATGCGCGCGCAAAGCCCTCAGGGTGGGCGTATCATCAACAATGGCTCGATATCCGCCCATGTGCCACGCCCGGGCTCGGCACCCTACACAGCCACCAAACATGCGATTACCGGGCTGACTCGCACGATCTCGCTGGACGGGCGGCCCTATGACATCGCCTGCGGACAGATCGACATTGGTAACGCCGAGACGCCGATGACCGAGCGGATGGCCGAAGGCGTGCCACAGGCGGATCTCTCGATTGCCGTCGAGCCGCGCATGGATGTCGATCATGTCGGTCAGGCTGTCCTGCACATGGCCGAATTGCCGCTGGAGACGAACGTGCAGTTCATGACCATCATGGCGACAAAAATGCCCTTTATTGGCCGGGGATGACCCGTGTCGGACCTGCGCGCGAAGATCCACAACGAGCGTATGAGAAGCTTTTCGGGTACATTAAGCACGCTTGCCAGTGCCGTGATGATACTGGGTGTTCTGCGTCCCGAACTTGAGCGTGCCCAGGGCAACCCGGTTGTAACCCTTACCGCCGATGCTAATATATGGTTCGTAATCGGTGCCATTTTTGCGTATGCTGCAGCATATGCTCTCTTGGGCACGTTAAGAGAGGAAGGGTAGACGGATGAGCGTAGAAGCCCTTTACGACTGGGGAATTCCGGCAGGCCTTGTTGTTCTGTCGATGGTTGCGCTGGGGATCGCTTGGCTCTCGGGCAAGCGGGTGGACGAAGCCCGCGCCCAGGAAGCGCGCCGCCATCCCGCGGAGTGACACCTGTCATCTCCGGCACGGCGTAGACCCGGACCACATCGACAAACGACAGTCCCGAACCGGATGGTTCGACCGCGCTTACCCTAGCGCCGAGAATCTGACACCAAACGAGCCGGAGCCATCTGGCGACCTCGTTCAACCAAGATGTTTCTGCGAACCGGCATCCGCTTCACGACAATCACTTCCAGAAGATACGGTTGATCCGGCAGGCCACAGCCGCCTTGTCGGGCGGACAGCGCCGGGCAATAGCCCGACGCCTCACGGTCAATGCCGCGGTGGTGGGAATGGTGTCTCAGACGTGATGTCGCCGGCCTTTTCTTCTGCCTGTCGCACGCGTTTCTCCAGATCGTCGATTCCCGCCAGCTCGAAGGGCCGCATCGGTCTTGGGATTTTGTCGACAAAGCGTTGAACGGCCCCTAGAGCGTCCTCTGCCAGGTCAGGCGGCACAGCATCCTGCGCGACCGCATCACGGATTGCCGCAAGGAAGATCACCCCACAGCGATGGACGTTTGGATTGAACAGCGTCACGCACTGGTGCGTGTCGCAGCAGGCTTGGACGACCACGCTGTCTGTGAAGTGGTTTACATAGTAGATGCCATCCCCCGGCCTGAAGTTCCATACGGCGTTGATGCGGTAACAACCTGGCGGCAAACGCAATGTGCGGTGTCCGCACGGCGCTGGTATTACCGCGTATTCGAAATCACACCACTTCAGTATCGACCCATCGCAGTTGTAGACGTTGACGAACCAGGTGCGATTGCTGATCTTGCATGGATCATCGAGCTCGGACACCCAAATATTCAGCGTTGCGAGTGACATGGTTTTCCCCTTTTTTTGAACATGCGGCATTATTCGAAGAGACAGAGTCCTCCGTGATGACCGCGACGTCTTGCAGTTTTCGCGTTGGTTGAAAGTGCCGTTGGAGTTTTTGAGCCGTTCAGGCGATGAACGCGTCTGAACGACTTAGGCATTCAGCCGACGCGTGGGACGAATTGTCCCCCGAATCATCTGTTGATTGCAAGTGACGCTCGCGGTTGCCCCGATACGCGACCGGGACCTCGCGCATTATGCGAATTTTCATTGAACCAATTGCCCGCGTCCACCGACCTATGGGCATCAACTTGGATGGAGGACTGCACAACGATCGAGAAACGGGCACTGGCTGGCGATGGCGAACTTTCCCTCAACGTCGACGCCATCCAGGTGACCGGGATCCCTCCCAAGCGAGCGCTCTGGACCTGATCGGGTCGTAGCATGCGCTCGTCGGCAGGGATCACGACATACCGACGGCTTGAGACAGCGGGAACCTCGCACCCGCTGCCTTGAGGGGAGATCGCGGCACGGATTTCCCCTAGTCCGCTGCCGCGATCTCCGCCTGAAGACAGATGTGGTTTGGGCTGCGTTACGTGGCCGCCAGCTTCTCCAGCACCGGCATCAGGTGCGCCTTGAAGGCGTCCGGGTCCTCGGACATCGGGAAGTGGCCGAGGCCCTTCATGATGGTCAGCTCCGCCCCCTTGATCAGGGCGGCGGTCTCTTCCGATGCCTCGGGTGTGCAGGAATAATCATACTCGCCCGTCAGCATGTAGACCGGACAGATCGAGGTATCGATCTCGGACAACCGGTCCGACACATCCCCATCCAGCGAATAGAAGTGCAGATCGCCTTTGAAGACACCGGGGCCACCCTGCATGTAGTGCCAGAGCGTCTCCCACCGGTGTGCGAGCGGCGCGCCGGGCCCGACCAGTCCCCAGCAATACGCGGCACACATCTCGCCCCCGTGGATGGTCGGCTTGTGCAGCGCGTCGAGCGGAAAGTAGCGCTGGGCAAAGGCGCTCGACTGGAGGCCGATGACCGCCCGCAGCTCCTCGGGATGGCGTTTGGCCAACTCCAGCACGACGCGTCCGCCGATGGAGCATCCCATCACCACCGGCTGCTCGAGCCCGAGCTCATCGCAGAACGTGGTCACAAGCTCGACATAGCTGTCGGTGGTGAGCTGGTATTCCTCGTCCCAGAATCCCTCGGGCGGCGAGGACTTTCCGTGCCATGGCATGTCCGGCACGATCACCCGGAAGCGCGCGGTGATCTCGGGATCGTTGAGGATCGCCCGGTACTGGCGCCCGTCGGCCCCCGCCGTATGCAGGCAAACCAGCGGGATGCCGTCGCCCGCTTCCTCCCAATAGAGCCGGTGGGGCCGCCCCCCGATGTCTAGGTTGCCATAGAGCCCGGTGATCTGCTCGATCTTCATGCCCGCCCCCTCAGCGTCTCCAGCACCAGCTTGAGGTAGAGCAAGTTCGCCTGCAGCAGGTCGATGTCGCCCTCCAGCCGCATCTTGCCCTCGCGCACCAGCGCCGAGATGTCGTGGTGGCGGGGCGGCGGTGGGTCGGACCAGAATTTTTGCCAGGCCTCGGCCGTGCCACGGATCGCGAAGTCCCAACCGGACACGGCCCATTCTTCGCGCGCGACCTTGTCGATGCGGCCGGCCCGGATCGTGACCAGCCAGTTCTCGTCGCCGATCCCCAGCAGCATCACGGCATCGGTCCAGCGCCCGCGCCGCACCAGCGCGGGATTTCCATTGACGTGCTCGGCCAAGGCTTCGATCAAGGTCCCCTCCCTCGTTGTTTTCGCTACCATTCAGGAACTCGCCATGCGCCGCAAGACCGTCGGCATCATCTGCACCGCGGAGGAGAGCAAGGGCGGCGCGCCCAGCCAACGCGCGGCGGATCAGTACATGCATGCAGTCGCCACCGTGGGCGCCGTCCCGCTGCTGATCCCTGCGCTGCCGGGCGTCATGGATGTCGGGCATCTGGTAGAGGTTCTGGATGGTGTGGTGCTGACGGGGGCGGGGCCCAACGTGCACCCTTCTGAGTACGGTCACGCAGAGACCGAAGGGCACGCCCCTTTCAACCGGGACCGTGACGAGGTGGCGCTGGCGTTGGTCCGCGCCTGTGTGGACCTTGGGCTGCCCCTTTTCGGTATCTGCAGGGGGATGCAGGAGATGGCGGTAGCCTATGGCTCGACGTTGCATCCCGAGATCCGGGACCTGCCCGGGCGGATGAACCATCGGATGGACCGCGAGGCGCCGCGCGAGCGCCGCTTCGATGCCCGCCACAGGGTGACGCTGACCCCGGGCGGGGTCTTTGCGGGGATCTACGGGACGGAGGAGATCGAGGTGAACACGCTCCACGGCCAGGGCGTGCTCGATCCGGGGGCGCGCGTGGTCATTGAGGGCAGGGCGCCCGACGAGACGCCCGAGGCGATGGTGATCGACGGTGCCCCGGGCTTTGCCATCGGCGTGCAGTGGCATGCCGAGAAGCCGCTGGACCAGATGGCGAATGCCCGGCTGTGGCAGGCGTTCGGGAAGGCGCTTGGCTAAACGTCTGCCGCGCCCTACCTTTCATCCTGGGTTGCCGAACCGAGCAGAGGTCCGAGATGCGAGAATTGATGCGCGCCATGCGATGGATGCGGAACCCGCGCGGCGCCGCGAAGGGTCATCTGATCCGCGCGATCATGCAGCTTCTGCGCAGGGGCCTTCGGTAGCAACCGGCTACGGCGCGGTCAGCGCCGCGTAGGTCAACGCCCTGACCTCCTTGCGCACCGGGTAGCTGGACGACGGCACAAGTTGCGTCAGGAACATGCCCACCAGATCCTCGACCGGGTCGACCCAGAAGACGGTCGAGGCCATGCCACCCCAGCCGTAGTCGCCCTCAGACCCGGCCGCTTTTGCGATCGCGGGGTCGAGCGTGACAGAGACGCCGAGCCCGAACCCGATCCCGTCGTAAGAGACCTCGGCGAAGACGGGTTGGCCCATGCTGGCAAGATCGCCCCTCAGCGCATTGCGCGTCATCACTTCGACTGTCTTGGGCGCCAACAGCCGTACATCGCCCAGGGCACCCTTGCCGCGCAGCATCTCGGCAAACCGCAGATAGTCGGCACCCGTCGACAGAAGTCCGCCACCGCCCGAGTGGATCGCGACGCGCCGCTCGGCGAACGCGCTCTTTGCGCCAGAGTCCAGCAGCCGCAGTGGGTCGTCGGGCATCTTCAGATAGCACGAGGCGAACCGATCCAGCTTACCCTCCGGCACCTCGAAGAAGGTGTCGTCCATGCCCAGGGGACCAAGGATCCGCTCGGCGAAGAACCGGTCCAGCGGCTGGCCCGAGACGACCTCGACCACGCGGCCCAGCACATCCGTGGAAACGCCGTAGTTCCAGCGGCTTCCCGGCTGGAATTGAAGCGGCAGCTCGGTCAGAAGCCGCACCATGTCGGCCAGATCCTCGGTGCCGTCCGATACCGACAGGCTTTCCTTGGCCTTGGGCCTGCGCGGGTTGAAGGCGACGCGCGCATCGTTCATGGCGGTCGGCAGCACGCCCTCGTTGAACCCGTAGGTCATGCCCGAGGTGTGCGTGAGAAGATGGTGCACTGTCAGCCGGGTCGTGGCCGGTTCCACCTGATCAATCCGCTCGGCGCCGGGGGCCAGCACCTGGATATCCTTGAACTCCGGCAGGATCTCGTCGAGTGGGGTGTCGAGGTGTACCAGCGCTTCCTCGAACAGCATGAGGAACGCGACCGAAGTCACGGGCTTGGTCATCGAATAGATGCGCAGGATCGTGTCGGTGCTCCAGGCGACTCCGTTCTCGATGTCGCGCAGCCCGACGCAGTCATTGTAAATCAGCTCGCCATGCCGCGCGATCAGGGTCTGGGCGCCGGGGTACTTGCCCTGGTCCACCCAGCGCTGCATCCAGGGTTTGATCCGCCCTAGGCGGTCGGGGTCGAAGCTCTGCCTAGTCATGTGACGTTCCAAGATGAGGAGGGGACTGACGACGGCACAGTGTCAATACCGCCGATCACTTGCAACGTCGGCATAAAAAAAGCCCGCCGAAGCGGGCTTCTTATCGTCTGTCTGAAAAGTTCAGGCAGTGGCCATTCGCCGACGGCCTATCCAGCCGAACACGCCCAGACCGCCGAGCAGGAGCAGAACACTGGCGGGGAGCGGTACCACGGTTGCGTGGAACTCACCGATGGCGCCAGAGCCCGAGATGTCGACCGTGAGCGACGAAATGGCTTTGAACTCGTCACCGCCGAACACGATCGGTGTGAAGGTGTTGTCGCCCTGGCCCGCGGAGACAACGAGCCCACCCTTATTCGTTGTGATCGTGATTGTCTCGTTGGCTTCGCCATCAAGGAAAACCAACTCCGTCAGATCTACGATCCCAGCGAATTCGAACAAGATCGTGCCGCCGACGTTATCGTTCGGGGTACCCGCTTGGTTGTTGTCTTCCTGAACGAGCAGCGCGTTGCCAAAACTAGCCTGCGCATTGCCATCCGACGGATTGGTGAATGGCGATTCAAGGTCCGGATCTCCGACCGGATGTGCTGGTTGCGATACAAGCGTGTCTAGAATCACCGCCTGGTCCGTCCCACCTGTGGCCGTGACATTAGCAATGATCCCATTACCAAGATCGGTGAAGCCGAAATCCGATACAATGTCGCCCTCGTTAAAGAGGCCGAAATCTGCGTTTGCGGCCAATGCGGCGCCGCCTGTGATCATAGAAGCAACAATTCCCGCTGCCAGAACGCGTGCCATCATAGTTCTCACTCCCGACTGGTCCAAAAAATTTCGAACCGGATTACACCCCGCAAACGAGTAGCGGCACCGGGCCGGATTCGCAATTCGGAAAGACTGAACTGATCCATTTTGAGTCCGTTTTTACAACTATTTGGAGAGTGGCCCTCGAGGCTATAGCGCTATGCTAGCGCTGCGCCTCGATCACCAGCTTCCCGACGGCTTTTCGGTCGGCAATATGGCGAATCGCTTTGCCCCCGTCCGCCAGCGCATAGTGCCCCGACACGAGCGGTTTCAGCCGCCCTTCGATGACCCAGTCCATGATCGTCTTCATGTCGTGATGATAGCTCTCGGGCTCCCGGCGCGTGTACTCACCCCAGAAGACGCCGACGAGTGCTGCCTGCTTCAGGAGCGCCAGGTTCAGCGGGATCTTGGGGATCTCGCCCGCGGCGAAGCCGATGACCAGGTGACGCCCCCGCCAGCCGATGGACCGGAAGGCCAGTTCCGTGAGGTCACCGCCCACGGGGTCGTAGATGATGTCGGGACCCTTTGGACAGAGCTCCTTCAGCTTGGCGCGGAAATCGCCCTCGCTGTAGTTGAGCAAAAGGTCGGCGCCACGTTCCTTGCAGACGGCAAGTTTCTCCTCCGAGGACGCCGCCGCGATGACGGTGGCCCCCGCCGCCTTGGCCAGTTCGACGGTTGCGAGCCCCACGCCACCGGCGGCGCCAAGGACCAGCACTGTCTCACCCGCCTGCAGGGCCCCCCGGTCGAAGAGCGCATGGTAGGACGTGCCGTAGACTATGTTCAGCGACGCCGCTATGTCGTGCGGGATCGCTTCCGGGACGGCCTGGGTCTTGGAGGCGTCGGCCACCACTTCCTCGGCAAAGGCTCCGTGAATGGTCGAGGCCATTACCTTGTCGCCGACCTTGAATTCGCTGACCCCGGCGCCGACGGCCGAGACGACGCCCGCGATCTCGCCGCCCGGCGCAAAGGGCAGCTCCGGCTTGAACTGGTACTTGTTCTGAATGATCAGGAAGTCGGGGAAGTTGACCCCGGCCGCATGGACGGTCAGGCGCACCTGGCCGTTGCCGGGCTCGGGGACCGCGATGTCATCCACCACAAGTGTCTCGGGCAGTCCGTGTTCCTTGCAAAGCAGTGCGCGCATTTGGCTCCTCCTGTCGCGTGGTCGGGACCCTAGCCGTGTCCTGGCGCATGGCCAAGCGGCTTATCAGCTGTCGACAGATGGGCGGTTTGGCAGATCAATTGGACCGGATTGGGCCCAGTAGCCGGGCGCAGGTGTTGGTGCCATTCATCGCACTTGATGCTGGCCTGTTTGTGGGGTTTTGGGCCGATTGGTCGGCCATTGTCCGCGCCAATGCGCCGTGGGGTTAGAAGGGCTCCACGTCGTCGGTACCGTCCGGGGGACGTCTCCATCCCAACAGGGCGATCAGCCACAACCAGACCACTATTCCGCTGCCAATCAGCAGGGTGAGTAGGGTGGATGGTCCGTCCAGGAGAAACCAATACCCGTATACGCATGCCCCGGCTGCGACCGCCACAGTGATGGCAACTTGGATCAGGTCCGACGGCCATTCGTCCCCGAGAGATCGCTGGGATAAGGACGCCACGGCAATGCCCAGTGCTGCTGCAGTAACAGCCGGTATTAGCAAGGTGGTATCCAGATACGTCAGAAAGGCAAAAATAAAGGGCGACAGCCAAAGATCCGCCCGCGCACCACGCCATCTTGCCTTCACAGGCAGATCGCCAGTCCGCCTCAACAACCATGACCGAAGCAAGTGTAGGAACGCCAAGCTGCCGGGTAGCACAGCAAACATCATCGACAGGATAATGAACGCTGAAACACGGGCTTCGTCCGTCTTGTTCGCCAAGACGGAGGTGACTGCCTCCATGGCAACGATTGCAATCGTCACGACCAGCGCCACGCGCAGTCCCGCGATGCCAAAGGCCATCAGTGAAGCTCTGCTTACCGTTATGGTCACTCGAGTCCTGATGTTTGATGGTAGCCCACATATCCGCGGTTCCACGTGGGGCTGATCACCAGTTGATTCAAACACACGTGATCGGGTTGGGCGGCGACGAAGTGGATCGCCTCGCCCATATCCTCCGGCTGGACCATCTTGGCGCGGATCTCCGCGGGGATGGGGACGGGGCGCTTGTCCATGATGTCGGTCGAGACCTCGCCCGGGCAGATCGCTGTCGCGCGGATCCCGTTGACGCACTCCTCCATATTCAGGTTTTCAGTCAGCGCGTTCACCGCGTGCTTGGCCGCGGTATAGGCTGGCCCGGTCAAGAAGCTCGGCCGCACACCTGCCCAGGACGAGATGTTGATGATCTGGCCCTCCTTGCGGGCGCGCATTGTCGGCAGCACCGCCTGGGTGCAGTAGAAGAGGCCATCGACATTGACGCGCTGGACCATCTCCCAATCCCGGTCCGAGACTTCGGGCCAGTGGCGCTTGGGCACGTTGAGCCCGGCATTGTTTACCAGGATGTCGACCGCGCCATGCGCCTTGGCAATGCGCTGCGCGGCGTCGCGGACGGCAGCATGATCTACGACGTCCAGCACCTCGACCGCGCAGCCGATCTCGTCCGCCAGTGCCTGCAACGGCTCGGGCCGGCGCCCGGAGATGACCACCCTGCAACCGGCCTGTGCCAACCTGCGGGCACCAGCGGCCCCGATGCCTGTGCCTCCCCCGGTTATCCACACCAGCTTGTCCGTCAGATCGCGCATGTCGCCCCCTTGCGTCTGCTATCTTGGGAGCGGTCGCCACGGTCACCTGCGCGCCGGGGTCGGGATCTCCCGACGCCCGACCATAGTGGACACGGGCGCCCGCACAACCTGCTTCCCGGGGGGCTAAGCTGACCCGAACGTGAGACGTCGGACCTTGACGCAGCTGTCAGATCCAAACACCAATCAGGCATGCGTTGTCTTTGCGTTATCCTCGTGGCCCTTTCGGTCACGGCAAGCCCCGCCTGGGCCGAGCCGCTCCGCACCCTGGGGTGGGAGACCCTTGCCCAGGACCCCAAACCCATGGCCGATCCGCTTGCCGGGCTCGACATGTGGGCGCGCGATGATCTCCGCTTCGCCGCCGGGGTGCTGGCGGAGGTGGAGGCCGGACGTATGAGCCGCGACAGTGCCGAGTACAAGGCGGCGACGGCGGTGCTGGACGCCATGAGAGACAACGGGCTGGATGTGGATCGCCTGATCGTCGCTCTGGCCGAGCGCGAAGCCGCGATCACCGCGCAGACGACGGCTGTGAACAGTGCGCTCGACGGGGAGATGGTGCGCCTGCCGGGCTATGCACTGCCTCTGTCGGTATCGACGGATGGGGTGATGGAGTTCCTGCTCGTGCCCTTTGTCGGTGCCTGTATCCACTATCCGCCGCCACCGCCCAACCAGGTTATCCGTGTACTGGCCGAGACACCGCAGCGCTTCGCTGACCGCTACGAGACCGTGTGGCTGACTGGGCGGCTCCGCGCGGTGACGTCCTCATCGGATCTGGACTATGTCGATGGTCAAGCCCGGGTGCCGACTGCCTGGACGATGGAGATTGTGCGTGTCGAGCCCTATGCCACCGACCCCAGTGCAGAGACGACGCTGGGCAGCTTTTCACCCATTGCCCTGGGCCCACGGATCAGCGTCAGTCGCCGGGGCGGGGCGCATCCTAGCTTGTTGCCGAAGGCGGAGTAACGCTCAGATATGCTATTGAATGATCGAAAGAAAACACAGCAGTGGCACCAACAGTGACAATAGGTCGAACAGCAGCATCAGCGGCATGCTGGGCCAGTAACTGAGCAGCCAGATCGGCGGGTCGGCGTGCATTTTTTACGAACGAACGTATCCGCGAAGCGTGATAAAGCGCCCAGAGGGACCCAATGGTGCCCGCCAAACCGTGGCTGCCAGTCAGTGCTTCGAGCAGCAACCCGATCGTGAACCCTGCGATTCCGAACAAGGTGTGCTGTATGCAGGCACCCTGCGGGGTCCACTGGTCGAGCTGTAGGCTGAGCGCAGGCTCACTCTTCCATCGATAGAGGCCCCGCGTAAGGGGGATCATCGAGATCAAGTAGAACGGTGGTGCCACGTAGATGAGAACCCACCAGTCACCCACCGTTGTCGTACTCCTTGAAGCTCTTGCCCTCGGCCACGAGCCGCTCGATTAACGACGCTGGTTTCCAGACAACGCCGTAGCCCGCCGCATGGAAGCCCTTGATCTTCTCCAGCACCGTGGACAGGCCCATGAGGTCGGCGGCAAACATCGGCCCGCCGCGGTAGACCGGGAAGCCGTAGCCGTAGACGTAGGTCACGTCGATATCGGACGCGCGCAGTGCAATCCCTTCCTCCAGGATTTTTGCGCCCTCGTTGACCAGCGCCAGCAGACAGCGATCCACGATTTCCTCCGCACCGATCTCGCGGCGCGCGTTCTTGGCCTTCAGGCCTTCCTCCTCGACGATCTTTGCGGTCACATCGTCCGGGATCGCGGCGCGTGAGCCCTCCTCGTAGCGGTAGTACCCCGCCTTGGTCTTCTGCCCGAAGCGGCCCATCTCGCACAGCCTGTCCGCGATCGGATTGCTCTCGCCCTTTTCCTGACGGATCCGCCAACTGACGTCCAGACCTGCCAGGTCGGACATCGCGAAGGGCCCCATCGCCAGCCCGAAATCATACATTGCCTTGTCGACATCCCAGGGCATCGCCCCTTCGTAGAGCATGGCAAACGCCTGGTTGAAGTAGGCGTGCAGCATGCGGTTGCCGATGAAGCCGTCGCAGACGCCGGCGAGCACTGGCACCTTCCCGATGCGCTTGGCCAGCCCCATCGAGGTCGCGATCACGTCCTTGGCGGTCTTCTCGCCGCGGACTTCCTCCAACAGTTTCATCACGTTGGCGGGGCTGAAGAAATGCAACCCGATCACTTCTTCCGGGCGCTTGGTGACCGCGGCGATCTCGTCGACATCCAGGGTCGAGGTATTCGTGGCCAGGATCGCGCCGGGCTTGCAGATGGTGTCGAGCTTCGTGAAAATCTCCTTCTTGACGCCCATGTTCTCGAACACCGCTTCGATGACGATGTCGGCTGGGGCGACGTCATTGATGTCCAACGAGCCGGTGATCAGACCCATCCGTTGCTCGACATCCTCCATCGAGAACCGGCCCCGTTTGGCCGAGCGCTCATAGTTTCCCCGGATCACACCCATGCCGCGGTCAAGCGCTTCGTGGTTCTGCTCGACGATGGTCACGGGAATGCCTGCGTTGGCAAAGTTCATCGCGATTCCGCCGCCCATGGTTCCGGCCCCCAGGATGGCGGCTGACTGGATATCGCGGACGGGCGTGTCCTTCGGCACGTCGGGGATCTTGGCGGCCTGACGCTCGGCAAAGAAGAAATGCTGCTGGGCCTTGGACTGGTCCGAAGCGAAGAGCTCCTGGATCAGCTCGCGCTCGCGCTTCATGCCCTCGTCAAAGGGCAGGGTGGTCGCGGCCTCTATCGCGGCGATGCAGTGCTGGGGTGCCAGGAAACCGCGCTTCTTCCTGGCCATGTCGGCACGGGCCTTCTCGAAGATCGCGGGATCGACGCCGGTGACGTGCTCGTCGCGGTCGCGAACCTTGACCAACCGGTTCCCGCTGTTGGCAACCTCCCGCGCGGCTATGACGGGGTCTCTTATGAGCTGGAAGACGGGGTAAGCCTTACCCTTCAACCCGGGTTTAAATTTGAAGATGACGCAG
>JBCCDA010000067.1:0-24344 GCA_039033215.1 Pseudomonadota bacterium | reverse complement strand
CGTCCGCTGTCTGCAACCTTTGTCCAGACCCGTGGTTCCCCTTCGACGGTAAGCTCCGTCGAAGCCACGACGATTGCGTAGTGTCCAGCACTGCCGCCGTAGCGGCGACAGTCGCCGCAATGGCATAGGTAGTGCAGCGTCTTGGTAGGATCGGCGCTGTAGCGGACTGCTCCGCACAAACAGCTGCCAGAAAGCCGTTGGCTCATGATTGTCTCCACTCCTCGCGGCCAAGACTATGCGCCTCGCTGGCCCGAATAGCGAGTGGATAGTCGATATGACGACAGGACGCAGGAACGCCACGTCTGAGCATCATCCGCAAAGTGCAGTGGTCGGGGCGCCCAGATTCGAACTGGGGGCCTTCGGTACCCAAAACCGACGCGCTACCAGGCTGCGCTACGCCCCGACGGCGCGGGCCTAACTCGAAAGTCACCGTCGGGCAAGGGGTGGCTTCGATGCAAAGACCGGCGATCGAAAGGTATGTGGCAGAACTGGAGCTGCGCGCGGCGACGCAGTTACCCAGTATTGTTGGAGATGGTACGCCCTACGGGACTCGAACCCGTGTTTCCGCCGTGAAAGGGCGGCGTCCTAGACCGCTAGACGAAGGGCGCTCCGACGCGCTCGATAGCGGCTCAGACCGTTGGAGGCAAGCAGTTTCCTGAGCCCGTCGGGTCGATGGCCGGAGACTTCGGTCAGGTCGGCGCGGCGGCATCTTCGAGCCGCAGCTTTGCCTTGCGACGCCCGCCCCAGTCGTCAAGTTCGAGCCGTCCCGCGACATGCATCGGCTGCCTCGTGGATGCAGCATCCGCGATGGCCGCCCCGAGCGGTGTCTCGGCGGCACCGAAGGCGATCGCGGGTATCTGTCCTCCCGCGCCCGAGAACCGAACCTGTAGGTGTCCGTTGCCAACGATCCTGACCCCGGTGGGAATGACATCCGGAAAAGCAAGGCGCGGCGCCGGGTTTGCGGGCCCGAACGGCCCTGCTGCTTCCAGAGCCCCGATAAGGTCGATGCTTGCGCCACCTGGCGACAATGCGCCCAGGACTTTCAGATCCTCTGGGCCCATCTCTCCAGCACCTTGCCCAGTCAACGCGATGTTCAGCTTCTCCATTGCCTCATCAAGCCGATCTGCTTCTAGTGTGAGCCCTGCGGCCATGCGATGCCCGCCCCCTTTGAGCAAGACGCCGTCAGTGGCAAGACGCTGCACTTCAGACCCAAGGTCGATTCCGGTGATGGAACGGCCCGATCCCTTGCCTTTGCCATCGGCCAATCCGATGACCACGGCAGGTCGTCCAAAGCGCTCCTTCAGGCGTGCCGCGACGATCCCGACAACACCGGGATGCCATCCCTCGCCGGCAGCCCAGACCAGCCCGCCGTCTACGCCGCGTGTTTGAGCCTGCGTGAGCGAAGCGTCGAGCACGGCCGCTTCGATCGCGCGCCTTTCCGTGTTGAGTGCATCCAACCGTTGCGCCAGCGCGGACGCCTCGTTTGGGTCCGTAGTGGAGAGAAGCCGCGCGCCCATGTCCGCTGCCCCAATCCGCCCGCCGGCGTTGATC
Source organism: Pseudomonadota bacterium (assembly GCA_039033215.1). Taxonomy (GTDB): domain Bacteria; phylum Pseudomonadota; class Alphaproteobacteria; order Rhodobacterales; family Rhodobacteraceae; genus Thermohalobaculum. The sequence goes on along the minus strand of JBCCDA010000067.1, from coordinate 22,793 downwards.
CGAGGGCCCAGTGCAAAGCCGAGATCACGTGCGGTCGGCGGTGCTGTCAGCCTCGCAACATCGGCGAGTGCAACGAGGCCCGGTCGCGCTCGCTGGGCAAGCACCGCCAAACCTTGCCGAACAAACGCGCGGTTGAGGCCAATCATCGGGGTGACGTCTGCGACCGTCGCGACGGCGACCAGATCTAGCAGCCCCATCAGATCGGGCTCTTGCATCCGCGTGAACTGGTCCCGCGCGCGAAGCTGTCGGTTAGCCGCCACGAGCAACATGAACACGACCCCCGCCGCACAGAGGTGCCCAAGGCCGGACCCGCATTCGCGCCGGTTCGGATTGACGACGAACGCATCCGGAAGGTCCTCACTTGGCAGATGGTGATCCACGATCAGGACATCTGCGCCCGCCGTCCGCGCCGCAGCAACTGGCTGGTGGCTGAGTGTACCACAGTCGACGCAAACTACGAGGTCATGGGTTGCTCCAAGTTCCCGCATGGCCGGTTCATTGGGGCCATAGCCCTCGTCGATGCGGTCGGGGATGTAGATCGTAGCTGCCAGTCCAAGGTCTCGCAGCCAGCTGACGAGCAGAGCAACAGATGCGGCACCGTCGACGTCGTAGTCGCCGAAGATGGCAATGCGTTCGCGGCGCACTACCGCATGGGTCAGCCGGTCCGAAGCCGCGTCCATGTCGGCAAGACACGAGGGATCCGGCATCAGCTCCCGCAGGCGCGGCGCCAGGTAGCTTTCGGCCTCTCCTGATGAGACGCCGTTCACTGCGAGGAGCCGGGCAACGACCTCCGGCAGACCAGTCTCCTGGGAGATTGCCAGGCCCGCACGCTCGGAGGCCCCACCGGGGCCGAGCCAGCGGCGGCCCGTCACCGAAGCTTCGATGCCCAGAAAGCTCTCTGAAGTGAGTTCATCGCCCATGGCTTTCAGTGTGCCCCGTCGGTCTCGTCTGGACAAGGCTGGCCCCGCCGGTATGCTCGGCTCAACGGAGGCACGATGGACTGGGACGCGGCATACTCGAACTCGGGCGCTGTCCCTCAAGCCCCGGACTACCTGAAGCGGTGGGAGAGCGCGGCGGCCGCGTTCCGGGGCACAGCGGCGAATGCGCGCCTTGATGTGGTCTATGGCGATGCGGACCGGGCCCGGTATGATCTCTTTCTACCGGATCAGCCTGCGAAAGGTTTGGCGATCTTCATTCACGGCGGTTACTGGCGCATCCTGTCCAAGGACTCGTTTTCACATCTCGCGTCGGGTGCGCTGGCTCACGGGTGGGCGGTCGCGATCCCGAGCTACACGCTGTGTCCCGCAATCCGGATCTCCGGAATTACACAGCAGATCGCGGAAATGATCGAGCATGCGGCTGATACCGTCCCCGGTCCTGTGCGCATTGCCGGACACTCGGCTGGCGGCCATCTTGCAAGCCGTATGGCTTGTACCGATGTCGCGCTGTCCAAGGAGGTTTCAGAACGGATCTCCCACGTCCTGTCGATCAGCGGGGTTCATGATCTGCGACCGTTGATGGAAACAGGCATGAATGCCGATTTTCAGTTGGACGATGACGAAGCTGAGGCCGAGAGCCCGGCGTTGCAGATACCGCGCCCCGGGACCCACCTGACCGCTTGGGTCGGGGGTGACGAGTTGCCCGAATTTCTGCGACAGAACGCGCTTATTGCGAACATATGGACAGGGCTGGGCGCTGCTTGCCAAGCGGTCGAGGATACGCGGCGGCACCATTTCGATGTGATCGAGGCTCTGGCGGATCCTCGCAGTCCCCTCACGCGGTGCTGGCTAGATGATTGACAGGATCTAGGAGACGTTGATGTCAGTGATGCTTGTGACAGGCGGAAGCCGCGGTATCGGCGCCGCTGTGTGTCGGCTTGCGGCGGCGGAGGGGTGGCAGCTGGTTGTGAACTACGCAGCCAACGCGGCGGCGGCGGAGGAAGTTGTCGCTGCCTGCAATGATGTCGGTGCGCAAGCGGTGGCAGTACAGGGCGACACATCGTCGGAGGCAGACGTTGCGCGCCTCTACGATGCGGCCGAGGCGTTGGGTCCGGTGACTGCCGTCATCAACAATGCGGGGATCGTCGCACCTGTGACAAGCGTGGCGGACATGGACGCAGACCGTATTCGCCGGGTGCTTGAGGTCAATGTGCTCGGTGCCTTTCTGGTCGCGCGCGAGGCGGCCCGCCGCATGCCATTGAACAAGGGTGGACCAGGCGGCGCGATCGTGATCACGTCCTCTGCGGCTGCGCGCCTCGGCTCTCCCAACGAATTCGTGGACTACGCAGCATCCAAGGGGGCGACCGACGCGCTGACCATTGGTCTGGCGAAGGAACTCGCCCCTCATGGCGTACGCGTCAACGCGGTCAGGCCGGGTTTGATCGAGACGGATATCCATGCCTCCGCCGGAGCACCGGACAGGGTCGAACGCTTGATGGGAGGGGTCCCGATGGGGCGTGCAGGTTCGGCAGAAGAGGTGGCAAAAGCTATCCTCTGGCTCGCGGGCGATGGCGCGTCATATGTGACCGGATCCATGGTGGACGTCTCCGGTGGCCGTTAAGTTCCGATCGTCGGCGACGGAGCGTCGAGCACGGGCCAGCTCCGTTTGTGCCTTTGGATCGCGCCTTCAACGATGCCTGTGAGTTGGATCGCTGATCGTAGGAGCGCTGCTTCACGCAGAACGCCAACGACAGATCAGGATCCTGACTCTGCGGCCTGACGGATCGCTTCGCGCATGCGTTCCATGTCACGGGGCATCACAGGACCAACGTGCTTGAACACGATGACGCCGTCGCTGTTCACAACGAAGGTTTCCGGAACCCCGTAGACACCGAACTCGATTGCCGTTCGGCCCAGTCGGTCGGTTCCGATCAAGGTGTAGGGATCGCCCAACTCCGCCAGGAACGCTTTCGCGGCGCCAGGTTCGTCCTTGTAGTTCAGCCCATGGATCGTGACCCCATCACCCGCCAGTGCTTCAATCTGCGGATGCTCAACCCGGCAGGGACCGCACCAACTCGCCCAGATGTTGACGAGCTTGACCCCTGGTTCCCCAAGGTCCGCCTTGGTCAACGCGGCATCACCCTCACGCAGTGGATCGAGTGTAAAGTCAGGCACCGGCTTGTCGATCAGCGCGGATGGCAGAAGCTGGCTGTCCTCGCGTTGCAGACCCAAAAGAAAAACGGCCAAGACCATCGCTGCGCCCAGCGCCGGCACGATCATCCAGAGCCGGAACCCAGACGGCGTCTCTGCACTCATCGCTCACGCTCCCGGTCCAACCCATCCAGTTCACGTCGCGCCCGCGCGTTCGCGGCCACGAGCGCCCAAAGCAGCGCCCCCAGGACCATCAGAGTTATGGCGTAGGAGCCGAGGATATGCAGCCCGTACTTGTCGCCGAAAACCCCTGCCAGTTCCGCCCAGAACGCGCTCATGCCATCGCCTCCGATCGCAGTCTCAATGCGCGACTGCGACGCAAACGGATCTCGGTGCGCGCACGGACAAGTAGCATCCCGATGAAGAGTAGGTAGAATCCGGCCATGCAAAGGTACAGGGGCGTGCGGTAGACATCTGCGACGCGTTGGCCCTCGCTTACGGACAGGGACGATCCCTGATGCTGGGTCTCCCAGAACAGGAACGCATACCGGGACAGCAATGCGAAGACCACGCCAACGAGGCAGAGCACCGATGTCAGGTCACCCGCCTTCTCCGGGTCTTCGATCGCCGCCCAGAGCGCCATGTAGCCAAGGTAGAAGAAGAAGAGGATCAGGATGGAGGTCAGCCGGGCGTCCCAGACCCACCAGGCCCCCCACGTCGGCTGACCCCAGATCGCGCCCGTCACAATCGCCACAACCGTGAACGCTGCACCAATTGGCGCGGCGGCCTTGGCAACGAGGAACGAGACATGATGACGCCGGACGATCGCGATCGCCGAAGCTATGGCCATCAGGACATAGGTGTTGATTGCGATCAGGGCAGTTGGCACGTGGACGAAGAGTATCTTTACCGACGATCCGAACAGATCTGCGTTTGGCGTCATTACCAGCCCCCAGAAGAGCGCCGGCAACAACAAGATGGCGGTGAGCAGCCAGACGGGGAGGAGAAGCCGCCCCGTCAGCCCCATGAATTCAGCAGGATTTGCATACCGCCAGATTGACATGGTGCTGAGTTAGGCGATCTCTCGGGGATCGGCAACGGGCGACGTGACGCGGTTGATCACGCTGCGTTGATTCTCAACGCACCCGCTGCCGCGAATGGGGTGATGGCCGCGGCGATCAGGGTGATCACGCCCGTTAGTGCCAGAGCCGGGGCCGCGTCCATGGAGACAGCCGCCGCGTCGACCGCACGGGCGCCGAAGATCAATGTCGGCACATAGAGCGGTAACACCAGGATGGAGAGCAAGAGCCCGCCACGGCGCACACCCACGGTGATCGCCCCGCCCACGGCACCGATCAGACTAAGCGCCGGTGTGCCGATCGCGAGGCTTCCGACCAGCGTGGGCAGTACCTCCGTCGGCAGTGCGAGCATCGATCCGAGGACTGGGCTCACTAGCGTGATCGGCAATCCGGTCGTCAGCCAATGTGCAAACGTCTTCGCCAAGACAACCTGCTCCAACGGCAGAGGGGCCAGCATGAGCTGGTCCAGCGACCCATCCTCGAAGTCTGCCTGGAACAACCGGTCCAGGGTCAGCAGGACCGCCAGCAGCGCGGAGATCCAGATCAGCCCGCCAGCCACGCGTGAGAGCATGCCGGGTTCCGCCCCGATGCCAAGCGGGATCAGGACAATCACGAGGACGAAGAACGCCACGCCGATCGACCCGCCGCCGCCCAGCCGCAACGCCAGTCGGACGTCCCGGCGGATGACGGCGATCAGCCCGTTCACGCCCACTCACCAGCAAGGAAGGCGTCGTCGTCTGCGGATGCCGCGGGGCGCGTACCTGGCTCGGGCATCTGCAGGACCGGAGCGTCGCCCAACGCGAGCTCGATGTGGGTCGCAACCAGCGCAATCCCACCCGTCGAGACGTGCTCTCGGATCAGTGCGGCGACCTCCGCGGTCGCGTCAGTATCGAGCGAGACCGTTGGCTCGTCGAGCAGCCAGACGGGTTTGTCCACGACCATGAGCCTGGCAAGACCGAGTCGCCGCTTCTGTCCGGCCGAGCATTGCGCGGCTGGTCGGTCGGCGATATGGGCGAGGCCGAAACGAGTGAGTGCGCTGGCGATCCCGTCTGCTCCGACGCCAAACATACGTCCCCAAAGAGCCAGGTTCTCCGCCACTGCCAAGGCAGGTTTGACCGCATCCAGGTGCCCGGCGTAAGCGACTTTCTCCTGCCAGGCGCTCCGTTCGGACAGCGTGAGTGACCCCAAGCGGATCTCGCCACCCGACGGGGGAAGCAAGCCAGCCAGAACGCGCAGCAGGGTCGACTTGCCGGAGCCATTTGGGCCGCGAAGGACCATTGGTGTTCCCGTCGAGAGCGTCGCCGACAAGCCGCTGAAGACAAGCCGCCCACCGCGCCTGCAAGAAAGATTGTCTATCTCCAGCTCCATCCCGCGCCTTGTCGCTTGGTTGCGCGGTGCTGGCAAGACCGGCCGTTGCGGCTAGGCGCCTCTCTGGGGCTGTCGATGCACCCAATCGTTCTGTCCGATATGTCGGTTCCGTGGCAATCGGAAGCCGGAGGGGTAGGGAGAGGTTTCACCAAAGTCGAAGACCTCATCGTGAACCAGAGCATCCTGACGAACGGTCGGCCAGATCTGCCGCCGCAGAAACTCCTGATCTGCTGTGGCGTCGTTCAGTCGTTTTGGTGCGCCCGCGATGTATGCCTCCACGCGTCCCTGCATATCTCCAATGTTGCCGCGGTGGGCTCCCCACATGCCTGCAAGGATCAACTCGCAATGGCTGGGGTAGTCGCGCATGACGTGGAACGCCCTGCCCGACGTCAACCAGTCTTCTACTGCGGCACGTTCCTTGATGTTCATCACCGAGTCCGCGTCGCGCACGATGTAGATGTCCACCTCCGGGTCGTCCTCGACCAGAAAGCGCCAGAAAAGCCCATGCGACGCGGCGGGCCAGCTTTGGGGCGGTACACGCAAGTCTGCACCCGCATACTTTAGTTCTTGGCGCAATGGCTGTGGGACCGACTGGTCCGAGTAGATGCGAACTGTCCATCCCGGGTACAGATACCGCGCGATGGTTGCATTGTTGATGGCACCCTCGAGGTAGCGATCGGTCTGACCCCAGAGCGAGAACACGATGACATTGCGTTGGGGGCGCTCCGGATTGAACGCCTGGACGACCGGGTTCAACTCGTGGGCCGGCGTCGCCTGTGCGTCCTTGATCCTCAGTGCTTCCGTTCCGTAGCTGCGTGCCCGCGCAAAGTCTCCAACTGCCGTGAACATCATGCAGAGAAGCTCGGCTCGGGTAAGTGGCTCGATCATCTCGCCGTCGGTGTCCACGAAGGCGATCGCATCGGTGACCCGCCCCGCACACCTCAGGATATCTGCGACATTCATAGCTGTCTCAGAGCTGGGTTCTGCCCGAAACACCGCCGCGGCATGTGGCAGGGCGCGGTCGAACTGCTGCTCGAGAAAGAAGTGCACCGCAAGCAGCTTGTCCATCATCGGCGTGCGGTTCTGGAGTCCGGTCAACACCGTCACATCGTCCACACTCAGCCGCTCGTGAGGTGCAGCAACTATGCGGGCGACAATTGAATCGGCCTTGTCAGACATTCCACAATACTGCGACGGCGCCTGACTGTGCGAAAGCGCCAATCAGGCTTCAGTGTCAGGTTCCACCAGCAATTCGACTCTATCGGCGCAGAAGTAGGTCTGCCCCAGTTCGACTGGGGTTCCATCTGCCGCAACGTTAAGCGAGCGGGTTCGGATGAGCGGCGCGCCATCCGACACCTCCAGATGGCGGGCAGTGGCGGCGCTGGCGCGTTTGGCCGCGATCCGTGTCCAGGCACGGCGATAGTCGGGTACACCGCAGGTGCGCAAAGCAGTTGTCGCGGATCCGTTGCTGTGGCGGAGTGCTTCTTCGATGCCGTCCAGCCGGTCGACCGGGAAGACACCCCGGCTGTAGGTCAGCCGCGCCCCATCGGCGAGCCCCACGGTTTCCTGCAGGACGACCATGGCGCCTGTCGGGATCTGCAGAAGCTCTGCCTCGCGGTCCGTCGCCGGCACCGTGTCGAGACGCAAGACCAATCGTTGGCTGGCATGTCCTTCGGCCTCTAGCAACTGGGTGAAACGCGTCCTGCTGCCAAGCCTGTAGTCGATCGGCGTGGCGATCACGAACACTCCAGCGCCGCGGCGCGATCTGACCAGACCGTCGTCGCGCATGGCACCCAGGGCGCGCCGAACAGTATGACGGTTCACCGCGAAACGCGCGGCAAGTTCCGATTCGGTTGGTAGCTGGGCGCCCGGAGGAAACGTCCCATCAGATATCTCGCGCGACAGCGTCGTGCGGATGCTCTCCCAAATCGGTCCGGCCATACGGGTCCTGTCACAGATGTTTCACACTTCAGGCCTTCCCAAGAGGCCGCTCTATTTGTATAGTTGTTGAGTAGTATATACAACTTGGAAAGTTGTCAATGTCGGAAGCTCGCAAGGCTTGGATGTCAATCCTCTCGAAGTCGCCGCCAGACCAGTTGGCTGAAGCCGTGGCGACGCTCGCGTCAATGCCCGAGCACACGTGGCTTCGTGCGCCCGAGATCGGGACGGTCATGGTGCGAGGTCGCCAAGGGGCCGAAGGTGCGGCGTTCAACTTGGGTGAGATGACGGTGACACGCTGCGCATTGCGTCTACAAGACGGGACGGTGGGTCACGCATACGTCCCCGGCCGTGATGCGGACCACGCCAAGCGGGCAGCGCTATGTGATGCGATGATGCAAGGGCCTGAGGCATCGCAGGTAGAGACCCGCGTGATCTCGCCGCTTCGCTCGGCACTGGAAGATGCGCGGAACGCGCAGTCGGCGAAGGCGGCAGCGACGAAGGTCGATTTCTTCACGATGGTGCGGGGAGAGGGCTGATGCAGGTGCAAGCGCTGGAAGGCGGGTTCACCGATCAAGCGGTCGAGTCTGCGCGGGCGTTCCGGTCGCTTCTCGACGCGATGTCGCGCCCGGGTAGTGTACAAACGCTCGACGGCGCAGAACCGCCGCCGCCGTTGGGCCGCGCCGCGGGGATCGTCGCCCTCACCCTTTGCGACCACGCAACTCCTGTTTGGTTGGCGCCTTCCGTATCGACTGACGCAGTGCAGTCCTGGCTGATCTTTCACACGGGTGCTGTCCTGGTTGCGCGGTCGGACGCAGCGTTTGCTTTCGGCACATGGGACGAGATGCTCCCGTTGGACGATTTTGCGATTGGCACCCCTGACTATCCAGACCGGTCAGCGACCCTGGTGATCGAAGTCCCGGAGTTAGGCGACCAACACAGCCTCACCGGTCCGGGCATCCAGACGGAGACACGGTTGACCGTCCCGTGTGTCCAGGCGTTCCAGGCGAACAGGGCGTTGTACCCGGAAGGCTGGGATGCCGTCCTGACTTGCGGAGATCAGGTCGCCGCCTTGCCCCGCACCGTGATCGTGGAGACCTGAGCATGTATGTTGCGACCAAGGGCGGAGAGCGGGCGATCGACGCCGCGCATGACTGGCTGGCTGAGGCGCGGCGTGGCGATCCTGCCGTTCCGGACCTGTCGCTCGACCAGATCCGTGAGCAAATGGCATTGGCCGTTGCACGTGTCATGGCGGAGGGATCACTCTACGATCCGGATCTCGCCGCGCTGGCCATCAAGCAGGCACGCGGCGATCTCATTGAAGCGATCTTTCTGATCCGCGCCTACCGCACCACGTTACCGCGTTTTGGCGGGTCGGCGCCGATCGACACAGGCAGGATGACCTGCGTGCGGCGCATATCGGCCACCTACAAGGATGCGCCGGGCGGTCAGGTTCTGGGCCCGACCTTCGACTACACGCACCGGCTGCTGGACTTTGCGCTGGCTGCCGACGGCGTGGCCGACCCCGTCTCACCTGCGCCCGCCACGGACGACCTTGCGCCCAAGCCGCACATTACCGAATTTCTATCGCAGGAAGGTCTGATTCAGACCGAGGAGCGGTCGGATGAGACGCCGCCTGACTTGACGCGGGCGCCGTTGGAGTTGCCGGCGTCCCGCCCGCTGCGTCTTCAGGCGCTCACCCGTGGGGACGAGGGCTTCTTGCTTGGCATGGCCTACTCGACCCAACGCGGCTATGGGCGCAACCACCCCTTTGTGGGAGAGCTGCGCATCGGATTGGTTGCGGTGGAACTGGAGATCCCCGAGCTGGGTTTCGCCATCGAGATTGCCGAGATCACGGTGACGGAATGTGAAACCGTGAACCAGTTCCTCGGCTCCAAGTCAGAACCACCCCAGTTCACACGCGGCTACGGTCTGGTGTTCGGCCAGTCCGAGCGCAAGGCCATCTCGATGGCGCTGGTCGATCGCGCGCTGCGTTGGCAGGAACTTGGCGAGGATAGCGTGGGCGCCCCGGCGCAGGACGAGGAGTTCGTTCTCTACCATTCCGACAACATCCAGGCGACAGGCTTTGTCGAGCACATCAAGCTGCCGCACTACGTAGATTTTCAGTCCGAGCTGGAGTTGATCCGCAAGATCAGGGCAGAGGCGCTGGCGTCAAATGAGGCCGCGGAATGATGTGGCACCAACTGGCTTCGCTGTGCATCATTCCCCATGGGGAACAAGTGCTAGCAGAACCTTACTATATTATTGCGAGATCGTTAACGACGCCGACGATAGGAGGTGAGAGACGAGCAGACTTAGCCGTCGCCGCCACCGCCATCGGCCCCACCGTCCGACGCAACAGCGTCAACGATGGACGCCGCGCCAAGCGCGACGACTGCCGTCTCGATCCTAGCGTTGGTCGCACGGTCGCGCGGCGCAGTTGGTGTGCGCACCCAGCGCACCAGCTGACCGAAAAAGAACACAAGAAACGCTATCGTCGCGATCGCGAACAACTCTCCCATTGCCGTACCCTCTGCTTAAAACCCGCCTCCGGCATCCCCGCCGCCAACGTCGCCATGGCTACTGTGGTGATCATGCATAGTATACGCGGCTGCACCAGCCATGGTGGCAGCTGTTGCGGCGTTTTCTTCCGCCGCCCTGCGCGCCCTGTTGCGGCGGCGCGAGAGAACGAAGACCACGGCAGCAATGCAAACGAGGCCGGCCATTTCGGCGAACCCGATCGATTCCAACACGCCCATGACGTTCCTCCAGTGAACCAGAGTTCTAACGTCAGGATAGCACAACTCCAGCGCGAGCGCGAATGTGCGCCGATCGTGAAGGATCAGCGATGACGTATGTCGTCTTCGACGTTGGTAATGTCCTGATCCAGTGGGACGCACGACGCGTCTACCGCGATGATTTCGCGACAGATGCGGAAATCGATGCGTTCCTGACCGAAATCAGTTTTGGCCCGTGGAACCTCGAACAGGACCGGGGACGGACCTGGGCCGAAGCTGTCGAGGTCAAGGTGGCCGAGTTTCCGCAGCACGAGGCGCTGATCCGCAAGTTCAAGACCAACTGGCATGATGCGGTGCCAGGAGAGATCCCTGAGGGCGTGGCGGCGCTCGAGGCGGTTCGTGCCACGGGGGCTCCGATCTATGGCATCACGAACTTCTCGGCGGAGAAGTGGACCGAGTGTCAGACGCGCTTTGCGTTTCTGAATCACTTCGATGATGTCGTCGTCTCGGCCCACGAGAGATTGATCAAGCCTGACCCGGCAATTTTCGAGCGGTTTCTTCAGAGGAGTGGGCTGTCGGCGGACGACTGCCTCTTCATCGACGACTCTGCGGCGAACATCGCGACCGCCCGAAGCCTTGGGTTCGACACCATCCATATGACGGATCCGCACTGCCTGATGGGCAAGCTGCGGGTGAGGGGCGTAGTGACATGAGAGGCTCAGTCACCGTCGCCGTCGCCACCATCGCCGGCCTCACCCCAGGCGCCTTGCGGATCCTCCGGATGGATGGTGGAGCGACGTTCGGATCCATCGAAGTCGGTCCAGACGTAAACGCCACTGTTGTCCTGCCTAAGACTGTCTCGTCGCCTTTGCCGACGGCGCCACCTTCGGACGAAGAGCCAACCAACCAGACACGTCGCCACAAGGGAAACTGCGATGACCAGTTCCATTCCCGCCGCCCCCGCGAGCTGACATGACCGACTACAACTTTGCATATCTTGACGAACAGACGAAACGCATGATCCGCCGGGCGTTGCTGAAGGCCGTCGCGATCCCGGGATACCAGGTGCCTTTCGCCAGCCGCGAGATGCCCATGCCCTACGGTTGGGGAACCGGCGGGGTGCAGGTGACGGCCGCCTGCCTGACACCCGAGGATACGCTCAAGGTGATCGATCAGGGGGCGGACGACACCACCAACGCCGTCTCGATCCGGAAGTTCTTCCAACGAGTAGCGGGCGTGGCCACGACCGAAAGCACCCCCGAGGCCACGATCATCCAGACCCGCCACCGGATCCCGGAGACCGAGCTTACAGAGGGCCAAGTGCTCGTCTACCAGGTGCCGATCCCCGAGCCGCTGAGGTTCCTCGAGCCGCGCGAGACCGAGACGCGCAAGATGCATGCGCTAGAGGAATACGGGCTGATGCATGTGAAGCTCTACGAGGATATCTCGACCCACGGTCAGATTTCCACGGCCTATGCCTACCCGGTAAAGGTCGAGGGGCGCTATGTCATGGATCCATCCCCCATCCCCAAGTTCGACAACCCGAAGATGGAGATGGCGGCGTTGCAGCTCTTCGGTGCGGGGCGCGAACAGCGCATCTACGCGATCCCGCCCTATACCCAGGTGGTGAGCCTCGATTTCGAGGATTATCCGTTCGAGGCGATGAAGGCCGAGAAACCCTGCGCGCTCTGCGGTGCCACGGACAGCTATCTCGACGAGGTCATCGTCGATGACCACGGTGGCCGGATGTTCGTCTGCTCCGACACCGACTACTGCGAGGGACGGCGGGCAGATGGGCACACCGGAGAGCAGGAGGACGCAGCGTGACTGCCTGTTTAGCAGATCGGGAGGCCGGGGTACTCTCGCCCGCTTGTGAAACTATGTGGGCACAACAGGCTGGAGGGGCGCATATGTCGGATGAACAGGGTGTGTGGGTGCAATTCCACACTCTGTATTTGAAACGCGGGCATGGGGAGCGGGTGCTTTCCGATCACTACCCCAAGATCAAGGCGATCTTTCAGCGGCACGAGTTCCGCATCGTTACCGAGTCAGGTGGCGTTGCAGGTGACGACGACAACCAGCACCTATACTTCCTGCTCTTCTGGAACACCAAGGAAGCTATGAGAGCTGCCTGGGGCGAGCTCCGCCATGACCAGGACTGGGTTGGGTTGCAGGCGCGTATCGAGGCGGATGAAGGCATCATCCGTACCCGGAACAAATATCTGATGAAGCCGCATGATTCCGATGAGCCAGGAGATGACACATGACCCCCCTGTTGCAGGTCAGCCATCTCACCAAACGCTATGGCGCGCGTATCGGCTGTGCCGATGTACGCTTCGATCTCTATCCGGGCGAGGTCCTGGGGATCGTGGGTGAGTCGGGCTCCGGAAAATCCACGCTCCTGAATTGTCTTGCAGGGCACCTTCCGCCCGATGATGGCGAAGTCATCTTTGACACCCGCGTCGACGGACCAAAGGACACGCTGACGATGTCGGAGCCAGAGCGCCGGATGCTGGGCCGTACCGACTGGGCATTTGTGCATCAGAACCCCCGCGATGGGCTGCGCATGAACGTCTCGGCAGGCGGCAATGTCGGCGAGCGTCTGATGGCTGTCGGTGCGCGCCACTACGGTCAGATCCGCTCCAAGGCGCTAAACTGGCTGGAGAAGGTGGAGATCGCGGCCGACCGCATTGACGATCGGCCCAAGGCGTTCTCCGGCGGGATGCAGCAGCGCCTCCAGATTGCGCGGAACCTCGTCACGGGGCCACGGCTGATCTTCATGGATGAGCCTACCGGTGGTCTGGACGTCTCCGTGCAGGCCAGGCTTCTGGATCTGATGCGGGGGCTGGTTCGCAGCCTCGGGATCTCTGCCATCGTCGTCACACACGATATGGGCGTCGTGCGTCTGTTGGCCGACAGGTTGATGGTGATGAAGGATGGCCATGTGGTCGAGACCGGGCTGACCGATCAGGTGCTGGATGACCCGCAGCACGCCTACACCCAGTTGCTCGTCAGCTCGGTCCTCCGGGTCTGATCGATGACCTGTACGCACTTCATCTGGCCGAAAGTACCTCGGGAGCGCGAGGGCAGCGCCCTCGCCTTGGCCCGCAGGGCCCAGGTGGCATCACCGCGGACCAGGAAAGGCGCAGCATGATCCACGTGAACGACGTCTCAAAAAGCTTTACGCTGCACAATCAGGGCAGTGCCGTGATCCCGGTGCTGAACGGCGCCTCCCTTGAAGTCGCCCCCGGCGAATGTGTGGCCCTTACGGGGGCATCCGGCGCGGGCAAGTCGACCCTGATGCGGATGCTCTATGGCAACTACCGCGCAACGGGCGGGTCCATCCGGATTGGCGAGGTCGAGCTTGTCGGCGCCGAGCCACGGGCCGTCCTGGCGCTCAGACGGGAGACCTTGGGGTATGTCAGCCAGTTCCTGCGTGTCGTCCCCCGGGTGGCTGCACTCGATGTGGTCGCCGAGCCGCTGCTCGCCCTTGGCACGGCGGAGGAGACCGCGCAGGCCCGTGCGCGCGAACTGCTGACGCGGTTGAGAATTCCCGAGACGCTCTGGGCGCTCAGCCCGCTCACGTTCTCGGGCGGCGAGCAGCAGAGGGTGAACATCGCGCGTGGATTCGCGCATGCCTATCCTGCGCTTCTGCTCGACGAGCCGACGGCGAGCCTGGATCAGACGAATCGCGCGACGGTCCTTGCCCTGATCGAGGAGGCAAAGGCCCGCGGGGCCGCTATCGTGGGGATCTTCCATGATGCCGACGCCCGGGCTCAGGTCTGCGATCGCGAGATCGACGTCTCGGTCTTTTCGCCATGAGTCCCGGGACATTCGTCGCGATCGTAGGTCCCTCCGGCGCGGGCAAGGACACGCTGATCCGTGCTGCCTGCCAGCACCGAGTAGATTTGGTTTCTGCCAAGCGCGTGATCTCCCGCCCCCCGGCGCCAGGGACCGAGGATTTCGATAGCGTCTCTCCCGACGCTTTTGATCGGATGCGTGCGGCTGGAGACTTTGCCCTGTCTTGGGAGGCCCATGGCCTCGGCTACGGTATTCCGGCGAACGTCTCGGCCAACATTTCCGGGGGGTGCCACGTTCTGGCCAATCTGTCCCGCGGCGTCGTCACAACAGCGCGCGAAACGTTTCCCCGACTTCTCTGTCTGGTCGTCACGGCCAGACCAGATGTTCTGGCTGCGCGCCTCGCCGCCCGGGGCCGCGAGACGGCTGCTGACATCGAAGCCCGCCTTGCCCGAGCCTCCTATCCGGCACCCAGCGGAGCCGATGTCCGACAGATCGATAACTCGGGGCCGCTCCAGGAAGGGCTAGCCGCCTTTCTGGCGGCCTTGCCGCCTCAGGCGGTCAGTGCATGACGCTCGAGGATCCGGAAGTGCCCATCGGCCTCTTCGCCGAACAGGCAGATCTCGCGCACCGGCAGGGGCTCGGCGGTCAGGCCTGCCGTAGCATCGGCGAGGGTAGCTTCCACCGCCTCTGCTTCCTCGGCGGCGAGCGCGCCTGTCAGCGTCAGGTGGAACCGGAACTCGTCCAGCACGTACGGGTATCCCCAGGCGGTCAGGTTCGCCTCCTGCGCGGGGCTCAATCCGCCCGCCCGGCGCTTGGTCAGTTCCTTCGCTGTGGGCGGAGCCCTGAACCGATCCAGCGCCTGTACGCAGTCACCGGCCAGGGCGGCCAGGGCGGCCAGTGCTGGTGCCTCCCCCACCGGAACCACCGCACAAAACCGTCCCAGGCGGGCGAGCCGAACGGGCAGATCGAAGCAGTTGTGGCGCGCTGCAACCCCTGCAACCGCCGCGGACAGCTGCGTGCGATCTGTCCCGTCCGCCAACCTGAACGGGGGCTTCAGCGTCCCATGGAACCCATACTTCCGGGGCGTCGACGTCAGACGTGCGGCATCCAATCCGAGATCGGGGTGGGCAGCCGGCTGTCCCGTCGCCGCATCCCACCCAAGCCACGCGGCGCCGAACGCCGCCAGCCCGGACCCCTCGGGCGGCGCATAGTAGATAGCGTAGCGGGTATGACGGGTCATGGCTCCCCCGGCTGGCGGTATGCGCGTTGGTGGGATACGCGGCCACCTTCACGAAACAGCGATAGCATTGAGCTATCTGCCCGGCATCGAGGCATCAAGGGAGAAGACAAATGACAGCGCAGGATGTCGCCGCCGTGCGCGCGGCGCCGGTGGCTGGAACCCGGACGATCCTGGCCAACGCGCGGTTGATCCTCGCGGACGAGGTCGTCGACGGCAGCCTCGTGATCGAGGGTGAGAGCATTGCCGAGATCGACCCCGGGCGCACCGTCCCGGGAGACGCGATCGATTGCGGTGGTGACTACCTCGCGCCCGGCTTGATCGAGCTGCACACGGACAATCTCGAACGCCACATGCAGCCCCGTCCTGGGGTGCGCTGGCCCCACAACGCCGCGATCGTCGCCCATGATGCCGAGCTGGCGTCTGTCGGGATCACCACTGTGTTCGATGCGATGCGCGTGGGCTCCAACATCTCGGAAGCACGCTCGAAGTACGGCAAGTACGCCCGCGCGCTCAGTCGTGAACTGCTCGCCCTGCGCGATCGTGGGGGGCTCAGGATCAGCCACTTTCTGCACCTCCGGGCCGAGATCTGCTCCGAGACGCTGGTCGAGGAATTGGCCGAGTTTTCCGCTGAGGACCGGGTGGGCATTGTCAGCTTGATGGATCATACGCCCGAACAGCGCCAGTTCACCGACACCAAGCAGCTTCGAACATATCTTTCGGGCAAGTACGCCATGGGTCCGGACGAGATCGACGCGCATATCCAGTTCCAGAAGGACGTCAGCGCGCAGTATGGCGCGCTCCACAAGCGCGAAGGCGTGAAGCGGGCAGGCGAACTGGGCGCAATTCTGGCCAGCCACGATGACACCACGCCCGACCATGTGTCCGAAAGCGCGGGCCAGGGCGTCGGCCTGGCCGAGTTTCCGACGACGCTTGAGGCGGCCCAGGCCTGTCACGCACACGGCATCGCGGTGATGATGGGCGCCCCGAACCTCGTCCGCGGTGGATCCCATTCCGGCAATGTCGCGGCGAAGGATCTGGCAGAACGGGGGCTCCTCGATATCCTGTCCTCGGACTACGCGCCCGCGTCGCTCCTGAACGGTGCGGTAATGCTGGGAGAGATCTGGGGGAACATGGCGCGCGGACTGTCGACCGTGACAGCCGCCCCTGCTCGGTCGACCGGGCTTGCGGACCGTGGCACGCTCACGATTGGCCAGCGGGCCGATCTGGTGCGGTTCAATGCTGACCACGGGGCGGCGATGACCCGAGGCCTCTGGGTTCGGGGCCATCGCGTCGCTTGACGCTGCGCGCAACGGTGGCGGTAGGTGACGCGGCCATCGGGCCGTGTCAGCGGCCCGGTGCGGGGCAGTTAAGGCCGCGCGCGTGTCGCGCCAGCGACATGGCCGCTTCTCGTCGTGCCTCGACCCCCACGCATTGCCCTCGCTCGGGCCATGGTGCATCAACGCTGGCATCCCGACCTGCACGCCTCAGGACCCCATGACTGAAATTTCCCGCGTCACCTTCACCGCCGGGAGCGGCCATCTGGACCGGGCGGCGCACCTTCGGGACGTCTGTGATGACTTTCTGGCGCACCGGCGGGCAGCGATGCTCCCGATGTTCCACGGCAGAATTCTGATCGACACCGAGGAGGAGGCGCCCCGCCTCGGTTGGGTGCCCCCGCTGGCGGAGTATCTCGACGACGCGACCGAGGCTCCGGTCTTTCTGGGCCTGTCGGACGACACCCCGTGCTTTGCCGCGGACTTCTCGGCCATGGACGTCGATCTGGTCGCGCGGCACTTCTGCGACAGAGCCACCTTCATGGATCTGCGCGCCGTTGCCGGGGCGCTGAGACCCGCTTCTGCCGCCATTGCTGCCACCGCCAAGGGTCTTCTTGGATGGCATGAGGCACATCCGTTCTGCGCGCGCTGCGGGTCAAGTTCGCAGATAGAGAATGGGGGCTGGCGGCGTCGCTGCGAAAGCTGCGCGGCGCTCCACTTTCCACGCACGGACCCTGTCGTCATCATGCTGGTGGTGCACGACGACAATGTCCTTCTCGGCCGTCAGGCCAAGTTTGCCTCCGGTATCTATTCGCTTCTGGCTGGCTTCATGGAACCCGGTGAGACGATCGAGGATGCCGTCCGCCGGGAGGTGAAGGAGGAGACATCCGTGAGGATCGGCCATGTCGGCTACCTGGGGTGCCAGCCCTGGCCCTTCCCGTCGAATCTCATGCTCGGATGTTGGGCGCAGGCCGAGACCACAGATCTGAATGTGGATCCCTACGAGCTGGACGACGCGCAGTGGATCAGCCGCGCCAAGATGGGCGTGATCCTGCAAGGAAAGCACCCAAGGATATCGCCCCCCCGCGACGATGCGATTGCACGGGCGATCCTGACGGATTGGGTTCAGGGCAATCTTGGGCTGCCCTGAAAGTTCTCGCTGTGCCGCTCAACGCTTGCCGGGCATCGGGATCCTGAAGGAACCCGAGTGTCGTGTCCCAAAGCCCCGCCGACCACTCGATCCGGGCGTCAGCAGGCTCCGGGACAGAGGAAGCCGTTTAGCTGCCCTTTGACACCGTATGCGGCCAGATCCAGTTGGCCATGTACTTGTGACCCGGCACGAGGTGGTCGATCGGGGCCTTTGCGTAGAACTTATGACCCGGCACGATATGGGCGAAGGGGAACTTCGCCATGTACTTGTGACCCGGCACGAGGTGGGCGAAGGGAAACTTCGCCATGAACTTGTGACCCGGCACGAGGTGGGCAAAGGGAAACTTCGCCATGAACTTGTGACCCGGTATGAGGTGGGCGATCAAAAACCCGCCATAGTAGCCGTCGCGGACGGTGGACGCACGGGTGAACGTCTTGTGCGGTGCCAACAGCGGCATCAGGAAGTCCGCCCAACGTCTGTCCTGGATCTTCGGCAGTCCACCGGTGCTCAGGTCGCCCTGGTACGCGTTTTCGTTCTCGACGCCGGCATCCAGCGTCTCCTTGCCATCCATGACCGTCATTGCAACGCGGGCAGCGCCGAACGGGGTGAAGGGTGCGCGGCAGACCACCAGCGCGTTGCCTGCGTCGACGTTCGAGGCATACGCCGCCGCGCTCGCGGGCGCGACACCTGCGGCCGTGATCCGTGCTTCGGTGTCATCGCCCGCGGCGATCACGTCATACGTGCCAGCGGGGAACTCTTCGTGCGCCAGACCAGCGGCGACTGCATCTGCCGTCTTCTGATCCTTGTAGAGGCGAGAGATGATGGTTGTCATATTGGTCCTCCAACCACGGCTTTTTCCGCGGCGACGGCCGCCGACGGTCTTTTCACGAGCCAGCCTTGAGACAAGCTAGGCTCTTTCCACACACTGTCCACGCCGACGGCCTCGCCGGACAAAGGGCAGCAGAATGATCAGTGCGAGCGCCAGAAGAACGATCTCCAGCGCGAAGACGGGTTGATAGGCGGCGCTCGGGTCCAGTCCGCCGGGGCTGGAAAGCGCGTGGATCGAGTCGCGGACGATGCCGCCGACGGCGACGGCGAGCCCTGCTGCCGTTGCCTGAACGGCTCCCCAGGAACCTAGTGCCAGGCCGATCTGATTGCGCGGTGCGGCGCGCATCGTTGCCGTAAGCGTCCCATGACCAAAGAGGCCTGCGCCCAGTCCAACCGCAAAGGTTGCGCCAACGAAGAGCGGCAGCGCACCGGCATAGGCCGTCGCCATGATAGCCCCGAAGGCGGGCAATCCGATCACGGCGCCCCAGCCTGTCATGACGGCCGGCGAGCCGCCCCGGCTCAGCACGTGGCTCGCGATCGCAAAACCGGCCAGACCTCCTGCGGCCATCACCGCGGTCAGCTTGGTCGTCGCCGCCACCGACATGTTGAGTACCTGGCCACCGTAGGGTTCGAGCAGCACATCAGCCATGCCGAAGCCGGCGGTCCCCAGGCCAATGACAACCAGCAACCTGATCGCACCGGGCGTCGCCGTGAAGGCCTTCCATGCCTCGTCAAAGCGCGGTTTCGGCCCCGTCTCTGCGGCACGCTTGCGGTCGCGGCCCTCCTGTTTCCAGAGCGCCACCATGTTCAGCGCCACCGTGGCAACGGCAGCACCCTGGATCACCTGGATCAGGCGCCCGGGCGAGTAATTCTCCAGCAGCCAGCCAAAGACCAGCGCACTCCCGATCATGCCGGCCAGCAGCACGACATACATGAGGCCCACGACCTTGGGCTGATCTTCCTCGGGCACCAGATCGGTGGCCAGTGCCAGTCCGGCGGTCTGGACCGTATGAACGCCTGCGCCCACCAGCAGAAAGGCCAGTGCCGCGGCCAGATAGCCGATCCACGGATTGGCATCCGCCGCTTCCGCGTAGCCCGACAGGACCAGGAGCGCGAAGGGCATGATCGCAAAGCCGCCGAACTGCAGCAGCGTACCTTTCCAGATGTAGGGTACCCGGCGCCACCCGAACGCGGAGCGGTGCGTATCCGACTTGAAGCCGATGAGCGCGCGGAAGGGTGCAAATACCAGAGGCAGCGCCAGCATGATACCGACCAAGGAGGCCGGGACATCGAGTTCGACGATCATCACACGGTTGAGCGTGCCCACCAGCAGTACCAGCGCCATGCCGACGCTGACCTGGAAGAGCGATAATCTCAGAAGACGCGAGAGCGGCAGGTCGTCCGTCGCGACATCGGCAAAAGGCAGGTACCGAGGGCCAATCTGCCTCAGCTTGTTCAGCGCTATCTTACGATAGTCGAACACGTGATCGCCTCGCCGTTAGGGTTTCCGGACCGGCAGGGACCGCCGGCCCGGTTCACTGTGGAAAGGGGAACACCGCCCGGACGGGCGGCCCCCGATGCGGTCACTCGAGCGTCTGTCTCGGCCGCACCTCGGCAAGCCGTGGCGGCATCTCGATGATCGCCTTGGCCGTCGTTCCATCCGGCAGCACGACGGTGATACGGTCGCCATCCGATGGGAGCGCGGCGGTTTGCACCTTGCTTTCCACATCGAGCGATGCCGAAGCAGTGCTTCCCATCTCTGCACCAGAGAGGAAGTCTGCGACCCAGCTGGTATTCGTTACCACCGCGACGTGCACGGCGAACGAACCCACTGCGACGGCGCCCAGGAACAGCGGAATACCGACGGTTGGTTTCACCACCAACCAAAGTTTTGCATTGTTCATGCTGTCCTCCTTATCCGAGCCAAGGTGTTGACACGGCCACGAGGAAGTGCGCGAGCAGCGCGATTCCGCCGAACACACGCGTACCGTCGATTAGGTAGCTGTGTACTTCTTCGGCTTCGTGGAGCGTCAGCCCAGTCGGCCATACTTTATCGGGATCGTCTGACATTTGGTCTCTCCAAGTCACGGCCCATTGGCGACGGCCAGAAGCGGTTCGCAATCCAGTCAGCCGTCTCGTTGCTTTGCCGCCGGTAGGTCGCTGGTTAGGAATCGCTCGGCCCCCGACAGACGTAAACGGTGTCACAGAAAACTGACACATGCAATCGTATTTTGGAATTTACACTCACAGTGCGGAATCATCGGTTGTGGTCGGCTTTGGCCGTCCGTCGGTGGATTTCTGGGGGAGCCCTTCTGACGTTGTGGCGCGCAATTGCTGTGGGATGCGTTTGTCCACAGCGGCGTGATGATCAGGATGGTCGCTGCTCTCTGAACCAAGTTTCTGACACGCAGACGGTGCCTCGCAGGATCTCACTGAGGCAATCGTTAGGCGTACAGGCACGCGGGAGCGCCGATGACCGGAGGCTGCCTTCCACCTGGTGGGTCATCGAGAACGTTGGCGGGATCGCTCCCCTGTTGACCTCGATGCCTGCTGGTGGTTCCGGCCAACCCTCTTCCCGACGCTGCCGCACGTCCCCGGCGCCTGCTTCCCGGCAGTTGCAGTCATACTGGGTCGCTTGCCTCACTGGTCTACAGCGGGGCTTCGGTCCGGGGACGCCCACGGGGACGACCTGCGTGTCTGGTTTTCTCGGTCCCGATCGGGTTGAGCATCGTGATGCGCCTGCTCGGCCATGTCACCTGGCCCGCTTCAACTTCGAGACATTCCCGACCGGAGGCAGCCGTGTGTTCGGCTTACTCCGTCATGTGACTGTGGTCCTGGGCGCCGTCGCCTGACGTGGGTCTCGCACCCGCGGGCTCGACTTCGTCGGCGCACGTTTGCGGTACGAGAGTCATACGCAAGTCATACGTTTGTCATACACCTGTTTTGACAGGTCAGTCGTCGAAGATCTCGCCCGGGTCGACGCCCCACACCGCTGTCTTCGGGACCCAACCGCGGTGGCCATCGGCTTCGACTTCGCACCATGTCTCGCCGCATTTGCGCAGGCGGGCGACGACCCCGCGCTCGGCTTGGGCGGTCGCCGCCGCGGTGTCGGCCGGGTCCTTGCGGAAGACGACGTCATCGGCGGTGATCACCACCGTGCGCCGGCCCGTGATCATGGCGTGGTAGACCCATCCCCCGGCCTGGTCCTTGTCGACGATCCGGCGCCAATCTCCATATTCATCAACGACTTGCACCGGAAGACCCGCCCTGCGGAACACCCAGTCCTTGCGGTAGTCCAGCCCCGGTCCGCGGCGCACGTTGATCCGCGAGGAGCGCAGCGAGACATAGCGCGGGACGGGCAGGTTCGTGACCGCCCCAAGCTCGGTTTGTTCGGCGCGTGCACTGCCGCTCGGGGGTGACCACGCGCTAAGCGCCAATACCAGGATCACGGCCCAGATACGCATCACAGCTATGCCTCATGTTCGGGGGACGTTTTTCCTTTCCCCTCTTGTCACGGGACTTTATCACGGCCACCGAACGGGTGAAAGGACCGAGAACGATGCCCCAAGCACGCCCCAAGGTCGTAGTCACGCGGCGGTTGCCTGAGATGGTCGAGACCCGGATGCGGGAGCTCTTTGACGTGACGCTCAACGAGTCCGATTCCCCCATGGATTCCAACATGTTGGCTGAGGCGATAGGGCAGGCGGATGTCCTGGTGCCAACGCTGACGGACCGCATCGATCAGGGCCTTCTGGCCCGGGCGGGGGAGCGCTTGCGGCTGATCGCGAACTACGGCGCAGGGGTCGATCACATCGATGTCGAGACCGCGCGCTCGCGCGGGATCCTGGTCTCTAACACGCCGGATGTTCTGTCCGAGGACACCGCGGACATGACGATGGCGCTGATCCTGGCTGTGCCGCGCCGATTGACCGAGGGGCTGCATCTGGTCCGTTCCGGCGCGTGGGAGGGTTGGTCGCCCACGTCGATCACCGGCCACCGGCTTGGCGGCAAGCGCCTTGGCATCGTCGGTATGGGACGGATCGGCCAGGCCGTCGCCCGGCGCGCCCGGGCTTTCGGGCTGCAGGTGCACTATCACAACCGCCGTCGTCTTCATGAAGATGTCGAGACCGCGCTGGAGGCAACGTATTGGGACAGTCTCGACCAGATGCTCGCCCGCATGGACATCGTCAGCGTGAACTGTCCGCACACGCCTGCGACGTTCCACCTGCTCTCGGCGCGGCGGCTCAAGCTCTTGAAACCAAATGCCTATATCGTGAACACGGCGCGG
>JBCCDA010000066.1:0-24359 GCA_039033215.1 Pseudomonadota bacterium | reverse complement strand
GGGTCAGCACGCCATTGGTTAGAGTGCCGCCCCGAACACCCAAGCGCCGTGTGAAAGCAAAGCTCCGGGATGATCGGACCGAGGCTGTCAGACCCGATGATATCTGGGGTGAGCCAAGGTCACGCCAATGGTCCGAGCGACGTTGGCGAACGCCGTGTACTTACGGAACGTAAAGACCAATCCGTCGCCAGCGGGCCTCAAACCGGTGGCGCCCTCGCTGACAACCACTGCGAAGAAGGAAGGGTGTCTCGACGCGAATCAGTGATCCGAAGCGTGCGCAGCGCGTGCTCCAACGCCGAAGTTGCCGTGTACACTTTGCCGGATCGGGAGAGATGCCAACCCAACAATTCACGCGTGTGACAATCCATGACCAGAGCCAGCGTGGCCCAGCCGTCCTCTCCCGCTCAAACGCGGGCCATGTCGGTGGACCAGCGTTCGTTCTGTGCGTCCGCGGCAGAGGGCAGCGCTTCGATCCTCGGTCGCGCGCCCACTGGCCTTTTGCGCACTTGCCAATCCTTCAATTGAAAGAGCCGTTGCACCGAGTGCGCCGCGGCGCTCGGACCAGTGGCGCGCTGCGCTGCTCAGTCCGCGAGCTTCAACGCTCGATTCCTCAACGGCGAAATCTTCGGCGCATACGCGAGGCGCAAATACTGATTGAGGCATGGAGGAAACACTACATTACGAAACGTCCACACAGTGCCCTGGGCAACCGCCCGCATACCCCGGAAACCATCGTGCAGATGGATCAACTCCCGGTATTGCACTAGCAGTCGATGTGGATCACTCAGTCCTTCATCAACATCGGTGCGAGCCAGTTGATCATCGAACGCCATATCAAGCTCAAGCGCGGTCAGATTGTCGTGATCAATGAAACCGGCGCAATCCGTGATGACAGGACGGATCTTGAAGCGGACGTTGTCGTCTGTGCGCCGGGCTAAGTCTCAATAGATTGCAGGTTGCCGATCTTATGGGGCCGGAAACCTCAGACAAGCTGGGCAAGGTATCGGGCCTCGGATCCGATACCACCACGGACGCTGGTTGGTGGGAAGCAGAACAGCGCAGTCGCTGGCAACTGACCCAAGTGGCGACACTTAGGCTGCATGGCGGCAACCTGCACTACTTCAGGTACTAGTCGCAGTTCTTGTCCTTCGAGTCAGCTTCGCCCCAACTCCGTTCTCCTTAACAAGCGAGATGATCTGTTCTTCGCTGAACCGTATGCGCGTCGTCATATTCCTCCTTCACGCAATCAAAGGTGGAAGACTCCAGTTCGCAACGGTGCGGATCCCGCGGGGAAGGTGATCTAGAGGAAATCTGTGGCATCGATATCCGTCGTGGGCACACCTTCGAAGAAGACGATATAGCCGCCGCCGACGATCTTGGTGCCGACTCCGCCATCGATGGTGGACACCGTGAAGTCGCTAAAGCCCAACCCATCGGCTGTGAAGTCGAGGACATCAATGCCGTCCTGCCAGTCTGTGATCTGGTCGATGTCGCCGGTGATGGTGAACTGGAAGGTGTCGGATCCGCCACCGCCGGTCAGCTGATCGGAGCTTGCGCCGCCGTTCAGAACGTCCTCGCCGCCTCCGCCGAACAGCTCGTCAAGGCCGGAGCCACCGTTCAGCGCGTCGTCGTTGGCTCCGCCGTAGAGTACGTCGGCGGACTCGTTACCGTTGATCGTATCTGCGCCGTTGTCCCCGTAGAGCACATCGGCCCCATCGTTCCCCGCGATGAGGTCGTCGTCGTTCCCGCCATAGATCAGATCGGCGCCGAGGGTCCCGAAGAGCTCGTCGTCGCCGTCGCCCCCCTCGACGGTGTCGTTATCGCTACCGCCGAAGATTCGGTCATTGTCGGCGCCGCCGAAGATCATGTCCTCGTCCTCGTCGCCAAACAGCCGGTCGTTGCCATCACCACCTCGGATCTCATCGTTCCCGGCGTTGCCGCGCATCTCGTCGCTGCCGTTCCGGCCGATGAGCAGGTCCTCGTCACCCGAGCCTATGATGCTGTCAGCGCCGCCACCGCCGTCGAGCGTGTTGCCAACTCCGTTGCCGGTGATTGTGTCGTCGAAGTCTGAGCCTACGATGTTCTCGATCTCATAGAGCCGGTCGCCCTGCGCGTCGCCGCCCGAGCTGGACGACCCGTTGAGGCGCACGTCGATGCCCGCCCCGGAAGCGGAGTAGTCGGCCGTGTCGTCGTCCGCGCCGCCGTACATCCGGTCGGCTCCGGCGCCTCCGATGAACGTGTCATCGCCGGCATTGCCAGATAGGGTGTTGGCGCCGCCGTCGCCTGTCAGTGAATCGTTGAAACCCGATCCGATCAGGTTTTCGATGTCATCCAGATCATCGCCTGCCGCGTGCCCGCCCGACGCGCTATCGGTTCCCAGGTTGACCGTCACTCCTGCGCCCGAGCTGGCGTAAGATGCCGTGTCGATCCCGGCGCCGCCGTTCAGATCGTCAGCACCGCCCAGACCCTCCAGCGTATCGTCGCCGGTCCCGGTGGTCAGAGTGTTCGACCCGGCGGTCCCGGTCAGGGTGTGGTTGCCGTTGCCGCCGATGTAGTTCTCGAACTGGGCGAAGATCTCGCCGAGGTTTGTGGTTCCGGCCTGGAGATCGACGGTGTAGTTGCCGTTGAACAGCGACGTGTCCAGCGTATCGATGCCGGTGCCGCCGTAGTACTCTTCGGTCGACGTGTTGGATGTCCGGACGTAGTCATTGTCCGATCCTGCGTCGACGAACCCGCCGTTTGCATAGATCTCGTCGTCATCATCGCCGCCATAGAGCTGGTCGCCAGACTCGGTTCCGGTTCCCTCCCGGCCGTAGATGATGTCCTCACCACCTCTGCCTTCGACCGAGTTGGCCCCACCGGTGCCGGTAATGGTGTTATCGCTCTCGGTCCCGATGACGTTCTCGAACCCGAACGCCCCACCCGTGCCGGTCAACGTACCCGTCGTCAGGTTGATTTCGCCGTACTCATTCTCATTGGAACCGTTGATCCCGTCAGCCAGGTTCAGCGTGTCGGTGCCCGCGCCGCCGAAGTAGGCCTCGTCCACGCTGGGCACCTGGTAGACGATGACCTCGTCATTGCCCGCACCTGCATAGACGACGTCGAGGTTGAGTTCGTTGATCTCGTCGTCGAAGTCAGTCGCCACCAGGGTCTTGGACTCCCGGTTGGCGTTCTCGATCACCGTGCCGTTCCCGCTGACAATGTCGTAGTTGCCGGTCGGGTTGACGCCGGAGTTCTGACCTACGACGATGCCCGAGGAAAACCCGCTGACATCGATCGTATCCAACGTGATGCTACCGTTGATCGTGTTCGTCGAGCCGTCATCGGCCACGATATAGGTGTTCGATCCGCCATCTCCTTGCAGTGTGTCGTTGCCGGCCCCGCCATCCAGCGTATCGGCCCCGGCGCCACCGAAGATGACGTCGTCACCCGCGCCACCGTCCAGCGTGTCATTGCCGCCATTGCCGGAGAGGGTCTCGTCGTCTCCGTCGCCGGTGATGGTGTCGTCGAGTTGGGTGGCGTCAATGATCTCGAAGTTCTCGAACGTGCGCGTGCCACCCTGCCCACTGATCTGGCCAGTGGCGTTGTTGATGCTCATGCCCACGGCGCCGCTGCCGGAGCCGTCCTCACCCGACGCATCGAAGGTGTCGATGCCACCACCAGCATCGAGATCGTCAACAGCCTCGCCCGTGCCATGGGTGAAGAGATCCTGACCCGACCCAGCCACGACAGACTCGGTGCCAAGGGACAGATCCCAGGTGCGGTCGAAGCTGTTACCGATGATGACGCTGATGCCGGAGAACGTATACGCGGCACCGATGTACGTCCCGCTATTGCTTGATGTGAAGATCACATCCCCGTCGAGGGTGGCGTTGCTGAAGTCCAGCGTATCGATGCCGCTGCCCCCGAAGACGTCGTCTCCCTCGTTGTTGGCGCTGATCACGAAGGTATCGTTGCCTGCTCCGCCGAAGCTGTTGTCGTGAAGGAGACCGCCGTTGAGGGTGTCGTTGCCTTCGCCCCCGTAAAGCACGTCGGCTGCGCCTGGGCCGCTCAGATCGCCGCCATAAATGAGATCGTCGCCGCCCTGACCGAACAGCGTGTCCGAGTCGTTCTGAACGCCGATCAGCGTCGTGTCTTCTGTTGCGCGCGTGGTGGTCTGCTGATCGCCTGACTCCGCCGTGATGGTCCCGGCGTCGCGCGGGTCCAGGATCTCTGCCTGGATGTTGCCCGATGAGTCCTGATAGGTCAGCAGGATGCGCCCGTCGGTGGTCAGACTCAGCTCGATATCGGGGACGTTGGTGATACCGCTTTCGATCTGCACCATGTTGCCGCCGACCTGATTGCCGGATGCATCGTAACGGGTCCCTTGAATGGCTTCGTTGGTGGTGTCGTAGGCGGCAATGAAGAAGCCGCCGTCTTCCAGGCCGATGACCGCCGGATCAGCGAATTCGTTACTGGTGTCGGCGACGGTCGTGATCGAACCCTGTAGCGTGCCCGTGCTGTTGTAGCGTGAGAACAGGATGTTGGCACCGTTGTCGTTGCCGACCGCCGTTGTTTCCTCCTCAAGCCAGACCACAACAAACCCGCCGCCGGACAAGGCCGCCACATCGGGGGTGACGTCGTCGTCGCCCCCTGCCGCGCTGACCTGGACATTGCTATCGTTGGCGCCGGTCGTACCGTTGCTGATCCGGAATTCGACGTTCTGGGAGCCAGCGAAGCTGCCGTCACTTTCCGAGAACACTGTGACGAAGTTTCCGTTCGACAACACGGCAGTGTTGTTACCGAAAGTTCCCTGGGAGAGGCTTGGATCGTCGTCGTCTCCGACAACAAAACCATCCGCGGGCGTTCCTGTCGCAACGTTCAGGTCGGCGTCGAAACGCTTGCCGCGAATGCCGTCATCGTTCCCGTCCGACCACTGGTAACTGACGAACATCGAGTTGTCGGCCTGGTTGACCGCGATCTGCGGGTTCGAAACGACAGCGGTCAAAGGCTCCAACTGAACGAAGCCCGTGTCGGTCGACGTACCGGCGCCGTTGTAGCGCTCGATCAGGATCTGCTGGCCAGGCGCCGAGTTGTCTCGATCCAGGTAGGCCATGACAAAGCCGCCGTCATTGGTGGCCGCGATCGTGGGCGTCTCTTCGTCGTCCGCCGTGCCGAACGTGTTCAACTGGAAGGCGGTCGTGACGATGGTGCCCTCGGCATCATAGATCACACCGACGATATCGGCGCCAGCGGAGGTCCCGATGGTATCGTCGGTATCCGCGAAGACGACCAGAAAGTTGCCGTTCGACAGGCCCACGATGTCCTGCGCAAACTGAGAACCTGTCGAGATTGTGTTGACCTGGAAGCTGTCCAACCAGGATGTCGGTGTCGTCGTCATGTCGGTCCCCGTGATGGCGTGATTGCCGTGTCGCAATGAACGAACTCAGCCGACCCAAAAGCCGCCCAGTAAGACGGGCCAAGCAACACCGTCCCCCTGCGGGTTCCGTCAGCCTGCTGGCGTGTGCCTCACCGCTGCGCGGTTTTGTGATCGATTCCTCTCACTCGGGAGAAGCTAGCACAAATTGTTACGATCCCTCACCTCCTCAGGTTGAACGCTCGGGGAGCGTCAACACCGCCGCGATTTGCCGTGTTCGGACGCAAGGGTTCTTGCGTCCGGTGATCGTAAGCGCTTTGGGCAGCCCTGAGGAAGGCGAACGCTCAGCAATCATCTGAGCGAACTGATTCCCGTTCTCTGTGTCAGAGTCAGAAAGCACGAAACAGCCGCTTCCCGTCTGCTGGACGTAGACGGATGCATCTCGTGCGCGCAGTCTCGTCCCGCTAGACACCGGTGAACCGTGTCATCACACGCATACTTCGGTCGATCCAGCGCGCGCTGTTGGTGACGGGTTGCGCGATCAAACACGCCGTCGGTCTATTTGGAAACAATCCGCTGTGGGGACCGGACTTGAGTCTCTGATCTGCGGGCGCGTGATGGAGTATCGGGCGCGGTCACATCCAACTTCGCTTCGTCTACTTACACGTAGGGGTTCGGGCTCCGGTCCTTGGGGAGACACCCTTCAATCGTATCATCAGTGGGCGCTTGGCTGCGCCGGAAACCTTGTAAGGTAGTTGCGTTCCGCCGGATCATGCTCCGATCAGGGCTTTGCCTGTAGGCAGACTGGCATGGCCTTCCCGTCGACGCCGAAGGACCGGGGGCGGAACCCGCCCCTGGTCTCACCAACGTGCTGATTGGGCGGGCGTAGCCGCTCCGGCTTAGAAGATGAACGTTGCCTCGTCGATCGAGGTCGCCGTGACACCCACCAGTACAACGCTGCCCTCTCCATCGAACGAGATCGTCGTGTCCGATCCTGTCTGGGTAATGGTGATATCGGACATGTCGCGAACTCTTGTCAGCTCCGCGACGTCCAGCCGATCGGCTGAGAAGTCCGTAATGACGTCATCGCCGGAGCCGTTGGCAAAGACGAAGATATCGCTCCCGCCACCGCCTGACATCTCATCATCGCCCGTACCCCCCTCGATCGTCTCAGCTGCGCCCGAGCCACGGAGGATGTCGCCCATGGCGCTCCCGGTCACGGCCTCGACTTCAACAACGGTGTTGTTCGTTGGCGCCTCAGACGTCCCGAAGGTACCTGCGGCGAGGTCGACCGTTACGGCGACGCCGATACCCGAGAGATCGAGCGTGTCGATGCCCTCGCCACCACGAACGGAGTTTCCGACGAGGTCCACTTCGGTCCCGCCGTCACCCTCGGCCACGGCGCGCAGGATGACGGTGTCATCGCCATCACCTGTTTCGATCACGTTGCCCATGATCTCGACGGCTGCGTTCCCTGCCATACCATCGAGACCGTCCAGACCCGGCGTTCCTGCATGGTCAACGACAGTCAGGTCGCCGGTCAGCTCGGAATCTTCGCCCGGGTTTCCTGCGCTGCCGCCCAACTCCGTGCTTCCTGCGGTTGCGGTTGCATCAAGGGTAACGATGTCGTTTCCGATCCCGGAGTCGATGATCAGATCGGCGATACGGGCGACGGCGCTCCCGGCGTCTCCGCCGTTGCCGCCGTTGCCGGCGTCGCCGTACTGGCGTTCGATGTAGCCGAAGTTGTCGTCTGCGGTGCCGTCGCCGTTGACGACCCTCAACGTGTCCTGGAACTGCAGGGATGAGGACGCGCCGCCATTACCAGCGCTACCGGCATCGCCACCTTGGGCCACGACTTCGATCAGGATCGTATCGTCGCCGTCCCCACCGATTACGTCAGCACCCACCATCTCGGCTGTCGCGTCGCCTCCTGCAGCGCCGTCGGCGCCGTCGCCGCTGATGGCGGGGTTGACGCCACCGCCGACGTAGGGGTCCTCGAAGGCTCCGTTGCCAGATCGGCCACCGTTGCCACCGTCGCCACCGTCACCGCCGAACGCTTCGATCACGAACTCGATTTGGTCGGCTCCCTCGCCGCCGTCGTAGATCCCACCGTCAAGCGTCGAGAAAGCATCGCCGCCATCGCGTCCTCCGGCACCGTTGGCGCCGTCACCGCCAATGCCACCTTCCAGTTCTTTTGTGACCACATTGCCGTTTGCGAACTCGGTGACCGCGGTGCCGAACGAGTCGGACCTGCCGCCCCGACCACCATCGCCACCCGAGCCGCCACGACCGCCGTC
The DNA here is from genome assembly GCA_039033215.1 of Pseudomonadota bacterium. GTDB lineage: Bacteria > Pseudomonadota > Alphaproteobacteria > Rhodobacterales > Rhodobacteraceae > Thermohalobaculum. The sequence continues at coordinate 16,706 of JBCCDA010000066.1, read as the reverse complement.
TGCGGTGACTTCGATCTGGATCTCGTCATCGCTCTCGAAGCCGCTGATGGCGCCATCAAGCAAGGTTGCGAACGCGTCTGCGCCGATCCCGCCTTCGGTACCGCTGGTACCGTGTTCGGCATCGCCATCGTTGTTGTTGCTACCGGTTTCGCCCAACTCCCCGTTACGGCCGTTGCCACCGGAGGCAAAGAGGTCAAACCGGAGCTCGTCGCGGTTGTCATTGCCGTCGAGCGCTTGGTCAGCCACCAGAAGATCGGCGTTCTCGCCGTCTATTTCGGTGCGGGTGCCGTTGTCGCCGCGTAGGATGAAATCAATCTCCTCCTGGACGCGATCCGAGAACGGGGCATTTACGGTCACGATCAGCGTGCCGGTCGCCTCGAGACCCGCTTCGTTGCGGATCGTGTACGTGACAGTGGCGTCCGCGGAACTGCCCAACGCCACGGTGTCGAAATCGGACCCTGGATCGAAGAACACGCGGCCATCCACGATTGACGCCTCTCCAAGATCCGTACTGACCGAGACCAGTTCAAGCTCACCCCTATCCGGGTCACGGTCATTGCTCATGACGTTGATCAGTGTCGTGCTGTCGCGGTTCACTGCGCGCTCGTCGTCACGGGTGGTCGGCGCATCGCTGACCGGCGAGACCGTTATCTCGACCGTGCCGGTGGTCCGATCGCCTTCCAGATCCGAGACCCGGTAGGTTAGCGAGAAGGTGCCGAAGTAGTCCTCGTCCGGCGTGAACGTGATGGTGCCATCGTCTTCCAGTGTGACTTCACCGTTTACGGTCGACCCGACGTAGGCCACGGTTATCGGATCACCATCCGGGTCGAAGTCGTTGGCGAGGACGTCGAAGTTGATCGAGGTGTCTTCGTCCAGCGTGACGACATCATCGGTAGCCACGGGTGGCACGTTGGTCGAGGTGACGACAATCCGGACGGTCGCGTCATCCGTAAGCTCCCCGTCAGTTGTCGTGTAGTCGAAGGTCACCTCGCCGAAGAAGTCTGCGTCTGGCGTGAAGGTCACCGTGCCGTCGCCGTTATCCACGAGAGCGCCGTTCTCTACCGTGCCGAGCGAGGCGATCGACAGTGCGTCGCCGTCCGGATCGGTGTCGTTGGCGAGAAGGTCGATGATGACCGAGCCGTTCTCCTGAACAGTCGCCGTGTCATTGGCAGCTTCGGGCGCCTTGTTGGCTGCCTGAACGGCCACGGTGACGGTGGCTGTGTCGCGACCGCCCCGGCCGTCGTCAATGGTATAGCTGAACGTGACGGTCCCGTCGGCTTCGGGGCTCGATGTGAACGTGATCGTCCCGTCGCCATTGTCCTCAACCGTATGGTCGCCCGTGCCCGAGAAGCTGACGATGGAGAGTGCGTCACCTTCGGAATCGCTGTCGTTGCCGAGCAGATCGATGGTGATCGCCTCTCCAGCCACGCTTGCCGATTGGTCATCCTGGGCAACCGGGCCGTCGTTGACCTCGGCCACTACGATCGTAGCTGTCGCGGTCGATGTCAGCTCGCCATCCGTGATCTCGTAGGTGAACGAGACCTCACCGTGGAAGTCGGCGTCAGGCGTGAAGGTCACCGTGCCGTCTTCGTTCAGGACAAGCTCGCCGTTCTCGACCTCACCGACCGATGTGATGGTCAGCGTGTCGCCATCGGGGTCCGTATCGTTGGTCAGCAGATCCACTGTGACCGAACGGTCTTCGTCGGTGTCGAACGTATCGTCCTTTGCAATCGGGGCGTCGTTGATCGGTGCGACGACGACGGTCGCTGTCGCGGTCGATGTCAGCTCGCCATCCGTGATCTCATAGGTGAACGAGACCTCACCGTGGAAGTCGGCGTCGGGCGTGAAGGTCACCGTGCCGTCTTCGTTCAGGACAAGCTCGCCGTTCTCGACCTCGCCGACCGAGGTGATGGTCAGCGTGTCGCCATCGGGGTCCGTGTCGTTGGCCAGCAGATCCATTGTGACCGAACGGTCTTCGTCGGTGTCGAACGTATCGTCGTTTGCAATCGGGGCATCGTTGATCGGTGCGACGACGACGGTCGCTATCGCGGTCGATGTCAGTTCGCCATCCGTGATCTCGTAGGTGAACGAGACCTCACCGTGGAAGTCGGCGTCGGGCGTGAAGGACACCGTGCCGTCTTCGTTCAGGACAAGCTCGCCGGTCTCGACCTCGCCGACCGATGTGATGGTCAGCGTGTCGCCATCGGGGTCCGTGTCGTTGGCCAGCAGATCTACTGTGACCGACCGATCCTCGTCGGTATTGATGACATCGTCGGTAGCTGACGGCGCTGCGTTGCTCGGCGCAACGTAAACCGTGACTGTCGCGGTATCCGTGCCACCGTTCCCGTCTGTGATCGTGTAGGTGAACGTGTCCGTACCATGGAAGCCCGGATCGGGCGTGTAAGTGATCAGGGTGCCGTCAGGCGCCGTGATCGTGCGCACCGGCTCGCCGACCGAGATCGGGCGAAGTGCTGCGTTGTCGATCACGGTGCCGATCGTATCCTCACGACCGAGCGCGTAGATCTCGATCACCGCATCTCCCGCGTCCAGTTCCAGATCCACCGTCAGCGTCTGGAAACCACGTGTATCCGGATAAACCTCGGTGACTGTCTCGCCGTTGATCCGCACGCCGACGCCGTTCGACGCGACGTTGTGACCGCGCAGGGCGTAGTCGAGCGAGAACTGGTAGAGCCCGCTCTCGGGCACATCCACTTCCTGGCGCAGAGTCGCGTTCGAGTTGCGGCCGTGGCTGTCCAGTTCGACGACTGTGTTGCCGACGGTGTTGCCCGTGGAGTAGTCGCGGGTCTGTACCTCGATCTTGCCGACGGGAGAGGTCCAACCGTTGATCTCTTCATAGGTCGCCCATCCCAGACGGCCGGCGAGCGGATTGTCCTCGAAGTCACCGTTGTCGATGAGATTGTCACCCAGCGTGACTTCGCCTGCCGACTCGATCTCAATGGTCGGTGGCAGGAACGTGACTGTCCCGTTCGCGCCGTCCGTGGCATCGATCACGAACAGCTGGTCGCCATCGACATCCGTGTCGTTGCCGAGCACGTCGATCTCGATTGCCTCGTCTTCCAGACCCTCGGCTTCGTCGTCTATCGCATCAGGGTCGTCGTTCACCGGGGCGACTGTGACACTGGCGGTCGCTGTCGACTCTACCGTCCCGTCGCTGATGGTGTACTCGAAGCTTACGTCGCCGTGGAAGTTCTCGGCCGGTGTGAACGTCACGGTGCCATCCTCGTTCAGCACCAGTTCGCCGTTCTCGACCGGGCCGAGTCCGGTGATAGAAAGCGCCTCTCCACCCGTGTCGTTCGACAGCAGATCCAGCGTGATCGCCGTGTCCTCGTCAGTCACCGCCAGATCGTCTGCTGCAACGGGAACAGGCTCCTCGACCTCATGGCGAAGGCGGTCTTCGGAAAGAATCTGCGAGTTGCCGTCATGCTCGTGCGTAATGCGCAACTTCGAGTGACCCTTCCAGTCGAAGTAGTCGACCGTAATGTCGTACCAGCCGTCTTCTGCCACCGTGATCGAGCCTTCGGTGTTCCTGGCTGCCCGCAAACCTTCATATTCGGCGATTTCCTGGTCATCGATGGTCAGGCGGAAACCGTCATCGGTGCGGTTGTGGAATGTATGGGTGCCAGCTTCGAGATAGACCTCACCCGTCAGTTTCATCGCAGTATGGTTGACGTTGGTCGACAGTGCTTCCTCAGAGCCTTCGAGGCTGCCAGCATCATGTTCCAACACCGTCGAGAGCGGCGTGTGGAACCACCCGGTGTTGTTTCCATAGTCGATCTCGGTCGCAACGAACGTTGCGTCCGGCGTGTCGTCCATCTCGCTAATCGCCTGGTCGAGCCGTGTGAGAACCTCGTCCGAGAAGAAGACCTCTCCCATGAGGCCGCTCTCGTAGGTATCGATGGCCTCGGCTGCGGCAGCAACGTCCAGCACCACGACGGGCGCTGGGTCTGCGGCGCCCACGTGCTTCAGCGCAATGTTGTCGAGCAGCGCGCCGATCTTGTCTTCGGTACCTGTCCCCTCGAACGAGAGCGTCACGGCCCCGGCGGGCAGGTCCACGTTGAAGGTGTAGGGTTCCCATCCGACCTCGTTCGGTGCCAGCTCGGCCACGACCTGATCGCCAACCATGACCTTGACACCATTGGTCGAGGCCAGATCGTCCAGACCCTTCTTTGCGCGCGCGGACAGATCGAATGACAGCAGATACTTGCCCGCCTCAGGAACGTCGATCTCCTGCGAGACCGTGGCGTTCGAGTTCTTGCCGTGGGAATCAAGCTCGATGTAGGTGTCGTTCTGGTCGCGAGGCGAGATCGGTTTGCGGACCTCCTTGATCTCGATGACCGAGTCGTTCTCCACCTCCCAGCCCTCGATCTGCTCGAAGGTGCCCCACTTGTCCCTTTGCTTCTCGCCGTGACTTTCGAAGCTGCCGTTTGTGATCAGTTCCTCGCCCAGGAGCCCCGTCTCACCGACTTCGCGCACCGAGATGTTGTCAACCTGCGTGCCGCGGCCGTCGGCCTGTCCCAGTGCCTTGAGTGTGAACTTGACAGGACCATCCGTGGGGAGATCGTCGGCGTCCAGCGTGACCTCGATCACTTCCTGGTGCCAGCGGGTGTTGTCCTCGGAGAGTGTTGCGACCAGTTTGTCGCCCAGCCAGATCTCGGCGCCGCTCGTATCCTCGGCGCTGACGCCCTTCTTGCCGTTCATTGCCTTGTGATCGATCGAGATGCGGAACGTCCCGGGGCCGTCAATTGCCTCGATCGTCTGGCTGACGACCGCGTTCTTCTCAGACCCGCCGTGCTTGCCGCCGCGGGCATCCAGTTCCAGTACGTTGGTCTCTTCGCGTTGCGCGGGCGTCCCGTTCTTTACAGTCGCGCGCTGGACCTCAATCTTGCCGCTGTCAGCAAACCACGAGTTTCCACCCGTGGCGTCCATAGTGCCCCACTTCTTGCCATCCTCCAGAGTATGCGTCGAGAAATCACCGTTCTTGACCAGGTTTTCGCTCTTTGCCTGCGCCGCGTCCGCCTGATCCGCCAGCAGTTGCTCGAAGTTTGACATAATCACCCCTGAATACTCAACACAACCCAACTCCAAGTGCTTTACTGGGAAATGTATTGAAAAGAAAGCAGATAGTATTGAGGAATTGAATGCAATTTTTCCTTTTACTTGATATTATCCTTAATAACTGCGGTGTCTATATTATTAATAATCTTGGCGCGACGTGTCTCGCCGCAGGTTTGAAAAGGGTCCAAAACCGCTCCTCCGGCGGGCCAGATGGAACTCAATTCCAATCGGTGCTGGACGCGGTGGGGCCGCAGTCTAAGATCGCGAAAGCGTGTTCTGGTCAGTTGTGTCGCAACTCCATCGCCTAGGTGGCTTGTGTTGCGGTGCGAAATGGACCAGCGTTCCAACGTCGAGGTGACACGTAGATCACCGCTCGAATAGGAGAGAGTCCACATGAGCCTTAAATCCATTCTCGCCGGCATTGCCTGCGCCGCCGCTGTCGCGGCTGCAGGCACGGCCGCCATGGCCGATAAGGCGGGCGGTACGCTCGTTTATATCGTCCAGCCAGAACCGCCTTCGATGGCATCGTATCTGTCGACCTCGGGCCCGATCGGCCTGGTGGCGCCCAAGATCTACGAGGGGCTGCTCGATTACGACAACGACCTCAACATCGTCCCTGCGCTCGCGCAGAGCTATGAGGTCAGCGATGACGGCCTGACAGTCACGTTCAACCTTCAGCCGGGCGTCACGTGGCACGACGGTGCGCCGTTCACATCGGCCGACGTTCAGTTCACCGTCATGGAGGTGCTGAAGAAGGTTCACCCCCGCGGTCCGAACTCGTTCCGCGAGGTTACCTCGATCGACACGCCGGATGAGCTGACGGCAGTCTTCAACCTCGCCAACCCCGCGCCCTACATGCTGCGCGCGCTGTCGGGCTACGAGAGCCCGATCGTGCCCAAGCACCTGCTGGAAGGCCAGGACGTGCGCAATGCCTCGCTGGCGAACAACCCTGTCGGCACCGGCCCGTTCAAGTTCGTCGAGTGGAAGAAGGGCCAGTTCGTCCGCCTCGACAAGAACGAGAATTACTGGAAGGAAGGGCTTCCCTACCTTGACCGCCTCGTTGGCCGCTTCATCCCCGACGCCTCCACCCGCACCGCGGCCATGGAGAACGGCGAAGTGATGTACGGTGCCTACGGCGCGATCCCGAACATCGACGCGGTGCGTCTGCGCGACATGGATGGCTTCAACGTCACGACCGACGGCTATTCCATGATCAACCCGATGTCGCTGATCGAGTTCAACACGACCGAGGCTCCCTTCGACAACCCGGCCATCCGCAAGGCGATCTCGCTGGCCCTGGACCGTGAGTTCCTGATCAAGAACATCTGGTTCGGCTATGGCAAGCCCGCGACGTCGGCCCTGTCGTCGAACTTCGGCGCCACGGGTCTCTATCAGGATCCGATGCCGAACTATGTCGCCAACGCGAATGTCGAGGAGGCCATTGCTGTCCTGGAGGCCGCTGGCATCACGGCGGACGGTGACGGTGTGCGGGCCAAGGCCACGCTGGACCTGATCCCCTATGGTGAGGACTGGCGCCGGGCGGGCGAGTACATGAAGCAGGCGCTGGGCGACATCGGCATCGAGGTCGAGCTCCGCTACGAGGACGTGCCCACGTGGCTGAAGCGGATCTACCACAACTACGACTTCGCCATGAACGTGAACTACTTCTACCAGTTGCCGGACCCGGTGCTGGGTGTTCACCGCCACTATGGCACTGACCAGATCCGTCAGGGCACGCACTTCGTGAACTCGTCGCGCTACTCGAACGAGAAGCTGGATGCGCTGCTCGCCGCTGGTGCGCAGGAGATCGATGCGGACAAGCGCTCGGCGATCTATGGCGACATCCAGAAGATCCTGGCGGACGACATGCCCGTCGTGAACCTCTTCGAGATGCAGTTCCTCACCGTCTACAATGAGAAGCTGCGCGATCACCAGACGTCGGCTCTGGGGGCGTATGGCTCGTTTGCTGAAGCCTGGCTCGACGACTGATCTAACCGACTGAGGGACCGGCCGAGGATCCAGATGATCCCCGGCCGGTCTCAACACCGAGGGGGACAGAATGGGTCATTCCGCGAAACGCTTCCGTTACGTCGTGAAGCGTCTCTTGCAGGCGATCCCGATCATCGTCGCGATCATCATCACGAACTTTCTGCTGTTGCAGCTTGCCGAAGGTGATGCCGTCGATGTGCTGGCGGGCGAAGCTGGATCTGCGACCCCGGAATACATGGCCGAGTTGCGCGCCAAGTTCGGGCTGGACCAGCCTGTGCCGGTCCAATTGGCCGTCTACCTCAAGAACGTGGTCATCCTGGACCTCGGCTATTCCTTCCGCCACGAGATGCCGGTGAGCGAGCTGATCTTTGACCGGATGTTCGCCACGATGCTGCTGATGGTCTCGACCATCACGCTGGCTGTGGGGTTTGGCATTCTCCTTGGCCTGATCGCCGCCACAGGGCTGAACACCTGGCGCGACACGGTGATTTCGATCTTCGCGCTGATCACCTATGCGACGCCGCTCTTCTGGGTCGGCCTGATGCTGATCGTCGTCTTTTCCCTGAACCTTGGCTGGTTCCCGACATCGGGCATGGAGAACTTCGCCATGTTCTACGAGGGCTGGGACAGGGTGTTCGACATCGCGCGCCATCTGGTGCTGCCGACGATCACTCTGTCGCTGTTCTACCTGGCGCTCTACACGCGGCTGATGCGAGCCTCGATGCTCGAGCAATATGGGCAGGACTATGTGACCACGGCGCGCGCCAAGGGCGTGACCGAACGGCGGATCGTCTTCGTGCACGTGCTGCGCAACGCGCTGCTGCCCGTTGTCACCATGGCAGGCGTGCAGGTAGGCGCGCTCATCGGCGGCTCGGTGATCGTGGAGTCGGTGTTCGCCTGGCCCGGCCTCGGGATGCTCGCCTTCGAGGCCTTGTTCGCGCGTGACCTCAACCTGCTGTTGGGGATCTTCCTTCTGTCCGCCGTGCTGGTGGTCGCCGTGAACCTGGTGGTGGACATCATCTATTCGTTCCTCGACCCACGAATCGAGGTGTCCTGATGCGGTTCTGGAAGCTCTTTGCCCGCAACCGTTCGGCCGTGCTGGGCCTGGGGATCCTCGCGATCGTCTTGCTGATGGCCGCGACAGCGCACCTGTTCTTCCCGGGCGACCCGTTCCGTCTGGCGGGGCAGTCCATGTCCCCACCCGGCGCCAACGGGTTCCTGTTGGGCAGCGACAGCCTGGGCCGCGACGTCGCCGCGGGGATCGCGCACGGGGCCAAGACGTCGTTGCTGATCGGGCTCATCGCGACATTGGTGGCGGTGCTGATCGGCGTGATCACGGGCGCCATGGCGGGGTACTTCGGCGGCTGGATCGACGACCTCCTGATGCGCGTCACCGAGATGTTTCAGACGATCCCGTCCTTCGTCTTCGCGATCCTGCTGGTCGCGATCATGAAACCCTCGATCGAGAGCGTGGTGATCGCGATCGCCGTCGTCTCCTGGCCCGGGGTCGCACGACTGGTGCGGGGCGAGTTTCTCGCCTTGCGCAATCGCGAGTTCGTGCAGGCCTGCCACACGATCGGCATGTCCGACACGCGGATCATGCTGGGCGAGATCCTGCCCAACTGCCTCTCCCCCATCATCGTCATCGGCTCCCTGATGGTGGCGACGGCCATCCTGATCGAGAGTGGCCTCGCGTTCCTCGGCCTCGGCGATCCCAACATCATGAGCTGGGGCTTCCAGATCGGGGCAGGGCGCACGCTGCTCAGGTCCGCCTGGTGGGTCTGCACCTTCCCCGGGGTCGCGATCCTTCTGACCGTGCTCGCGATCAACCTGGTGGGCGAGGGCCTGAACGACGCCCTGAACCCGCGGCTGAGGGAGCGGACATGACCCGCCTTCTGGATATCCGTGACCTGCACATCGCGCTGCCCGCCGGCGGGCAGCGGGAGTACGCCGTGCAGAAAGCCGACTTTCATCTCGAGGCGAACGAGATCCTGTGCGTGGTCGGCGAGTCCGGGTCGGGCAAGTCGCTGACGGCAAGGGCCGTCATGGGGCTCTTGCCCAAGCCGCATGTGCGCGTGGCCAAGGGCGCCATCGACTTCAACGGCGAAGACCTCACGAAGGTCTCGGATGCGCGGCTGCGCGACATCCGCGGCTCGGACATCTCGATGATCTTTCAGGAGCCTATGACGGCGTTGAACCCCGTCATGACCATCGGCGCCCAGATCGACGAGGTTTTCCGCTTCCACGGCTCGATGCCGTCGCGCGAGCGCAAGGAACGCGCCCTGGGTCTTTTGGAGGACGTGCAGCTTCCCGACCCCAAGCTGGCGCTGGGTGCCTATCCTCACGAGCTCTCGGGCGGGCAGCGCCAACGCGCGATGATTGCCATGGCGCTCGCGCTGAACCCAAAGATCCTGATCGCGGACGAGCCGACGACGGCGCTGGACGTCACCACCCAGGCCCGGATCCTCGAGCTGATCAAGGAAATGCAGGCACGTCACGGTACCGGTGTGCTGTTCATCACGCACGACTTCGGCGTGGTGGCAGATATCGCCGATCGCGTCGCCGTCATGCAGCAGGGGCTGGTGGTTGAGGCCGGGACGACGAGCCAGGTCCTGGGCAATCCGCAGCATCCCTACACCCAGTCGCTTATCGGGGCCGTTCCCAGCCTCACTCCGCGCCCGGCGCGCACCCGCAACAAGGAGATCGTGCTGCGCGTCAACGAGCTGGAGAAGACCTACCGCTCGGGCGGTGGTCTCTTTGGGGGACCGGCCCGCGTCGTGCATGCCGCAAAGGATGTAACCTTCGACCTCGCGCGCGGCGAGACATTGGGGATCGTGGGTGAGTCAGGGTCGGGCAAGTCCACCGTCGCTCGCTGCATCGTGCGCCTGAACGATGCCGAGGCCGGGCAGATCCTGCTGGGCGACACGGACCTGCGGCCCCTGAAACGCGCCGCCATGCGGCCCCATCGTGCCAAGATCCAGATGGTGTTCCAGGATCCTTTCGCCTCGCTTAACCCGCGTTCTCGCGTCGGCAAGATCATCAGCCAGGGCCCTATTCTGATGGGCAAGAGCCCCGAGGAAGCACGTGCCAAGGCGCGTGAACTGCTTGACACAGTAGGTCTGGATGTCGGCGCCTATGACCGCTTCCCGCACGAGTTCTCAGGTGGGCAGCGCCAGCGCATCGGGATCGCGCGTGCGCTTGCGCTCGAGCCCGAGGTGCTTGTGGCAGACGAGCCGGTATCCGCCCTGGACGTGTCAATCCAGGCGCAGATCCTCAAGCTGCTGGACGAGATCCGGGACCGCATGAACCTCTCGATGATCTTCATCACCCACGACCTCCGCGTGGCGGCCCAGGTCTGCGATCGGATCGCTGTCATGCGCTACGGCGAGGTTGTGGAGCAGGGGGCAACTGCCGAGCTTTTCGCCCGGGCCGAGCACGAGTACACGCGGGCGCTGCTGGGTGCGGTGCCGGGCAAGGAATGGTTTGTGGCGCCTGCGCCGGAGGTGGCTGGGGACGTTGCCTAGCCGCCCAACGACTGCTTCACCTCGACGACTTCCCGCGACCGTGTCACCCGGCCTTCCCAGACCCGGTCGAACTCGGCGATGAACGCCTTGATCGTGTCCGATGCGAGGAGCGTGCGCGCCGCATCGAGACTGGGAAACTCGTAGAACGCCAGGTGCACGCCCGGGGTATCATTGGACCAACCGCGCCACGCCGCTGCGGTCCCGAAGTCACGGTGCGCCTCGGGCAGGTGTTCATCCTGGTACCAGGTGTCGAACCCGGCGCGGTCCGCTTCGGGCACCTCTGCGCGCACGATCAGGTAGGCTGTCATCGTCTGTGTCTCCCCATGGCTGCCCGGTTGTCCGGCAGTTGATTGAAAGGAATTTGGTAACCCGTCGACCTGGATCTGACACGAGAGTCATACGTTTGGCATACGCAAGTCATACGTTTGTCATACGCCCGGAATCCTGGCGCAAGGGCTCAGAACTCGACGCCCTGCTGTGCCTTGATGCCCGACCGGAACGGGTGTTTCACCAGCTCCATTTCGGTCACCAGATCGGCGATCTCGATCAGCTCATCCTTGGCGTTTCGACCGGTCAGGACAACATGGGTCATGTCGGGTTTTTCTTCGGTCAGAAAGGCCACCACCTCGTCGATGGGAATATAGTCGTAACGCAGCGCTATGTTGATTTCGTCCAGCAAAACCATGGATTTGCCCGAACGGATGAGCTCCTTGGACTTCTCCCACGCGGCGCGGGCCATCTCCATGTCGCGGGCCTTGTCCTGTGTCTCCCAGGTGAAGCCTTCGCCCATGGTGTGGAACTCGCAGATGTCGCTGTGGTTCTGGGTGATCAGATCACGCTCGCCCGTGGACATGCCGCCCTTGATGTACTGCACCACCGCGCATGGCATGCCGTGCGCTATCTGTCTGAAAATCATACCAAAAGCGGCTGTCGATTTGCCCTTTCCTTTCCCCGTGTGGACGATGATCAGGCCTTTCTTGTCGGTCTTGGTCGCCATGATCTTGTCGCGCGCGGCCTTCTTCTTGGCCATCTTGCTTGCGTGCTTTTCCAGATCGTCGGGCTTCGCGTCGTCGGTCATGATGTCACTTCCAGCGGTTTTCTCATGAAGATGCGGTCGAGAGTTGGGGAGGCGCCGGCCAGACGTCCGAACTCGTGGAACCCGTGGCCTTCGTAGAACGGAGCGGCCTCGAACCCGTAGGTGTCGAGCCATATACCGGCGGCGTTTTCATCCAGCATCCGTTCCTCCAGCGCGTTGATGAGGCGTGAGCCGACGCCGTGTCTCCGGGACTGAGGTGCCAATGCAAGCTGCATCAGGAAGCACCAGCCATAGTTCACTTGGTACTGTGCGCCCCCGACGCACGTGCCGCCGTCCCATGCCGTCAGACAGCGCGTCTCACGGTTGAATGGGTGACCGACAGCCGCTGCATGGCCGTCCAGCATGTCTCCAAGCTCACGGGCCAGTTCAGCGTGGTCCCTGGCATCTTCGCGGATCTCGATCACGGCGCCTCCGTCAGCCCAACCTGGGCCCAGCCTTCTGGAGCAGTTCCTCGATCAGGGCCGCCTCCATGAAGGTATAGCGGTCCCGGATATCCAGCGTCACGACCTTCTTGCCTGCCAGCATGCGCCCGAAGCGTTCGTTGAGCCGCGTCTGGTGGCGGCGTTCCATGACGATGATCAGGTCGGCCCAGTCGAGTTGATCGGGTGTCAGACTATCCTGCGCATCCCGGTCTACCCCTGCGAAGTCAGTGCTAACGCTCTGACGGTCCGAGAAAATCTGCGCTGCTGTCGGTGACAGCGTGCGTCCTTCACCGCAGAGGAACAGGACACGGCTCACAGGCGACACTCCATCGTGACGGAGGTCGGCTCGTCGTATCCGGGATGGGTGGTGCGCCCTATCTCGGCAAACCCCATCTTGGCGAAGGCCGCGTGGTTCTCAGTGAGCTCGATCCGGCTCTGAAGCCGCATCACCGGTTTGCCGAGCGATAGCGCGACACGCCCGGCCGCATGGATCAGCGCCCGCCCGATGCCCTGGCGCTGGCGCGAGGCCGTAACCGCCAACTTGCTGATGTACAGGCAATCTTCGTGATCGGCGACGAACAGGCAGCCGACCAGCTTGCCGTCCTGCATGGCCAGAAGGCAGCCCCCGTCGTCCGCCATGTTCTTGAGATCAACCGGACGCAGCTTCAGAAGCGACGAGGGCGGGTCGATCCGGTCCTCCATGTACGCGAACGCCTTCGTGAGCAGCTTGTGGACCGGAACGAAGTTGGCCTCGCGTCCGACGATTTCGATGGTCAGTTCAGGTGTCATGTCAGTGCCTCAAGGCGAGCTCGGGCCGAGTTCGAGCGCGGCTGCCAGAGATCTCGTTCCATGGCTTCGGTCAGACGCTGCGCAATCTCGCGCAGCGCGGCCGGGTTTACGTCGGCAATGAAGTCTCGGACGTCGTCGTCTTCAAGAAGCGCCTGATGAACGAGATCGAAGTGATGGCTGCGTACCGCGTTCGTGGTGGCTGCGAAGGCGAAGAGATAGTCCACTGTCGCTGCGATCTCGAAGGCGCCTTTGTAGCCGTGACGCATGACGCCCGCGAGCCATTTCGGGTTCACCACACGGGAGCGAACGACCCGTCCAATCTCATCGTCCAACGTCCGGATGAGTGGGCGTTCCGGGCGGGAGTGGTCGTTGTGATAGATCGTGGGCGCGGCACCGCTCAGGTGTTCGACTGCCGCTGCAGCGCCCCCCTCGAACTGGTAGTAATCGTCCGAGTCCAGCAGATCGTGTTCCCGGTTGTCCTGGTTTTGCACGACGGCCTCGGTGACCTTGAGCCGCGTTTCAAGGGCCTGGCGGGCCTCTGCGCCGTCCGCCTTGCCGTAGGCGTAACCACCCCAGGTCAGATATGCATCCGCGAGATCGGCCCGGCGTTCCCACAACCGTTCATCGATCATCGCTTGGAGCCCCGCGCCGTAGGCCCCGGGCTTTGAGCCGAAGACCCGGTAGGCCGCGTATTCGGTCGCACCTTCGTTTTGATAACGCATTGCGGCCGGGTTCTGGTCCTCGGGTTCCTTCAGCAACATGACAGCCCGGGCCGCGGCATCGAAGAGCGCCATCTGTGCCGGAAACGCATCCCTAAAAAAGCCCGAGACCCGCAGCGTGACGTCGACCCGTGGGCGTGCGAGCGCATCAAGCGGGATGATCTCGAAGCCCGTTACCCTGCGGCTCGCCCCATCCCATTGCGGACGCACCCCCATCAGCGCCAGACCCTGGGCGATGTCGTCCCCGCCCGTGCGCATGTTCGATGTGCCCCATGCCGTCAGCAGCATGGTCTTGGGCCAGTCGCCATGGGTCTGGAGATGGTGCTCGATCAACCGCTCGGCCGAATTCCAGCCCAGCGCCCAGGCGGCCGGTGTCGGCACGGCGCGGCTGTCAACCGAGTAGAAGTTTCGCCCGGTTGGCAAGGTGTCCGGCCGCCCGCGCGTGGGTGCGCCGGAGGGTCCCGGGGCGACAAAACGCCCGGCGAGACCGTCCAGCAGGGCGCTGACCTCGGAAGGGCCGCACTCGCGAAGTGCTGGCAAGATCTCGGTTTGGACCTGATCCAGAACGGCAGCGCTGGCAGGCCCGGGCGGTGTTGCGCCGTCCAGAAGATTCTGCGCGAGCCACTCCAGCCGCTCTACCGCGTCGCCATTGGTGCGGTAGGCTACCGGCTCATCCGGGGTGCGCGGGACCATGTCGGCAAGTGTTGCGCAATCGGGGGCAGGCGCACCCATCTCGCAATCCAGCGGATCGAACGCCTCCCCGTCTATATCTAGGTCTGCAGCGAGCGCCCGAATGAGGGACGCGTTTGTCCCCTTGCCGTCACCCCGGGGCACGCGGACCAGCGCTACGGCCAGGTCACGCTCCAGAGCCCCGTCAGGCGAGGCACCGAAGATGTGCAGGCCGTCGCGGATCTGCGCCTCCTTCAGCTCGCAGAGATAGGTGTCGAGTTGCTGGAGCTGGGCGTCGTCGTCCATTTCCGGCGCAATCCCAGCGTCAAGATCCAGGCGTTCGGCCGCCATCAGATGCCGGATCTCGCGGCGAAGATGGTCGAGCCGTCGGCGGTCGAGCCCGCTCGCCTCGTAGTACTCGTCGACCAGCGCTTCGAGGTCCTTGAGCGGCCCATAGGTTTCTGCGCGGCTCAGCGGAGGCGTGAGGTGATCCACGATAACAGCAGAGGTGCGGCGCTTGGCCTGCGTGCCCTCGCCGGGGTCGTTCACGATGAACGGATAGAGATGGGGCGTAGGTCCCAGCACCACCTCAGGAAAACACGTCTCACTCAGGGCCAGGGCCTTGCCTGGCAGCCATTCGAGGTTGCCGTGCTTGCCGAAATGAATGACAGCGTGCGCCTCGAACGTCGCCCGCAGCCAAGCATAGAACGCCAGGTAGTTGTGCGGTGGGACGAGGTCAGGGGCATGGTACGTTGCGGTCGGGTCGATGTTGTAACCGCGTGCGGGCTGGATGCCGACGACCACGTTGCCGAAGTCGAGGATCGAGAGGGCAAAGCCGTCGTCTCCGCAGAAAGGATCGTCTTCCGGTTTGCCCCAGCGGCCTTCGATCTGGTGGCGCACCCGCCAGGGCAGGGTCTTGTAGAACGCCAGGTAGGCGTCGAGCGGCAGTCTCGCGCCGCCCACCCGGTCCCCCCTGTCGGTGAGCCAGTTGGTCGGGCCAGCCTGGATCCGGGCCATCAGGTCGGCAGGGTCAGCAGGCGGATCAACAACCTCGTATCCAGCCTCGGACAGTGTCCTGAGCATGTCGACCACCGATTGTGGCGTATCCAGACCCACACCGTTGGCCAGTCGGCCATCCTTGTTCGGGTAATTGGCAAGGACAATGGCGACGCGTTTACCCTTCGGTTCGATGCGCCCGAGCCGCGCCCAGGCTGCGGCGAGCTGGGCGGTGAAACTGACACGTGTGCCCTCGGCCCTGTAGGTGGCGATCCGGCACTGCGTCGCCTCATCAAAGAACGCCTCACCCTTGAAGCTCACGGCCCGGGTCAGGATCCTGCCGTCGATTTCGGGAAGTGCCACGTTCATCGCAATATCGCGGGCAGAGAGGCCGTTGAGACCCGCGCGCCATGCGTCTTCCGTTCCGCTGGCGAAGATTGCCTGGAGCACCGGCACCCCGGGCCTATCGAGGACCGTCCCTGCGTGGCCGGTTTGCGGGGAGGACACCGCGAACGACGTGGCATTCAGGATGACGCTGGGTGAGGTTTCCGAGAAGAGCGCTTCGAGGGTTGCAATCGACACCGGGTCCTTGAGCGATGCGACGAAGACAGGCAACGGTGCGAGCCCCTCCTGGAGACACGCGCGCACCAGCCGGTTGACCGGATGCAGCCCCGCACCTTGCACCAACGCGCGGTAGAACACGATGGGGACGATCGGGGAGCCGTCGGCCCAAGCGGCGCGGGCCGTGGCCAGATCAGCGGTTCCCGCCCCTGGCCAGTAGACCCCGGCACGCAGGAGCGGTCGCGCCGACGGCGGAACCGGAAGGGACCTGTCGAGGATGTGTTTTGCGTGTGCGAGGAAGTTGGTGGCGTTCTCTGGCCCGCCTTCGACCAGGTATGACCAGAGCGCGTACCAGTCCGCATCTTCTACGGTAGACGCGCGCAAAAGGGCAGGGTCCGGCTTGTCGTCACCGGGCAGGGCCGCAAACGGGATGCCTGCCTCGGCCAGCCGGGCCGAGAACTGCTCGAGCCCGTAGGACCAGTAACCTTCTCCACCCAGCACCCGCGCAATGACAAGGCGCGACCGCCCCGCCGTCTGGTCGAGGTAGAGATCCACCGACGCCGGATGGGCGAGGTGCAGCAGCGATGCCAACCGCAGCGACGGGCCCGGGGCGCTGGCATGCGCCTCGGCCAGGGCCGCAAGCTCGGTGTCCGCCGCCGATATCACGACGATGTCGGCGGGATCCTGCGCGAGGTCTACCGCCTCGTCGCTGTCAGCGCTGCCGGGTTGTGCCAGGAGAAGGTGCATCAGACCGGCTCCCGTCCGCGACGCGCCTTGGGGCGAGCGCTGCGAGGTCCCTGTGGTCCGGCGTACGACGCCCTGCGCGCCTCGAGGATCTGGGCGCGCGGCGTCATAATGCGCGTTC
>JBCCDA010000065.1:0-24981 GCA_039033215.1 Pseudomonadota bacterium | reverse complement strand
CCTTCGACGGTTCCGGCCCCGGTGCGATCCGGGAGCTCGACGGGGCAGGGCAGGCCGGTGATGGCATCGCCCTCTAGCCGCAGATTGTGCCTGTCGGGGTTGGCGGGGTTGCCCCAGGTATCCTCGATCCGGATGCCGATAGAGAACGGCTCGCCCGGGCGGCGCAGACCGGGACCCACGACACGCCAGAGATGAGGTGGCCCGGCGACCACCGCGATGGCCAGGCGCTCGGGGATCTCCGAAAACTGGCCGGTCGCGCAGGCATCGACCGAGACGCGAAACTCGAGCGCTGCCTCGGCGATGGTCTGCATCCTGAGGCCGGGGCTCCCGCCGGTGCGATCGCCCAGGGTCACCTCGATCTCCTCACCCGGGCGGATGTAGCCGCCCTTGACGGAGATGCGGAGCGCCAGTGTCCAGGGACGATAGCCATAGGGCTCGACGAAAAGCTCCAGCGGGACGCCTGTCGAGCTCCTCGCGCTGACAAAGTTCATCGCTGATGGGTCATCTGTCTGGAGGGTGCCGCCGTCCGAGACCCATCGCATCGCGATCATGATGCCGCCCGTGTCGTCGAGGCCGAACCGTCCGGCGATGTATCGGATCGTCAGGGTCTGGAAGCTTCGGACTTCACAGGACGAGGGGCCCTCAAGCGTGGCGGAGCCCAGATCATCAGGTCCGCTACCCGGCTGAACGCCCGGCCAGACCTCCCCCATTTCATCTCGGTCGATCGGTTCCATCGCGCGCTCCAGGCGCGACGCTACGGACGATCCGCCCGATGGGCAAGCCGAGGTGGGCGATGGTGAGGTAGACTTTGGAAGAGAGCTGCGCGGCCTAGATGAGGCCGAAGTAGGAGAACAGGGCCGCCCAGATTGCAGCACCCGCTGCTGCTGCGCCAATCAGGCCGATGGCACTGTTACGCCCGTGGCTGTCGTCGAAATAACCTGGCCGATCGTTCTCGGCTCGTTCAACTGCCGCAGAACGCGTTGCTGGTCCCTTCGCTGAAGCGCCCCTATGGGGGTCATATTGAGTTGTTGTCATGGCTGCTCCCTTGCAGGCTCCACGATTGCGGTTAACAAGTAAACAGCTAGTTAACGCGGGCCTGGGATGCTGAGACGTCACTCGACCGACGACGCATTCTCATCTATGCCACCATGAGGGCGAAATTATGTCACGCATCGACGAGACGCGCGAATTCATCCCTGTTCGGATCGCTATCCTGACCGTCTCCGATACCCGCTCCGTCGAGGACGACAGATCCGGCGACACCCTGGTCGCCCGGCTGACGGGTGCGGGCCATCTGCTGGCTGGTCGCACGATCGTGCCGGACGAGCGCGCGGCGATCGCAGACACTCTGCGCGGCTGGATTGCCGATGACGGTGTCGATGTCGTGATCTCGACCGGCGGTACGGGACTGACCGGCAGGGACGTGACGGTGGAGGCGCATCGGGACGTCTACGAGAAGGAAATCGACGCCTTCTCGACGGTGTTCACTCATGTATCGATGGCGAAGATCGGCACCTCCGCGGTACAATCGAGGGCCTGTGGGGGGGTCGCCGGCGGCACCTATCTCTTTGCCCTGCCGGGGTCGCCGGGGGCATGCAAGGACGCCTGGGACGAGATCCTGTCGCTGCAACTCGACTATCGCCATCGGCCCTGCAATTTCGTCGAGATCATGCCGCGGCTCGAGGAACACCGGCGGCGAAAGTGACGACCTGCATGTGACGTGTTGTTCCGAGCGGATGATGACAAACCGTTAACACCTTGCTGATACGCCATCTCCAGACGCCCCAATTCGAGACGGAAGGTCCGATCATGTTCTCCTGGATGCGCTCTCAGGCAGAGCCGACGCGCCCAATCTTGGATCATTCCTACCTGGCTCGGCTCTCGCAATTCATTGGGGAGGCTGAGACCTGGGAACTGTTGGCGGACGGCATGCTCGAGCTTACCGAGCGGCTGGCGCGCGCGCGGCATCTGGCGGCGGCAGAAGACGTCGCAGAGCTCTCGAGACTGTTGCATGACATCACGGGGACTGCGGGCCATCTGGGCTTGTCGGCACTGTCGTCCGAGGCGGCGATCGGCCAGCGCGCGCTGGCGCAGGACGCCAAGTGCACTGCCGTCCTGGATCCGCTCCTGGCACTCGAGGATCCGTCGATGAATGCGCTCAAGGCCTATTGCAGAGATGAACAGGCTGGATCCGCAGACAACCCCGAATGACTTTCCTCATGGGCGGGAGGCTTGCGTCTTACGCAAGCGCATATAGGCTCGCCCCCGGTTCAACAGATAACTGGCGGAGAAACCGCTCATGACCGCGCCGATGGACAATGATGATACGCAGGCGGTGGACGAGGCAGCGCCAGCTTCAGTATCGGACGAGATCGATCAAGGGACAGACGCAGTGGCGATCGAACTCGTCGCCTCATCGCGTCTTGGCGATACGATTGCTGCTTTGCCGTCTGATCATGCCCGCTGGGCAACGGCAAACGGGTTCAGGGGCAAGCTGGGCCAGACCGTGATGCTGCCAGCCAAGGATGGTGGGGTCGAACGGGTTCTGTTTGGATGGGGCGATGGGGCCAGCCGGCGCCGCGATCGGTTCCACCTTGGTGATTTCGCGCGCCGCGCGGCACCTGGCACCTACTATCTCGATAGCGACCTGGCGCCGGACGAAGCCGAAGAAGCGGCGCTTGGCTGGCTTCTCGGCCGCTACCGCTTCGAGCGCTACAAGAAGGGTCCCGAGGAGCAGCAGGCCGATCTGATGGCACCGGAGGGTGTAGACCCGGCGCGGCTGATCCGGATGGTGGAAGGCGTGTTCCTCACGCGCGATCTGATCAACACCCCGGCCAGCGACATGGGCCCGCAGGCGCTGGAGACGACGGCAGGCAAGCTGGCGAACCGCCACGGTGCCTCGCTGAACGTCGTGAGCGGCGACGATCTGCTGGAGGGCAACTTTCCCATGATCCACGCGGTCGGGCGTGCGGCGGTCGAGGCACCGCGGCTGATCGACATGACATGGGGTGCCGAGGATGCGCCGCGCCTGACGCTGGTCGGCAAGGGGGTCTGCTTCGACACCGGGGGCCTGAACCTGAAGCCCGGCCAGTCGATGGCGCTGATGAAGAAGGACATGGGCGGGGCTGCCACGGTCATGGGCCTTGCCCACATGATCATGGGCCTGAAGCTGCCCGTGCGTCTGCGCGTGCTCATCCCCGCCGTCGAGAACGCGGTCTCGCGCGAGTCGTTCCGGCCCGGGGACGTGCTGACGTCGCGGTCGGGCAAGACCGTGGAGATCAACAATACCGACGCGGAAGGCCGTCTGGTCCTGGCCGATGCACTCAGCCTAGCGGTGGAGGAATCGCCGGATCTGATCGTCGACATGGCGACGCTGACGGGGGCCGCCCGCGTGGCCCTGGGTCCCGAGGTCGTGCCTTTCTACACGGACGAAGATGACCTCGCGGAAGAGCTGCAGGCAGCGGGCCGGACCGCTGCCGATCCGGTATGGCGCATGCCGCTTTGGTCTGGCTACGAGCGCGACATCGAGCCAGATATCGCTGATCTGGACAATGCACCGAAGGGGGGGATGGCCGGCTCGATCACGGCGGCGCTCTTCCTGCGCCGGTTTGTCCAGGACTGCCGCTGGGTCCATTTCGACCTCTACGGCTGGACCCCGTCGGCGCGCCCCGGCCGTCCCAAGGGGGGTGAGTGCCAGGCGGCTCGCGCTCTGTTGCGGGTGATCGAGCAGCGCTACGGATCCGGCCAATGAACCACGACCCCCGGCTGACGCCGGTGCGGTCGGACGTCGCCGCCGAACACCTTCGCGGAATCGTGGAGGCACCGCGGTATGTGGCGGGTGCGGCTCACATGGTGGCCGCCCCCCGCACGCCCCTCCTGCGTGCGCCAGATGGCGGTATCGATACCGAGCTCCTCCATGGCGAGGGGTTCACGGTCTACGACACCGCTAGTGGCTGGGCCTGGGGCCAGTCGGTCCTGGATGGTTATGTCGGCTACGTCGAGATCCGGGATCTCAAGGCACCCGGGCCCGAGCCCACGCACCGTGTCGTCACCCTGAGCGCTCAGACCTACGAGCGGCCCGAGCTGAAACGGGCCCCTGTCGGACGCTTGCCGTTCGGCGCGCGGCTCCATGTTGCCAGCTCTACGGATAGCCACGCGCAGGTCGGCCCGTCTGAGTGGGTGCCTCTGCCGCAACTCGCACCGCTCGCGTCACCCGCGTCGGACTGGGTTGCGGTCGCCCAGATGTTCCTGGGTGTGCCCTACATCTGGGGCGGGCGATCCAGCGACGGTCTGGATTGCTCGGGGCTGGTCCAGCTGTCGCTGCAGTCGGCGGGCAGATCCTGCCCCCGCGATTCGGGCCAGCAGCAGGCCGCGCTTGGCCGGACCCTTGATATGGACGAGCCCTTGCAGCGTGGCGATCTGATCTTCTGGAAGGGCCATGTGGGCATCATGCGCGATCCCTCGATGCTGCTCCATGCGAACGCGCATCACATGGCCGTGGCGACGGAACCCGTGTCGCAAGCCGTTCGCCGGATCGAGGCCAAGGAGTTTGGCAAGGTTGTGCGGCGGGCGCGTCTCGACCCGGAGGCTCCGGCGGCATAAGGTGCTTGCACCGGTTCGGAGAACGTTATGCCTCTAACTCTTTCTCGGCGGCGCAGTGCTGCCGTGCTAGCTGCCCTGATGACGCTTGGCGCCTGTGTGCCGGGGGAAAGCCAGACGCTGACGGGCGGGCAGTTGCCGCCCGAACCTGCGGCGCGGCCGATCCAGGCTCAGGCGCAAGTGCCGGCCCCTGCGACGTTCGAGCAGTGGCGCGCCCGCTTCCGGACCCGGGCCCTGGCGGCAGGCATAACTCCCACGACGTTCGAGAAAGCGTTTCAGGGGGTCAGCCCGAACACCCAGGTGCTCGAGCTCGACACGCGCCAGCCGGAGTTCACGCGCGCCATCTGGGAATACCTCGACAGCGCCGTATCTCAGAGCCGGATCGCCACGGGCAGCAGCAACGCGGCCAGCAAGTCGGCGGTGCTCTCGGAGATCGAGGCCCGGTTCGGTGTCGACAGCGAGTACGTTGTCGCCATCTGGGGGATCGAGAGCGGCTTTGGCTCGAACTTCGGCTCGATCCCGGTGGTCGAGAGCATGGCGACCCTTGCCTATGACAGCCGCCGCTCGGCGTTTGGCGAGGAGCAGTTGCTGGCGGCCCTTCGGATCCTGCAAGCCGGCGACATCACGCCCCAGCGCATGGTCGGCTCATGGGCCGGCGCCATGGGTCACACGCAGTTCATTCCGACGAGCTTTCTGGACTATGCGGTCGATTTCACAGGGGATGGGCGGCGTGATCTCTGGGCGGCAGATGCGCAGGACGCGCTTGCCTCGACGGCGAACTACCTGGCCCGCTTCGGCTGGCGGCAGGGCGCGCCGGTCGTGGTCGAGGTGACGTTGCCGCAAGGCTTCGACTACTTGGTGGCCGATGACCGCACGGAGAAGACGGCGGCCGATTGGACAGCGCTCGGCGTTCGCGCACGCCAGGGCCAGCTTCCGGCAGCTGAGGCCGTGCGCATTCTCCTGCCCGCGGGCGCTGGCGGCCCTGCGTTTGCCACCTATCCCAACTTTCGGGTGATCAAGCGCTACAACAA
Organism: Pseudomonadota bacterium; assembly: GCA_039033215.1. Lineage (GTDB taxonomy): Bacteria > Pseudomonadota > Alphaproteobacteria > Rhodobacterales > Rhodobacteraceae > Thermohalobaculum. The sequence continues at coordinate 19,351 of JBCCDA010000065.1, read as the reverse complement.
CGCGACGTCCTATGCCCTGGCCGTGACCTATCTGGGCGAGCGGATTGCGGGCCGTCCTGGGATCCAGGGCAGCTGGCCCACCGGCGACCGGCCGCTCTCGCGCTCCGAGAAGCAGGAGCTTCAGGGCCGTCTCACGGCGCTCGGCTTCGACACCCAGGGTGTCGACGGGATCATCGGCCCGAACAGCCGCTCGGCCGTGCGCCAGTTCCAGCTTGCACGGGGGCTGGTGCCGGATGGCTATGTCTCCGCGGGCCTGCTGCAGGCCGTCCGCGCGGCGGGCGGATAGGAATGACCCCCGGCCCGATCAGAGAGTGGCACGAGATCGCCGCAGATCTGATCGCGGTCGCTGGTGGTCGGGCAGCGGCCGACATGGTCATTCGCGGCGGCACTTGGGTCAACGTCCACTCCGGCGAGCTTATCCTCGGCATTGATCTGGCCATCGTCGGGGGGCGTTTCGCCTATTGTGGGCCGGATGCTTCGGCCATGATCGGCGATGGGACAAAGGTGATCGAGGCAGGCGGGCGCTTTCTGGTGCCCGGGCTTTGCGATGCGCACATGCATGTCGAATCGGGCATGCTGACCGTGACCGAATTCGTGCGGGCCGTGGCGCCGCATGGCACGACGTCGATGTTCATCGACCCCCACGAGATCGCGAACGTCCTCGGCCTCCCGGGTATCCGGCTGATGCACGACGAAGCGCAGGTCCAGCCGATCAATGTCCTTGTCCAGATGCCCTCGTGCGCGCCCTCGGCGCCGGGGCTTGAGACGACGGGTGTCGAGCTTGGCCCCGAGGAGGTGGCGGAGGCGATGACCTGGCCCGGGATCGTGGGGCTGGGCGAAATGATGAACTTCCCCGGCGTCGCGGCAGGCGATCCGAAGATGCTGGGCGAGATCGCCGCGACCCAGATGGCGGGCAAGACCGTGGGCGGGCACTACGCCTCTCCCGATCTTGGCAGCCCGTTCCATGCCTATGTCGCGGGTGGTCCGGCGGACGATCACGAGGGCACGCGGGAGGAGGACGCCATCGCCCGTGTCCGCCAGGGCATGCGCGCCATGCTCCGGCTGGGGTCGGCGTGGCATGATGTCGAGGCACAGATCACGGCGGTGACAAAGCGGGGGCTCGATCCCAGGCACTTCATCCTCTGCACCGATGACTGCCATTCCGGCACCCTGATGCGGGACGGGCACATGGACCGGGTCGTGCGCCATGCGATCGCCTGCGGGGTGGAGCCGATCACGGCCATCCAGATGGCGACGATCAATACCGCCACGCACTTCGGTCTTGAACGCGAACTGGGGTCCATTGCGCCCGGGCGCCGCGCCGACGTCGTGATCACCTCGGATCTCGAGGCTCTGCCGATCGAGACGGTTGTCGCGCGCGGTGTCGTCATCGCCGAGGCTGGCCAGATGACAGGACCGGCCCCGGCCTTCGCTTACCCACCTGAGGCGCGCCAGACCGTCAGGATGAAACGCGATCTGGGGCCTGCGGACTTCGATGTCGCCGGGCCACCGGACCAGACCACCGTGACCGCTCGTGTCATCGGGGTCGTGGAAAACCAGGCGCCGACGCGGGCGCTGACGGCGGATCTGGCGGTCACGGACGGTGTCGTTCGGATGGCGCCTGACCGCGACATCTGCCAGATCGCCCTGGTCGAGCGTCATCGCGCGACGGGCGCGGTCACGAACGGTTTCGTCTCGGGCTTTGGCTACTCGGCACCCTGCGCCCTTGCCTCGACCGTGGCCCACGACAGCCACCACATGATCGTCGTCGGCACGTCCAAGGCGGACATGGCGGCTGCCGCAAACCGGCTGCGCGCCGTTGGTGGCGGCGTCTGCTTCTTCCGCGAGGGTGACGAGCAGGCCCTGATCGAGATGCCGATCGCCGGGCTGATGTCCGACCGTCCCGCGGCCGAGGTCGCGGCCGCCGCCGACCACCTTCATGCGGCCATGGCAGAGGCGGGCTGCAGCATCGAGAACGCCTATATGCAGCACACGCTGCTCGCCCTGGTCGTGATCCCGGAGCTTCGGATTTCCGACAAGGGCCTGATCGATGTCACCCGGTTCGAGAGGACGGAGTTGCTCGTCTGATGGCTCCCCACACGGCCGCTCCGATTGGGCTGGGCGCCAGTCGGCAGGGCCAACTTGGGCGTCCCAAACCACCTCGTGGGGCCATCCGCGACCAAGCATGTCGAATTTCGCCCATACGCAGTCGCTAGGTCCCTGCATTTCTCCGACGGCGGGCGCTATGGCGGAGCAGTGCCGGTCGGGAGGGTTTAGCCATGAAATCGCAAGCGCGCGCAGTCGTTGTCGGTGGGGGTGCCGTGGGTGCCGGGATCGCCTACCATCTTGCCAAAGCGGGCTGGGACACGGTGCTTTTGGAGCGCGACGAGCTGACCTCCGGCTCGACCTGGCATGCGGCCGGCCTGCTGCCGCTCTTCAACATGTCCTACGCGACCAGCCATATCCACGACTACAGCGTCAAGTTCTACAAGACGCTGGAGGAGGAGACGGGGTTGAACGCCGGGTTCTCGGTCGTCGGCAACCTTCGCATGGCGCAGACCGATGCGCGGATGGACGAGTACATGCTCTATGCCTCGACCGCCGAGAGCGTGGGCATCGAGATGGAATGGCTGACGCCCGACCAGATCAAATCGCGCTGGCCGCTGGTGCGCACAGAAGATCTGAAAGGCGCGATCTACCACCCGACCGACGGCTACATCAATCCCGCCGACGTGACGCAAGCCATGGCCAAGGGCGCACGCCAGCGCGGTGTCGAGATCTATCGCAAGACCCAGGTGGACGGCTACGAATGGAAGGGCGACCACTGGGTCGTGCGGGGATCCAAGATGGTCGAGACCGGCGGGCGGCTCGTGCCCTCGGACGAGACCTTCGAGATCCGCGCAGAACATGTGGTGACGGCCACGGGCAACCACGCCCAGCGCACGGCGGATCTCCTTGGCATCTCGTCGGTCGCGATCCCGGTGGAGCACCAGTACATCGTCACCGAGCCGGACCCCGCTCTGGTCGAATGGCGCAAGGAGAACGGCGAGCACCCCGTCCTGCGGGACGCCGACGCCAAATGGTATGTCCGCGAGGAGCGTGGCGGCTGGATCCTGGGGCCGTACGAACAGGGCGCGCCCGCCCGGTTCGTCCACGGCGTGCCCGAGAGCTTCCGTGCCGACCTCTTCGAGCTCGACCTCGAGCGGATCGAGGAAGAGTACATGGCGATGATCCACCGGCTCCCGACGTCGGAAACCGTCGGGCTGAAGGACGACTACAACGGCCCCATCTGCTACACGCCCGACGGCAACCCATTGGTGGGCCCCGCACCGGGTCTGCGCAACATGTGGCTGGCCGAGGGCTTTTCGTTCGGGATCACCGCGGCGGGCGGCACGGGCCACTATCTGGCGCAGCTGATGACCGAGGGAGAGGCCGAGATCGACATGTGGTCGCTCGACCCCCGCCGCTACGGTGCTTGGGCCAACCGCGAGTTCGCCGCGCGCAAGAACGAGGAATGCTACGACCACGTCTATGTGCTCCACCACCCCGATGAGGAACGCCCGGCGGCACGGCCCCTCAAGACCGCACCCTGCTACGACAGGGTCAAGGCGCTTGGCGCGCAGTTCGGGCAGGTGAACGGCTGGGAGCGGCCGAACTACTACGGTCCCGTCGACGCCCCGGAGGGCTTCGATCATGACGCGCGCAGTTTTCGGCGTGGCGGCTGGTGGCAATACGCCCATGATGAGGCCAAGGCGATCCGCGAAGGCGTCGGCCTGATCGATGCGACCGCCTTCACCAAGCACGTCCTCACGGGGCCGGGCGCGACCAGCTTCCTGGACTGGCTGACCTGCAACAAGCTTCCGCGCGTCGGCCGGACCAACCTGACCTACGCCTTGACCCATGCGGGCACGATCCGGACCGAGCTCACGATCCTGCGACAGGCCGAGGACGCCTACTATCTGGTCTCCGCCGGGGCGGCTGAGGCCTACGACAGCGACTACCTCCAGAAGATGGTCATGGACCGGCTGGAGATCGATGGGCCTATGTACCTGGCCAATGTCACCAGCCAGTTCGGAGTGTTCGCAATTGCAGGGCCACGGTCGCGGGATGTGTTGAACGGCCTTGTGGTCGACCCCGACCCAGACACGGCCCTCTCGAACAAGCGCTTCCCCTGGCTGTCCACGCGGCGTCTGGACCTGAAGATGTGCCCGACAACGGCCATTCGCGTTGCCTATACCGGCGAGCTCGGCTGGGAGCTGCATCATCCGATGGAGATGCAGAACTACCTCTTCGATCGGCTGATGGAGGCGGGAGAGCCGCATGGCCTGAAACTCGTCGGTGCGCGGGCCCAGAACTGGCTGCGTCAGGAGAAGTCCTATCGTGCCTTCGGCTCGGACCTCGGCCGGGATGCGACACCGCTGGAGAGCGGGCTCGACCGGTTTGTCGATCTTTCCAAGGACTTCAAGGGCAAGGCGGCGATGGAGGCAACCGGCATCCGCGCCAAGTGTGTCACAGTCCTGATTGACGGCCCGCCTGACGCCGATCCCTGGGGTCGCGAGGCGCTGGTGCTGGATGGGCAGAAGATCGGGCGGCTCACGTCGGGCGGCTATTCGGTCGCCTTCGGCAAGCAGATCGGCATCGGATACGTCCGTCCCGATCTCGCGGTGACCGGTCAGAAGCTGAAGGTCCGCATGTTCCGCGAGCTGTTCGATGCCGAGATCACCGTCGATAGCCCTTATGACCCCAAGAACGAGACCATCCGCAAGGACGGCTAAACCTCGGGGCTTGTAGCACCTGCTACAGAACAGAATCGGCCAGTAGCGCAGGCTTCTTCCCGTCAATGCGATGGAAAGGAGAAACCTATGACCGATCCGAAGACCTTGACCGACACCGATCTGGAAGCCGCCATGGGCGGTGCCACGGAGATCGGCGCCTTGAGCCACGTGCCGGGCGCCAAGAAGACGCGAGAGCGTGGTCCGGATGTGGACGTGTTCCAGCGCGGCCCCGGCGAGGTCGGCTACGACGTCGACATCGACCTGGACGGCAACGACTGGTGAGGGAGCCTGTGATGACCGACAAGGATGGGCCCGTCGAAATCGAAGATCTGGATGAGGTGGTCGGGGGCCTCTCAGCGACGAAGTGGGTGGATAAATCCAGCCCCATCATGCAGGGCGCCGTGAATCCGACGCGGTTCCGACCCAACCCGGCAGGCGACGGCACAACCGAGCACTTTTGACGGCGCCGGAGCAAAAAAGGTCGGGCTCCATGCCCGGCTGTCGAAAGGGGAGTCTCAGATGACCGATCCGATAGCCCTAACCGACGAGGCTGTGGACGACGTTCAAGGCGGTTTGGACGTCACGGCACAGCTCGATCCGCCGTCCCCGCCCGTGGCCACTGGCGAGGGGGATGACGGCCCTGTCTTCGACGTGAAGAGGTTCCCGGTGGCTCGCGAGAAGAACCCGGAGCAGCGCGGGCCAACGGCCTGTATCCACGAACGGTACGGCCCCTGACCCGGCTGCCCGGGGCCTATTTCATCACACGCTCGAGGATGTCATCGAGCGGCGAGCCATCGCCATCGGCGTCCAGCATGTTTGCCAGACCGCCCAGCAGCGACCCGCCCTGAGGTTGGCCGGGGCTCGTGCCGCCACCGCCCAGCAGGCCGCCGACCATGCCCATCAGGCCACCGCCACCGGCGGACCCGCCGCCAAGCTGGCCGAGCAGACCGGCGATGTCGCTGTCGGGGGTTTGTTTCTGGATGCCGCCTTGCAGCATGGCCGCAAGAGCGGGGAGGAACTGCTCGACCTTCGACTGTTCTGCGCCCGCGCGTTCGGCGGCGGCCTGAGCGACCTCGCGGGTCGCGTCCCTGGATCCGAGGATCTGCTCCAGGAACTGTGCGCCTTGCTCTTGCGCCTCGGGACGTGCGGCGTCGTCCGGGCGATCGAAGTAGCCACCCATGCCCTCGCCCTTGAACTGACCCAGCACGCTCTCGGCGCTTCCCTGGTCCGCCCGGCGTCGTGCGGCTCTGCCGATTGTTGGCGCCAGCATCTCCGCAAGCCCTTCGGCCTGGCCTTCCTCGATGTCGAATTGCTTGGCAAGTTGGGCAAGACCTTGGCCGCCCTGCGCGCTGCGCAACAGGTTCAGAAGTGACATAATGTCCTCCGCTTCGGTGTCGTTGCCCACAGACGCATGCGCGTCCCCCGTGCGGCATCCTGCCCCGCCCAGCCGCGAAACGGAAGGATTGAGTCCAAACGAAAAAGGCCCGGCACGCGATGTGCCGGGCCCAATCAGGTCATGGCGTGAAGATCAGCCCTCGGCTGGCTCTTCCTTCTTCTCGGTTTTCTCCTGGCGCTCGATCTCTTCGCCGGTCGTCTGGTCGACGATCTTCATCGAGAGACGGGTCTTGCCGCGGTCATCGAAGCCCATGAGCTTCACCTTGACCTCCTGGCCCTCCTTGACGAGGTCCTTGGGGTTGGCACCCCGTTCGAACGTCATCTGAGAGATGTGGACCAGCCCGTCGCGCTTGCCGAAGTAGTTCACGAAGGCGCCGAAATCCATGATCTTGACGACCTTGCCGGTGTAGATTTTGCCAACCTCGGGCTCGGCCACGATCGCGTTGATCAGCTCGTAGGCCTTCTCGATCGCCTTGCCGTCGGCCGAGGCGATCTTGATCACGCCGTCGTCGTTGATGTCGACCTTGGCGCCGGATTCCTCGACGATCGACCGGATCACCTTGCCGCCCGAACCAATCACTTCGCGGATCTTGTCGGGGTTGATCTGCATGGTCTCGATGCGCGGGGCGTGTGCCGAGAACTCCTGGCGGCCTTCGGTCAGCGCCTTGGCCATCTCACCCAGGATGTGCATGCGCCCATCCTTGGCCTGCGCCAGAGCGACCTCCATGATGTTCGGCGTGATGCCCGCGACCTTGATGTCCATCTGCAGCGAGGTGATGCCTTCTTCGGTACCGGCGACCTTGAAGTCCATGTCGCCCAGGTGATCCTCATCGCCGAGAATGTCCGTCAGCACCGCGTACTGACCGTCATCCTGCAGGATGAGACCCATGGCGACACCGGCGACCGGGGCCTTGAGGGGCACCGCCGCATCCATCATCGAGAGCGATCCGCCGCAGACGGTAGCCATCGAGGATGAGCCGTTCGATTCCGTGATCTCGGAGACCAGGCGGATCGTGTAGGGGAAGTCCGTCGGCGCCGGCAGCACGGCCTGCAGTGCGCGCCATGCCAGCTTCCCGTGGCCGATCTCGCGGCGGCCCGGAGGTGCGTTGCGCCCCGTCTCACCGACCGAGTAGCTGGGGAAGTTGTAGTGCAGCAGGAAGCGCTCGCGCCAGCCGCCTTCCAGGGCGTCGATGATCTGCTCATCGTCGCCGGTGCCCAGCGTGGTCACGATCAGGCCCTGGGTCTCACCGCGCGTAAAGAGCGCCGAGCCGTGGGTCCGGGGCAGGACGCCCACTTCGCTTTCGATCGGGCGCACCGTCGTCAGATCACGCCCATCGATCCGCTTGCCGGTGGTGATGACGTCGCCGCGAAGCACATCCGAGTCGAGCTGCTTGAGGCACGCCTTCACGGCGCCTTCGTTCTCGAGGTCCTCTTCGCTGAGGCCTTCCTTGATCTCGGCATGGGCCGCAGAAATCGCATCCTGACGCTCGAGCTTGTCGAGGATCTTGAAGGCAGCCCGGACCTTGTCTTCGCCCAGGCCCTTGATCTTGGCATAGAGCGCCGAGTTGTCGTCGGGCTGGAAGTCGAACGGCTCCTTCGCCGCTGATTCCGCCAGGGCAACGATCAGGTCGATGACGGGCTGCATCTGCTCATGGCCGAAGTTTACGGCGCCCAGCATCTCTTCCTCGGACAGCTCGTAAGCCTCCGACTCCACCATCATCACGGCGTCCTTGGTGCCTGCGACGACGAGGTTCAGGCGCTGGTCGGGGTTCTCCGACAGCTTGGCCATGTCGTCGACCTTTGGGTTCAGGACATAGCCGCCGTTCGTGAAGCCGACCCGTGCGGCGCCGATCGGCCCGCGGAAGGGCACGCCCGAGATCGTCAGCGCGGCCGAGGCCGCGATCATGGCGACGATGTCGGGGTCGTTGTCGAGGTCGTGGCTGAGCACGGTCAGCATGACCTGGGTCTCGTGCTTGAAGCCCGGCACGAAGAGCGGGCGGATCGGCCGGTCGATCAGGCGGGACGTCAGCGTCTCCTTCTCGGTCGGACGTGCCTCACGCTTGAAGAAGCCGCCCGGGATCTTGCCGGCGGCATAGTATTTCTCGGTGTAGCGAACGGTCAGCGGGAAGAAGTCCAAGCCGGGCTTGGGCTGCTTATCGAAGACCACGTTGGCCATCACGGTCGTCTCACCCAACGTGGCGATGACCGAGCCGTCGGCCTGACGGGCGACCTTGCCCGTCTCCAGGGTCAGCGTCTCGCCGCCCCATTCCATTTCCTTGCGTACGATATCGAACATTCCGTTTCCTTTGCGAACGGTGGTCTGCCCGGATAGCAGCCCCCCGTGTGACGTGCCGCGTCTGGCACGGATCCCCGTTTCATGGCTCCTGGCGCTCGGGCGGGATCGCTCCCGGGCACGCTCGGACGTATCGGTCGTTTTGGGGGCTGCGCGAACGCAACGCCCGGGCAGGACCGTGGCCCTGTCGAGTGACGCGCCCGGGAAAACCCCTTGGCGCGTCGGTCGCCTTAGCGGCGAATACCCAGGCGCTGGATCAGCGAGCGGTAGCGCTCTTCGTCCTTCGCGCGGGCATAGTCGAGCAGCTTGCGCCGCTGGCTGACCATCTTCAACAGGCCACGACGGGAGTGGTTGTCCTTCTTGTGGCCCTTGAAGTGCTCAGTGAGGTTGCTGATTCGCTCGGTCAGGATTGCGACCTGGACCTCGGGAGATCCTGTGTCGCCTTCCTTGGTGGCGTATTCCTTGATCAGTTCTTCCTTACGCGCTGGCGTAATCGACATCTGGCGTCCTTTCTTGCTCTTGGGTTGGCCCTATTCCCAAGGCCAGCGCCGGGATGTCGTCCAGCGTGGTCCGGGAAAGGGAAGTGCCGCTCTACGCGACGCCCGCTACATACAGATATCGTTCGGAAACTCCAGAGAAATCACGTGGGCGGGGACGTTGGTTCAACCGCCCCGGGAGCCATCGACGCGGTTTCAGAGTTGCAGAATGCGAAAAATGTCAAATCTCACTCTAATTAATCTTGCGTTTCGCACTCTTTGGTGTCATTTGACGTCCGGTGGGTGCGTCTTATGTGCGCGTCAATTTTTTGGCGCAGAGTTGTGGAGTGTGTAATGTCATTCAAAAGTATCCTGGCAGCTGTGCTGCTGGGCCTATTGGTAGCGCCGGCCGCAAACGCCGCCAGCATTACCTACGACTTTCGCCAGCTAGGGTCAGATAACTTCACCTCTCGGTCGTACACCGAGGGTGGACTTACGGTGACGGTTGAAGCCCAGGGTGGCTTCGTTGATCGCCATATCAGCGGGCTCGGGGTGTTCTCCGGCACGGCAAACGACCCCAACGATGCGAACAAGAAGCGTGTGGGCGAAGGCGAGGCGTTGGTCTTCTCGTTCGCTCCGCAAAACATCATCGCTGCAGTGACGGTCCTGTTCGAGACGAAAGCCGAAGACGAGCCGTTTCGCTTCTCGGTGAACGGGTTTACGAGCGGCATCTTGTCGATCCCGAACGGAAGTGGGTCAGAGCCTGGGTTCTCGTCAGCGGCGAGCTTTCAGGAGTTCAACCTGTTCAACGCGGCTCCGGCAGGGACGATCCCTCCCGAAGGTGTGAACCAGTTCACAATGCTCGGTGTTGGAAACTTCAACGCGGCCAGCGATCACCGTGGCCTTCGGGTTGCAGGTCTGACCGTCGAGACCGTGCAGGCGATCCCTTTGCCAGCCGGTGTTCTGCTGATGCTGACTGGGCTGAGCTCGCTCGGCCTCGTGGCCTTCCGGCGCCGCCGCGCGACGGCCTGATCGCAACCAACAGATCTGGTAGGCGCCCGTGGCAGGTTTGCCGCGGGCGCTTTCTCTTGAGCCCTTGCCCGTAGTCGGTACCTGTCTGTTGCCCGCGACAGCGACGCACAGGTTGTCAGTCGGGTAGCGAGGCCTCTTGCGCCGGCGTGTGCAGCCCGACGAATACCCGGTCCGGGTGAAGCATCCCCGCCTTGTAGGTGACGATGGCGACGGGTCGACCTGCACACGAGACCCACGCATCATCCCCATATTCCAGATCGGTATGCGCTACCGGGGCCGCGTTGCCGTGGTGGAGCTTGGCGGCTTCCGCCGGATGGACACGGACTTCCGGCATACCGCTCAGCCCTGTCTCCAGCGGAAGCAGCAGGTGATCGCCGCCGTTTTGCCTGACGGCATCGAGGGTTGCGAACTCCACTGCGCCGTCGAGGGTGAACCCGCCGGACGCCGTCCGTCGCAACGCCGAGACATGGGCATGGCAGCCGAGCGCGTCGCCGAGGTCGCGGGCGATCGAGCGGACGTAGCCACCCTTGCCGCACACAAGCTCCAACTCAGCGTGGTCGGGATCGGGACGGGCCAGGAGCGACAAGCGCTCAACCCAGAGGGGCCGGGGCGCGAGGTCCATCGATACCCCGTCGCGGGCGAGATCATAGGCCCGCTCTCCCTCCACCTTCACCGCGGAGAACTGTGGCGGGATCTGCTCGATCTGTCCCGTGAACGCCTGCAATGCACCGGAGATCTCCGCATCCGATGGCCTTAGCTCCGATGTCGCGATCACGTCGCCCTCTGCATCATCGGTGGCCGTTTGCTGCCCGAGGCGAACCGTGAAGCGGTAGGTCTTCAGCCCTTCCTGCGCGACGGGAACAGTCTTGGTCGCCTCGCCGAAAGCCACCGCCAGAAGCCCGGTTGCCAGCGGGTCCAGCGTGCCGGCATGTCCGGCCTTCTGAGCCTGGAAAGCCCAACGCGCCTTGTTGACGACGGCGGTGGAGGTCAGGCCGAGCGGCTTGTCGACGATGAGCCAGCCGTGAACGGGCCGGCCGCGGCGTTTGCGGGCCATGCTCTGATCCTTGATTCGCGAGCCGGGGATGTAGCGGATCGTGCGCGCACAGAAAAGCGGGCAACGACCTCAGTGGTTGCCTTGGCCCTTTTGGGGAACTTTGTGCTCGGTGAATGAGGCGGCGCCTGGTGCGCCATGGAGCTATCTGGTCCGGATCCGCATCTGGGATCAACGGGGCGGCCGCCCTGGCCATTCGTGGCCCGGTGTCAGCGGGCGGGGTGGCGTTTGCGATCGGTGCTGACGAACAACACGCCGCGGTGTTCATGAACGCGCCCGTGTCTACGTGCCGTACGTTAAAATTCGCCTAAACTTGTACAGACCGCTGCGACTCTAACCGGTCTTTCCTTCGCGCAGCCAGCCCGCCAGCAGCAGCAATCCGATCGCCAGCGTGGCCAGCCAGCCCGGTAGCAGCTCTGTCAGGCGCACGCCCGTGACCCGGTAGGCATCACGCTTGGCGAGACCGATCCAGCTGCGCCCGCCTGAGCGGCGGCCTTCCTCGACCGTGCGGACCGCGGGGGTCCCGTTGGCGAGCCAGAGCAGCCGCCCGCCGGTTGCCGCAGCTATGGGAGAAAGTGGCGCGGTGCTGGCCAGTGGGTTCGCGAACTCAACCGGACTCGGGGGGCCGACGGCGGCCACCGCCTCGGCGCCGCGATCCTCGATCCGCCACAGCCCCTCTTCGGCGTCCTCGAGCAGTGCCTGCCAGCGGCCTGGGGCAACCTCCTCGTAGGTCAGGGTCACCGGATCGCCGCCGCCCGGGGGCAGGGCGGTGACGCCATCAGGCGCCTCTTCTGCCAGGGAGCGGCGCTCGAGCAGGACGCGAGTACCGTCAACTTTGGCGAAGAGCGCCTCCTCCTCCAGCTCCGGCTCGCGCATCAGCCAGTGGGCGACGCGGCGGAGCAGATCCGCCTGCGGCCCGCCACCGTCATAGCCGCGCGACCAGAGCCAGGCGTGATCGGATGCCAGCAGCGCGACGCGTCCCTCTTCGACCCGGTCGAGCATCAGGAGCGGTCGGTCACCGTCACCTGACATGACCACATGGCCTGACCGGGGTTCAACCTCGATCTGGCGCAGCCACCGGCCCCAGGTCTCCTCGTTGCCCAGACCCGCGGTCACCGGGTGGCGCTCGCCCAGGTCCGTGACGGCGGGACGGTAGGCCCGTTCGATCACGTTGACGGTCGGCGATGCGGGCAGCACATCGGCAAGCGGCGTGCGGCTGAGGCTCTGCGCGCCGGAGAACGAGGGGCCGGAGGCGACGAGTACGGCGCCCCCTTCCCGAACGTACCGCGCCACATTGGCTAGGTAGCCGGCGGACAGGACGCCCCGCCAGCGATACCGGTCGAAGACGATCAGGTCGAAACCGTCAATCTTCTCGAGGAAAAGCTCGCGGGTCGGGAACGCGATCAGCGAGAGCTCGGACACCGGCGTGCCATCCTGTTTCGCCGGCGGGCGCAGGATCGTGAAGTGGATCAGATCGACCGTGGGGTCGGACTTCAGGAGGTCGCGCCAGGTGCGTCCCCCGGGGTGAGGCTCGCCCGAGACCAGCAGCACCCGGAGCCGGTCACGCACCCCGTTGACGGTCGAGATGATTCGATTGTTGCGGTCGGTGAGTTCCTCGTCCAGCGCCGGGATCTGGATGTCGACAACCGTGGGTCCGCCGTGTTCGATGGCAACTGGAAGGTCGGTTGTGACCCCGAACTCCAAGAGGAACGGGCGCGCCGGGCCGCCATCGACCGAAATGAGCGCGGGTACGCGGCGCCCGACACCTGAGGTTGGCGTGCCGAGCGCTTCCGCGCGGACCTGGAACGTGACCTCATCCCCGACGATGCCGAAGGCGGGCGCTGTCTCGAGCACGAGGCGCAGGTCGAAGGCATCTTCCTCCCCCGCGATGAGGCCATGCACGGGGCCGGGGAAGTCTGCCAGGCGGTCGGCATCGTGTACCTGGCCGTCGGTGAGCATGATGGCGCCCGCAATCTGGCTGGGTGCGACGCGGGAGGCTGCGGCGTCGAGCGCGCTGAGGAGCTCCGTGCCCCTGTCGCCGCCCTGCTCGGCACCATCCACCGTGACCGTGACAAGCTCGAACGGATCGCGCGGGGTGGAAAGGTTCTGGATGCCAGCTGCAATTTCGGCAGCGGCTGCGTCGATCTGGGCGCGACGATCCTCGAGCGTTGTGCTCTGCGAGCGGTCGACGACGAGAAAGGCGACGTTGGGCAGACCCTCGCGTTCCTCTTCGCGCAATTGCGGCCCGAAGAGCGCCAGGATCAGGACCGTCATGGCCAGCGCGCGCAGCCACCAGCCGTGCAGACGGTAGCGCAGAGCCACTGCGACGGCGACAACGGCAAGTGCCGCCAGGATCCAGATCAGGGTGACGGGAACCAGCGGCACCCAGGTGAGACCGAGACCGTCCATGCTATTGTCCCAGCCTTTCCAGCACGGCGGGTGCGTGCACCTGATCCGACTTGTAGTTGCCCGTCAGCGCATACATGACGGCGTTGACGCCGAAGCGGATCGCCATTTCACGCTGGCGGTCGCCGGGGCGCCCAATAGGAAACATCGGTGCGCCGCGTTCATCCACGGCCCAGGCTGACGCCCAGTCGGCCGAGCCGACGATGACGGGGGAGACGTTATCATCCACCCGGTCGAACTGTGGGATGTCCGCGTCGTCCGGGACCCCGGCGGGGCGCGGTGGGGCGGCTTCGGTCCAGACCCGGCCGCCGCGCCAACGTCCCGGAAAATCCGTGAGCAGGTAGAAGGCGCGGGTCAGCACGTGGTCCCCGTCGACGGGCGCGAGCGGGGGGAGGTTAAGCACGCGCGCGACCTCGCGCATCGCGACCGCTGAGGCGCCGCCAAAGCCGGATGCGCCGTTCTGGGTGTCGATGATCAAGAGCCCCCCGTTACGGAGGTAATCGCCGATCGCGGTCAACGCCTCGCGCTCGGGCACCGAACCCGCGGTGAGCGGCCAGTAGAGCACGGCATAGAAGGACAGCTCGTCCTGACCCGGAGTGACGCCGACCGGGGGGCCGGGCTCGACCGCCGTGCGGCTGGTCAGCGCGTTGCCGAGTCCGATCATCGCGCGCTGGGACACCCGGTCCAGCCGCGAGTCGCCCGTCAGAACATAGCCCAGCGTCGTCTCGGCGGTCGCGGCAATCGCGGCCGGGTCCATGTCGTCGGCGTCCTGAGCATCGGCGGCGGTCGGCAGAACGAGCAGCGCCGCCAGAAGTCCCAGGGTCGCGGCCCTCGCGCCCGATCCCAGACGGCCCGAGGCGATCAGCGTGCCGATCACGTCCAGGACGATCAGGATCGCGGCCAGCGCCAGCAACCATGGACCATAACGCACAGGCTCGGCGCCGGTCAGGGTCTCGACCACCGTCGATGGGCCAGCTGGCGGGAATGGCGCCAGGGTGGCATCGCCGGCCATGACATTCAGCACCAGGCTTTCGGCCTCGCCCGGCGTGCGGTTGCCCTGATCACCGCGGGCGTAGACACCGGGCGGCAAACCGCGTCCGACCCCCTCGAGGAGACGCGGCCCCTGCACGGCATCTTCGGTGCCAGTGGCGGCAATGGGATTGCCATCCGGCCCCATCAGGAGATCCGGACGCCAGAGCGTGCCCTCCAGCGTATCGGCGTCCAGAGTGCCGGCGCCGCGCCCTGGTGCCAGTGCCGTGAGGCGACCCAGCATTTCGACGAAAAGGCCGGACAGGGGCAGGGACGACCACTCGGCGTCCGAGGAGACGTGGAAGAGGATCACGCTGCCTTGTCCCAGGGCCGAGGCCGTCACCAGCGGCGTCCCGTCATCGAGTGCCGCCCAGACCTTGCCCGCCAGATCGGGCGACGGCTCGGCCAGCACCTGCGTACGCACATTGACCTCGGCGTTGGGGGGCAGGCCGCGGAACGGGCTCTCCGCGCTGAAGGGGCCAAGTGCCCGGGGTGTCGACCAGGCAAGCGCGCCGCCGAGCACGCGTCCGCCGCGGCGCAGGCGCACCGGCAGAAGCGGGTCGTCCAACGCCACGGCGCCGAAGCCCTGCGCGCCGATGGACGCCGCCAACCGCGGTCCGGCGAAACGCAGCACAAGTCCGCCGCCGTCTACCCATTCCTCGAGCACCTGACGATCGGCGTCGTCCAGTGCCCCGTGATCCGAGAGGATGATCATCCCGGGATCCCGCGCGACGGCATCCGAAATGGTGGTTCGGGCCACGTCCGCCCATGGAACGAGCGCCTTCTCGAGATAGTGGGTGGCAGAGGTCAGCGTGGTCACGGATGTATCGCTATCAGGCACCACCAACGCGACGGAGATACGTCTGATGGCCCCGTCCGCGAATGCTGCGCCCCCGGCGGAGGGGTCGGTCGCCAGGACGATCCGGCTGACCGTGCCGCGCAATTGTTGTGGCAGATCGAAAATCACGCGCGCACGACCGTCCTCGACCTCGCCTGCCTGAGCCACGGCAATGCGACGCTCCCCGCCTTCCGCGGCCTCGGCGAGCGCCACCACGCTGACACCGGCAGCACTGCCATCGGCAGACAGGACATCGGCGACCAGGGCGCCTTCTTCCAGGCGCGGCGGCGTCAAGGCGCGGGCTGGTGCAGTGGGGCTGATCAGCCGCAGATCGCCGACATCTTCGAGCGCGCTCAGAAGTGCTTCGGTTCCTGCATGGGCAAGCCCGTCGTTGATCCAGACAGTGGAGCTGATGTCTGGGCCGGTAGCCAGATACTCGACGATGTCTTCATGACCGGGCGCCCAGGGTTGCGGGGTCGTGGTGTCGAGAACCGCCAGCGCCTCGTCGGCCGACACCACGGGTGGGGTCCCGCCCTCCGCCGCGCGCCAGAGGACGACATCGCGCCCGGCCTCGCGTGCTTCCTCCAGCACCGAGCGCGCTGCCGTCTTGCGTGCCTGCCATTCAGGCGCGCTGGCCCAGCCCTGATCCATGACCAGCAGCAGCGTCCCGGACCCGCCCAGAAGGCGCTGTGCGAGGTTCGTGACCGGCTGCGAGAAGCCGATTATGGCGGCGGCAACCGCAAGGATGCGCAAGAGCAGCAGCCACCACGGTGTCTTGTGGGTCTGGCGTTCTTCGTCTTCCAGACCAAGCAGCAAGCGCACACCCGAAAAAGTCTGTGTTCGCGGCGTGGGGGGCACGGCGCGCAGCAGCCACCAGAGCACCGGAAGCGCGAGCAACCCGGCCAGGAGCCAGGGGTTCAGGAAGGCCAGCGGCCCGAGGCTCATCATCGCGCGCCTCCAATAATCTCGTGCAGCTTCACAAGTGGGCGGCGTGGGCTTTCGTCCGTGCGGTGAAGCAGCAATTGCCAGCCGGCGCGCCGGGCGACATCGGCGAGGTCATCTCGCCGTTCGGCAAGTCGCGCGAGATAGGCCTCACGCAGGCTGGAAGCCTGGTCCGTTTCGTGGTTCACGGTGCGCCCGACCGAATGGAACCGCGTGCGGCCGTGGAAGGGAAACTCCTCCTCGACCGGGTCGAGGATCATCACGAAGATGCCGCTGGTGCCCTGGCCTGCCGCATGCAGAAGTGCCGGGAACACCGCGTCGCGCGGACCCATGAAGTCCGAGAAGAAGATTGCCCTGCCGGCGCGTGGGATCCGCGCCCGAGGTGGCGCACCAAAATCCGGGCTGGATGTCGACCGCGCGCTCAGAGACCCGGCGATGCGCAGAAGCTGCGTTGCTCCTGATCGGGGCCGGTCGGCGTCCGATCCCAACAAAGCAAAGCGCTCACCGCCACGGTTGAGCAGGACGGCTGTGGCCAGCGCCAGAAGACGGCCGCGGTCCGCCTTGGTCCAATCCATCGCATCGGACTTGAAGTCCATCGATTGCGCGCGGTCACACCAGATCAGCGCGCTCTCTGCGGCCTCCCACTCCG
This sequence comes from Pseudomonadota bacterium, assembly GCA_039033215.1. Classification (GTDB taxonomy): domain Bacteria; phylum Pseudomonadota; class Alphaproteobacteria; order Rhodobacterales; family Rhodobacteraceae; genus Thermohalobaculum. Next base: position 2,465 of record JBCCDA010000065.1, on the reverse strand, counting down.
TTTCGCGCACAAAAAGCTGGTCCGACCCGGCTGATCGGCGCCAGTCGATATCCGACAGCGAATCGCCCGGTTCCGCCTGGCGGTACTGCCAGAACGTCTCGCCAGCCCCGGCACGTCTGCGACCGTGCACGCCGATGGCGATGGTCGAGACCAGGCGCTGCGCCTCGACCAGCAGGGGCGGGAGGGCGCCCGAGACCTTCTCGGCATCACGCCGGAGCCCGGCGGACCGGGTGCCGGCGGTCTCTGCGGGACGGCTCACGCGGCGCCCATCACGCCGCCGCTGCCATCGTGTGCTGGGCCATCAATTCACGAATGACATCCTGGATCGACGCACCCTCGGCACGGGCTGCAAACGACAGCGCCATGCGGTGTGCCAGCGCGGCGGGTGCCAGCGCCCGGACGTCTTCCAATGTTGGTGCCAGTCGGCCCTCCAGCAGCGCGCGCGCCCGAACGGCCAGCATCAGGGCCTGGGCAGCGCGCGGGCCGGGGCCCCAGGCAAGCCGCTTCCTGGCAACATCGGCGGCTTCGTCGCTGTCGGGTCTTGCCGAGCGCACGAGCGCCAGAATGGCATCGACCACCGCATCGCCAACGGGCATCCCGCGCACCGTGTTCTGCATGTCCAGAAGCTCGGGCCCGGTCAGCACGGGTTCCGCGATCGCATCGGATGTGCCGGTCGTTGCAATCAGCATCTCACGCTCGTCGTCGCGGGAGGGATAGTCGACATCGATCTGCAACAGGAACCGGTCGAGCTGCGCTTCCGGCAAGGGATAGGTTCCCTCCTGCTCGATCGGGTTCTGGGTGGCGAGGACATGGAACGGCTCGGACAGATCCCGGGTTTCGCCCGCCACGGTCACCTTGTGCTCCTGCATGGCCTGCAGAAGCGCCGATTGCGTTCGCGGCCCCGCGCGGTTGATCTCGTCGGCCATCAGAAGTTGCGTGAAGATCGGGCCTTCGATGAACTTGAAGGCGCGCGCGCCATCGCGGCCTTCCTCCAGCACCTCGGCCCCCAGGATATGCGTCGGCATGAGGTCCGGCGTGAATTGGATGCGGTTGGCGTCGAGACCCAGGACCGTGCCCAGGGTCTGCACCAGACGCGTCTTGGCCAGCCCCGGCACCCCAACCAGCAACGCATGGCCACCCGACAGGATTGTCGTCAACGTCAGCATCACGACATCATCCTGGCCGATAATGCGTTTCGCGATCTCGGTCCGGGCGCGTTGAAGTCGCTCGCCCGCTTGCTCGATTTCTGCCACCGGGTCGATCATGCTAGGCCACTCCACCTGCTGGGATTGCATCTGTGCGCAACGCGTCTAGTCATCACACATAGGGCACTAAACACTATGCCAAAGAGATGAGGGCCACAAATGTCTGTTAACGACCGCGATTCCGCACCTGTCCCGGATCCGGGGGCTGCCGACAGTCTGGCGCGGGCGGTCGCGGCGGCGACCAAGGAGGGCAAGGGCCCGCCCCCGGTCCATCTCTGGAATCCACCCTATTGCGGTGATCTGGACATACGGATCGCGCGGGACGGCATGTGGTGGTACCTGGGGACCCCGATCGGGCGGGTGGAGCTTGTGAAGCTGTTCGCCTCCGTCCTGAAGCTGGAGGAGGGGCGCTACTACCTCGTGACCCCTGTCGAGAAGATCGGGATCACGGTCGATGACGCGCCGTTCGTTGCTGTAGATTTCACTGTGCGGGATCCAGGGCCGGGTCAGGTGCTGACGTTCGAGACCAATGTCGGCGATCTGACTGTTTCGGGCGCTGAGAACCCCATTCGTGTGGTGCGCGACCCTGAGACGGGCGAGCCGTCACCCTACGTCCATGTGCGCCGCGACCTCGAGGCGCTGATCGATCGCAAGAGCTACTATCGGCTGGTCGATATCGGCGAGCACGAGAACGTCGATGGCACGTCGTGGTTCGGCATCAGGTCCGGCGGCGTGTTCTTCGCCATCATCCCAAGCGCCGAACTGGAGGGGTAAACCCTCCTTCCGACGTGTAGCGCTGGCCGACATAACAGCCGAGGTCGGTGTCTGCGGGCCCGCCGCGGCTGAAGGTGACCCCCGGCGCCCGGCCTTCCACTTCTCAATCCGTCGGACCGGTGCTACGACCGGGACAGCCCCGGCGAGGGGCACCCCCACTGCGTCCCGGAAGGCCCCATGTCCGTTCTCTCCAGTCAGGTCTCAACCCGCAGCGATGTCTTCGTCGACAACAGGCGCACCATGCAGGCCGCATTGGCCGAGGTCGAAGCCGCTGTGACAGCGGCCCGCGAGGGCGGCGGTGAACGTGCCCGCGCCCGCCATGTCTCACGTGGAAAGATGCTGCCACGCGACCGGGTTGAAAACCTCCTCGACCCCGGCACGCCGTTCATGGAGCTGGGGGCGGTCGCCGCCCACGAGATGCACAACGGCGATTGCCCCGGTGCGGGAATCATCACCGGCGTGGGCCGTGTCTCGGGTCGCGAGTGT
>JBCCDA010000064.1:0-25090 GCA_039033215.1 Pseudomonadota bacterium | reverse complement strand
GTGTTGCCCTTGGCAGCGGCCCCGTAGGCAGCGACGGATTTGCCCTCGGCCTCGGCCTGATCGAGGAAAGCTCGAAAGCCCGCGCAAATGTCGCTGACGCGGGCGCCAAAGGCGGCGTAGGCGGCGTCGGTGTCGAGCGCCGCCGCCGCCTCGCCGGCGCGGACCTTCGCGAGACCGGGGCCTTCGGCATGGGCAGCACCCTCGTGGCAGGCGAACACCCTGAGGGATCCGCCATGGGTCGGCAATTCCTCTACATCGAAAACGCGCAGGCCCGCGTCGTTCAGCAGGCGTTCGACAAAGAGCAGCGACAGGTAAGAGTAGTGCTCGTGATAGATCGTGTCGAACTGCGCATCTCGGATCAGGTTCAGGAGATGCGGGAACTCGAACGTCAGCACGCCTTCGGGCGCGAGGAAGACCGGAAAGCCGGCGGCGAAGTCACGGATGTCCGGCACATGGGCGAGCACGTTGTTGGCAGCGATGAGGTCGGCCTGGGGCCCGTTGGCCGTCACCTCCCGCGCAGTCGCCTCGTTGAAGAACGCGACCCGGGTGGGTACCCCGCGCTCTTCGGCCAGTTGGGCGGCATGACCGGCGGGTTCTACTCCCAGCACGGGGATCTCTTTCGCCACGAAGTGCTGCAAGAGATAGCCATCGTTCGAGGCGATCTCTGCCACGAGCGAGGCCGGGGTCAGCCCGAACCGGGCGGTCATCGCATCGGCGTAGCGCTTCGCGTGCGCCACCCATGATGTCGAGTACGACGAAAGGTACGCGTAGTCGTGGTCAAAGATCGCATCTGCCGGGACGGTCTCCGTGGTCTGGACCAGCCGGCAGGCTGAGCAGACCATGACATGCAGCGGAAAGCTGCGCTCCGTCGCCTTGGCCGCGTCGGTCGGGTCGAGGTAGGAGTTCGCCAAGGGAGTTGCACCGAGATCCGCGAAGCTGACGGTCAGGGGCGCTTTGCAGTAGCGGCAGGCAATCATGTTGGGGCCTCGGTCGTTCGAGCCGCTTGATAGTCCGCGATCTGGGCCTGGGTAAAGGCGCTCATGTCCGCGCCGTTCATCCAGGCGCCGTACCAGTCCGCTGTCAGCCGAATCGCCTCGGCGGAGCTGAGGCGCGCCTGCCAGCCAAGCGCCGCGCGCGCGGCGGACGGGTCCAGTGCCAGGGCAGACATCTCGTGCGGTGCCGGGCCTGTGTCCAGATCCCACGCCTGCGCCACACCCAGCGCCGCCGTCATCGCGCGTGTGAGATCGGCGACCGTCTGGGTGTCTGCCGGATCGTGAGGGCCGATGTTGAGCGCCAACGGGACAGGCCCGCTCGCCAGCGCCTGGGCATAAGTGAGGTATCCGTCGAGGCAGTCGAGCACGTGCTGCCAGGGGCGCGTGGCCTCCGGGTTGCGAAGCTGGAGCGGTTGGCCGGACCGGGCAGCGCGCACGACGTCGGGGACCAGCCGATCCTCGGAGAAGTCGCCGCCACCGATGACGTTGCCCCCGCGTGCTGTGGCGACGGGGATGCAGCGGTCTGCGAAGTACGACTGCCGGAAGCTCGCCACGGCCAGTTCGGTAGCCGCCTTCGATGCTGCATAAGGGTCGTGACCACCGAGGCGTGCGCCCTCGGGGAAGGCTGTGCCGCTCTCGTCGTTCTCGTAGACCTTGTCGGAGGTGATCACCAACACCGCGCGCAGGGCGGGGGAGCCCCGCAACGCATCCAGCAAGTGCACGGTACCCATGACGTTCGAGGCCCAGGTCTCAGCGGGTTTTGCATAGCTTCGCCGGACCAGCGGCTGCGCTGCGAGGTGCAGGACGATCTCGGGGTCGATGTCGGCGACCACGTTGGCGACAGGATCTGGGTCGCGAAGATCGCCAATAACCGACCGCCCTGGTGGCGGCGCGAGGTTGAAGAGAGCGGGGTCCTGATCGGGTGCCAGCGCGAAGCCTGTGACGTCCGCACCTAGCAGGCCCAGCCAGTGCGCAAGCCAGCCGCCCTTGAACCCCGTATGGCCCGTCAGGAGGACCCGGCGGCCGGTCCAGAATGCCGCGCGTTCCATGTCAGGACCAGGTTTTCCAGGGCGCGCCTTCAGCCCAGAGCCGCTCGAGGTGGTTCTTGTCGCGCAGCGTGTCCATCGGATGCCAGAAGCCAGGGTGCTCGAAAGCCATGAGCTGGCGGTCCCGGGCGAGCGCTTCCAGTGGCTCGGACTCGAACGGCGTGTCGTCGCCGGCAATCCGGTTCAGCACCGGCCGTTGAAGCACGAAGAAGCCGCCATTGATGCGGCCTTCGTCGCCAGGCGGCTTCTCGACGAAGCGCCGAACTTCGCCATCGCGGATCTCCAGCGCCCCGTAGCGGCCGGGCGGGACGACCGAGGCGACGGTGGCTTCCCGCCCATGCGCTTTGTGAAAGGCCAGTTCGGCGGTGATGTCGACATCGGCGACACCATCGCCGTACGTCAGGCAAAACGTCTCGCCCAGATAGCTGCCTACGCGCTTCAGACGCCCGCCCGTCATCGACTCGGTGCCCGTGTCGACCAGCGTTACACGCCAGGGTTCGGCCGTGGTCTGGTGATAGGTGATTTCGCCGGACGCCGCGTCGATTGTCACGTCGGACGAGTGGAGCACGTAGTTGGCGAAATATTCTTTGATCATATAACCGCGGTAGCCAAGGCAGATCACGAAATCCGTGAGCCCATGCGCGGCATAGATCTTCATCACATGCCAAAGAATCGGCTTGCCGCCGATTTCGATCATTGGCTTGGGGCGGAGGTGGCTCTCCTCAGAGATGCGCGTGCCGAGGCCGCCTGCCAGAATGACGACCTTGATTCCGGCCGTTTCCATCGTTCTGCCCCCGTCTTCAGTCCTTGAGGAGAGGACCTACCCCGGATCGGGAACGGGCGCCAGATGGCGGTTTAGGAGGCGCCTTGAGCCTTCTGGAAACCTGTCGGTTCGTCCAACCCGGCGGGTAACGCGCTAAGATCGAGCGTCGTTTCGCCCTGAGGTCGCGCGTACTTGTCCAGCATCATCTCCGAGATCAGCCTGTCGAACGCGAACTGCAGCACCTCGGCTTTTGTCTTCAGTTGCACGACGGACGAGCCGATACCCGCCCCGTGCATGTCCTGACGCCCGTCCAGGCTTTGGCGCAGGTAATTGTTCAGGTTGATGAGCGGCAAGTAGAGGTGCGACAGCATCTCGTCGAACAGTTGTCCGGAGTCGATCTGTTTGTTCGTCGAGTTCGCGGGCAGAATCGAGAGCCCGGCTTCGTTCGTGTCCCATGACCGAAACAGAGCCAACGCGTTCCCGACGCCACGCTTGAGGCGCACGATGAACTGGCGCACCCCGTCTTCCATCGTGTGGACGAGCAAGGTGTATCCCCGAATCGAAAGGCCGCGGAACCGAAGGACGAAGTCCGGCACGTTGATGATCTGTTTTGCGAGCGTGGCGCCCGCACAGACGCGGCGCAGTGTCTCCGCGATCTCGCGGTGAAAGACCGTATCGAGCGTATCGACCGACGTCGTCGATAGGCGCATTCGCATTGGCGCGATGAACATTTCAACAGCACGCACGTTCAAACGATGGCCTTCGGCCTCATGCAACGTAATCACGATCTGATTCTTGGGATCAGCTTCTGCCAACTCGTACTTCATTGTCGTCCTCTGCTCGTCAGGCTTGTAACTCTCGGTGAGGGAACATGCGAGGTTGTACTGAATAAACGGTAAATTCCTCGCGAATGCCTGGTTGATTTTGGCTCGAGCCGAGAGAACTGCGAGTCTCGTTAACGGGACGTTAATTCCCGACACCTAAAGATTAAGTCAAAATGAATAGGGTGCCCTCGGCGGCATGTGTCCAACTGCCATTCCACAGTACGGATGGTGTTGACATCGCAGGTGGTCACCTCGCATCACTCGTGCATAGCGTGTATTGTGCCACAACGGCTCGCGGCACTTAAGCGGCGTACAACAACCGGGGGTCGACGTGTCAAACGGCGAAAGAAGAGCAAAACCTTACTGGGCGGCGATTGGTGCATCGGCGGGCGGACTAGAGGCGTTGCGCGACCTTGTGCGGAACCTGGGCCCCGAGAACGACACGATTTACGTCGTCCTGCAGCATATGTCCCCACAGCATCGGAGCCTCCTGACCGAGTTGATCGGGCGAGAGACGACGCTGCCGGTGTTGGAGATTGTCGATGGCACATTGCCGGAGCCAGATACGATCTACATTGCGCCACCGAACAGCGACGTGATCGTGCGCGCGGGCCGACTGCGTTTGCAGCCGCCCAGTGCCGAGCCGGCGGCGCCAAAGCCGTCGGTCGACCGCTTCTTTCTCTCCTTGGCATCGACCATGGGCGACCGGGCGATCGGTATCATCCTGTCAGGCACCGGGTCGGACGGCGCCTATGGTGTCCAGGCTATCCGGGCCGCTGGCGGGATTACCATCGCTCAGAGCGAGTCGACCGCAAAGTACAACGGCATGCCCCTTGCCGCGGTGGACACGGGCTGCGTCGATCTGATCCTGCCGCCGTCGCGGATCGGGTCGCGCTTCGACCGGATCGTGCGGATGCCGCGCAATCTCGAAGAGGTTGATGACGAGGTCCCGAAGGACTCGCTCTCCAGCATTCTGCAAATGCTTCAGGTGCGAACCGGGGCAGACTTCACCGAGTACAAGCCTTCGACCGTTCGGCGCCGGATAGACCGGCGTCTGGCGGCGTTGAAGCTGGAGGAGCTGACCGACTACATCAATTACGTCCGCAACCATCCCGAAGAGATCATGGTGCTCTACCATGACATGATGATTTCGGTGACATCGTTCTTCCGTAACCCGGAGGAGTTTGATGCCCTGCGCGAGCAGATCGAGATCGATCTCAAGGGCCGCCTGTCCGAGGGGTTGCGCGTTTGGGTCCCCGGATGCGCTTCGGGCGAAGAGGCGTATTCGTTGGCGATTGTGCTCGCCGAAGTTCTTGGTGGGCTGTCGTCGCTGGATGGGGCGCCGCTCCAGATATTTGCGACGGACATCGATCCCGACGCCCTCTCGGTCGCGCGCCGAGGCGTCTATCCCGACGCGATCGAAAAGAACGTCCCGAAGCACCTGCTGGAGATGTACTTCAACAAGACCGACGGGGGCTACCAGGTCAACCAGGCCCTGCGTGAACGCATCGTTTTCACACCGCACAATCTCTGTCAGGACCCACCGTTTTCGTCGATTGATCTGATCAGTTGCCGGAACCTTCTCATATACTTCTCCAACAAGTTGCAGTCGAAGGTGTTCTCAAGACTGCACTACGCATTGAAGCCTACCGGTTTGATGTTCCTCGGAAAATCGGAATCGATTTCTGGGGCGGAAGCCCTGTTCAAGCCCGCCGGTGAGCAGCGTCAGATCTTCCGCCGCCGCGCGCATCCCGAAGGTAGTCTTCTGGTGGCGAGCCACAACGTCGGCTCGCGTCCGTCCTCTTACAATCGATCGAATCAGCGCAAACAGGAACGGGCGGATGCCGAGCCGTTGGGTTCCCTGTTCCATGCGCTCGTGCGCTCGATCTGTCCGAACGCACTCTTGGTCACCGCAGATCTGAACATTCACCGGGTCTACGGCAACTTCGACAAATACCTCTCGCTGTCCGAGGGGCAGATGCGCGGTGCGACCATCAGCCTGCTGCGCGAGGACGTCCGGCACGAACTGCGGACCCTGATCAGCGTTGCCCTCAAGAGCGGCAAGTCGAGGTCGGGAATCAACCGCCGCATCGATCCCGACAACGGTCGATTCAGGCTGCGGATTGAAGTCCACCCCTTGGGCGTGGCGGAACATCTGGACGACATGGCGCTGGTTTTCTTCCGCGAATGGGAGGAGCCTGAGACGGAATCGCTCCCTGTCGTTCCCGCCGATGGTGAGGGGGTCAGCCGCCGGATCAATGAGCTCGAATCGGAACTCTCCAGCGTCCGTGAATCACTTCAGCAGACGGTCGAGGAACTTGAGACCGCGAACGAGGAACTCCAATCGCTCAACGAGGAACTTCAGTCGGCGAATGAGGAACTTCAGTCCACGAACGAAGAGCTCGAGACTACCAACGAAGAGCTTCAGTCGACGAACGAGGAGCTCATCACCGTCAACGAAGAACTGCAGATCAACAGCCATGAGCTAGTGTTGATCAACCAGGAACTGGACAGCGTTCTCTCGAACATCGCCGCTCCGATCCTGGTCGTCGACGCACGGTTGCACATCGTTCAATGCTCGCAATCGGCCCGGCGGCTCTTCCACATTGCACCCGGCGTTGCAAAACCGCACCTGAGCCAGCTTCAACTGCCGGACGGGTTTCCGCAGCTGTCGAAGTTCATGGCGGATGTCATCCAGACCGGCACGCGCGCCGACGCGGACATTTCGGCTGGGAGCTTCCAAGGCAGCATCGCGGCCGCGCCCTATTTCAACCCGAAGGGCGAATTGGTAGGTGCCACAGCAATTGTCTACGAGGTGGCCGATGGCCGGGCGCAGAACCTCGAGAACCTCATCGAGCATCTCCCGCTTCCAGTCTGGCAGAACGACGCGGCGGGGCGGATTGCGCGGATGAACTTTGCGGCTGCAAACTATCTGGGCCTGTCGCGAGCCGATGCGGAAGGCCAGGAACTGCGCAAGGTCATCGCGTCGACGGCCAACACGCCGAACGGAAACGGTGCAGACGACCAGAGAGCCGGTGAGCTGCTGGTCCCCTATGCGACCTCTGGTGGACAGCGCGGCCTTTACGTTGTCGGCGACACCTGGTCCGAGCCGGTGACGGCAGCGGGCAACGCGCCGACATGGACTCTGGATCCAGCTTCCAGCACGGTTTCTGCGTCGGTAGAGTTGTTGTCGATGCTCGATCGAGACGCCTCTGTTCGAGAGGGCAACCTCGATTGGTTCCTGGAGCTGTTCCACCGCGATGACCAGGACGCGATCCGCTACGGCGTTGGTCAGGCCGTCGATCAGGCGATCCCGTTCACTGTACTCGCACGGGCGAAGGGCGATGAAGGTGGCGTTGGTCGTATCGTGGTACGGGGTAGGGCCGTCCGCGAAAGCGACGGCAAGGTCACGCTCATCGAAGGTGCTCTGCTGCGTCCTGCTGCAACGCTCCAAGAGGTTGCAAGCTAGAGCTCTGCCGAGCTGCCGTTTAGAAGTATGAAGAGCTGCAGAGCCGCCGTTTACAGGTTTTGGGGCTGGAGATTGATGATCTCCGCGCTGCCGGACTCGTCTCGGCGACGTGCTCGGAAGGCGTCAAGATGGCGCTGGAACTGGGCCACGTCGTTGTTAACGAACTCCCTGAGTTCCTTCGAGCGGATCTGGGCGGACAGAAACGAGACGGTCGCCCTTAGCAGACGGGGTGCAAGTGGTTTGATCAGAACCTGATCCGGGGTCCACAAACCCATCTCGAACACCGCGGACCTGCGGAACCCGAAATCGGTCACGACAGCGATTACCTTGCAGTTCGGCCATGTTGCCCGGACTTGAGGGACAAGCATGGATTCGCCCGCGTCAGGCTTGTCGATTTCGACGATCACGATTTCGAAGGGGTCTTCATCGAAGAGAGTTTGGACGCCAATCCCGCCCTCGATGGTCAAGACCGCATGACCATCGCGGGTCAGGCTTTCCGCCCAAGGGGCGGCAAGCTGCGGGTCTGCAATGATAACGATCCTCGACATCTTCCCTCCCGGCCCGTTAAGTGTTGTTAAGGACAATTCGTAAATGAAAAGCTAACAGTCATCGTTAACGGGGCTGGCAGCACGATCTACTTGGAAGCGGGGCATGTGGCAGTTCTGGATCGACCGGGGCGGTACCTTTACGGATATCGTCGGTCAGCGGCCTGACGGCTCGATCGTCACTCACAAACTTCTCAGCGAGAACCCCGAGCAGTACCGCGATGCTGCGGTTCAGGGGATCCGTGACCTGTTGGAACTCGGCAAGGGAGCGCCCATCCCGGCGGGCACTATCGATGCCGTCAAGATGGGCACCACTGTCGCCACTAATGCGCTGCTGGAGCGCAAGGGAGACCGCACGCTCCTGATGATCACCCAGGGTTTTGGCGATCTTCTGCGCATCGGATATCAAAACCGCCCGACGCTTTTCGACCTGAAGATCACTTTGCCCGAACTGCTCTACGAGCGTGTGGCGGAAGTCCGAGAAAGACTGGACGCCGACGGAACTGTGGTCGAAACGCTTGACGAGGCTGCGGCGCGCGTGGCGTTGAAAGCGGCCAAAATGGACGGAATTGACTCCGTCGCGATTGCATTTCTGCACGGATATCTGAACCCGGATCACGAGGCGCGCGTGGCGGCGATTGCGGCGGAGGAAGGGTTCGGTCAGATCTCGGTCAGCCACCAAACCTCGCCTCTGATGAAACTGGTTTCGCGCGGTGACACGACCGTGGTCGACGCCTACCTCAGCCCTATCCTGCGCCGATACGTTAACCAGGTGGCTGACGAACTCGGCGCTGATGGAACCGCCACGCGGCTCATGTTCATGCAGTCCAACGGTGGATTGACGGATGCCACGCTGTTCCAGGGAAAGGATGCGATCCTCTCCGGCCCGGCCGGCGGCGTAGTCGGCATGGTCAAGACCGGGGAACTGGCGGGCCACGACCGGCTGATCGGGTTCGACATGGGGGGTACGTCGACGGACGTCTGCCACTATGCCGGGGCGTACGAACGCAGCTTCGAGACCGAGGTGGCAGGCGTGCGCATGCGCGCCCCGATGATGAACATACACACCGTCGCGGCGGGTGGCGGGTCGATCCTGTTCTTCCGCGACGGTCGCTTCCAGGTCGGGCCCGAGTCTGCCGGCGCAAATCCGGGCCCCGCCTGCTACCGTCGCGGTGGTCCGCTGACTGTCACTGATTGCAACGTCATGCTGGGCAAGCTACAGCCCCACCATTTCCCGGCGGTCTTTGGTCCGGACGCGGACCAGCCGCTGGATTCCGACATCGTGCGCGCGAAATTCCTCGCACTGGCGTCCCAGATTGCCGAGGCGACAGACGAGCCCGCGAAGAGTCCGGAAGATACCGCAGAGGGTTTCCTGCGTATTGCTGTCGAGAACATGGCAAACGCGATCAAGAAGATCTCGGTCCAGCGCGGCTACGACGTGACCCGCTACACGCTTCAGTGTTTCGGGGGAGCGGGTGGACAGCACGCCTGCCTGGTTGCCGACGCTCTGGGCATGGAGACGGTGTTCGTCCACCCATACGCGGGCGTGCTTTCGGCATATGGCATGGGTCTGGCGGAGATCCGGGCATTGCGCGAGCGCCAGTACGAACACCCGCTCACGGATATGGCCGGCGCCCAGGCCGCGCTTGATGAGATGGCAGCGGAGGCCCGGAGAGAAGTCCTCTCCCAAGGCGTCGAGGACGGTTCGATACACATCGAACAGCGAGCGCACCTGCGCTACCGAGGGTCCCATCAGGCCCTGGAGGTGGATTTTGGCACCGCCCCCGAGATGCGCGAGCGCTTCGATGCCGCACACAAGGCCCGTTTTGGTTTCTCCGCAGGTGGGCGTGAGCTGATCTTCGAGGCGCTGGCGGTCGAGGCGATCGGTGGCGCGTCGGAGGTGCCGGACGACCCCCAACCCCTGTCCGACATCGTTCCCGAACCGTTTGATCACGTCGAAACCGTGTTCGCCGGCCATGTGGAGCGCGTTGCCCTCTACGACCGCGAAGCGATGGCGCCGGGTCAACGGGTCCAGGGCCCCTGCATTATCAAGGAACCTACAGGTACGAACATCGTCGAACCCGACTGGCAGGCCGAGATCAACGGCTACGGACACCTCATTCTGACGCGTATTAGACCGTTGCAGCGCGCCGAGGCAGTCGGGACGAAGGCTGATCCGGTGATGCTGGAGGTCTTCAACAACCTGTTCATGTCCATCGCCGAGCAGATGGGTGCGACGCTTGCGAACACCGCCTACAGCGTGAACATCAAGGAGAGGTTGGACTTCAGTTGCGCGCTCTTCGATTCCACAGGCGGCCTTGTTGCCAACGCGCCCCATGTGCCTGTGCATCTGGGCTCGATGTCCGAGTCCATCCGCTCCATAATCCGTCAGAACCCCGACATGAAGAAAGGCGATGTTTTCGTACTCAACGCTCCGTTCAATGGAGGCACGCACCTGCCGGATGTGACGGTGGTCACTCCGGTCTGGGACGCCGCAGGCGAAGCGGTTCTGTTCTACGTCGCCTCCCGGGGACATCACGCGGACATAGGCGGCAAGACACCGGGGTCGGCGCCGCCTGATTCAAAGGTGATCGAGGAAGAGGGCGTCCTCATCGACAACTTCAAGATGATCGACGGCGGTCATTTCCGAGAGGCCGAGACGAGGGCGCTGCTCGCCTCCGGCCCCTATCCGTGTCGCAACATCGAAGAGAACATGGCCGACCTCGCTGCCCAGGTCGCCGCGAACGAGACCGGCGTGAAGGAGGTCACGAAGATGATCTCCCAGTTCGGGCTGCCGGTCGTGCATGCCTACATGGGGCATGTGCAGGCCAATGCCGAGGAATCGGTGCGCCGGGTGATCAGCGCGCTGAAGCCCGGACAGTACGATTTCGAGTTGGACAATGGGGAGTTCATCCGGGTCGAGATCCGCGTCGACGCGCAAGCCCGAGAGGCCGAGATCGACTTCTCCGGTACCGCCGACAAGAACCCCTACAACTACAACGCGCCGTTGGCCGTCTGCCACGCGGTGGTGCTCTATGTCTTCCGCACGCTAGTGGGGTCGGACATCCCCCTGAACGAGGGGTGCTTCAAGCCGCTCAAGATCATCGCGCCCGAGGGCTCGATGATCAACGCGCAATACCCCGCCGCCGTGATTGCCGGGAACACCGAGGTCAGCCAGCTCACCTGCAACGCGCTGATGGGCGCCCTGGGCGTGATGGCGGGCAGCCAGTCCACCATGAACAACTACGTCTGGGGCAACGAACGTTTGCAAAACTATGAGACCATCTGCGGCGGGACGGGCGCGGGGCCGGACTTCGACGGCTGCGATGCCATCCAGACGCACATGACCAACACGCGTTCGACGGATCCTGAAGTGCTAGAATTCCGCTTCCCCGTCAGGCTCGAGGAATACTCGATCCGCCGCGGATCTGGCGGGGCAGGGCGGCACCGGGGTGGTGATGGCATCACGCGCCGGATGCGGTTTCTTGAGCAGATGACGGTCACGACCCTCTGTTCCATGCGCCGCGTGCCGCCCTTCGGTGTGGACGGAGGCAGCCCGGGCGAAGTGGGCAAGGAATGGATCGAACGCGCCGACGGGACCCACGTCCCGCACGCAGGCAACGACCAGAACGAAATCTACCCGGGTGATGTCTTCGTCATGCAAACCCCCTCTGGTGGGGGTTACGGGGCACCGTAGCGGGAAGCTGTTTCACCGGTTGGTATCCCACGGTCTTGGGGATTGTCAGGAAGCCGGGCAATTCTTGAAGTGTGAACACATCAAGGGACAGAACCATGACTATTCGCCACCTCGTTGCTGCGGCGTTGATCGCAGCCGCCGTGCCTGCAGCCGCTCAGGATATCGAGACGGTGCGCGTGCAGTTCGAGCCGGGCGCCAGTGCGGCCACCATCGAAGACAAGATAGCTGGATACCAGATCGTGGACTACCTGCTCGGAGCGGTCGAGGGCCAGGCCGCCAACATCTCGATGGCGTCGCAGAACCCGCAGGCGTACTTCAACATTCTGGCGCCAGGGTCCGACAACGAGGCGATCCATATCGGCAGTGTGGTCGGCAACCAGTTCGAGGGTATGCTCCCCGCGTCGGGCGACTACCGTGTCCGCGTCTATCTGATGCGTGCCGCGGCACGGCGGGGCGAGACGGCGGCCTACCGGTTGGAGATGATTATCGCGCCAGAATCGGCAGCCGCAGGCGTGGGGGTGAAGAGTGCCTCCCGAGGGGGCGGAGGCGACTTCGGGGCTGCGCGTGGTCCCGATGGTGAGGCGTCAGTCGTTGCCACTCGCCCCGACGGCGCGCCACGCACGCCGTTGTTCGAAAGCGGCGCCTCTGGCAGCTCCGATCTGGCGGGTGCGACGGCGGGCTGGGAGAGTACTACCCGCCGCCATGGTTACCTGACGGCAATCGGCCTTGGCCCCGACCGCTACGAGAGCCCAGATGCGGTGGTGTTTGGTGGCTGAACCAGTGAACGGTGGATGCGCAGGCGTTGCGCCAACTTGACAGTAACGGAGGCTCCCCGATGGATTACCCGACCGGCCCCCAGGGAATGGACTATTTTGAACGCCAGCTGCGGGGCTTCGGGCGGTTCATCGAGGATGAAGCGGTCTCTGGTGCATTGGCCATGGTGGTGGTTCGCTCGCCTGTCGCGCACGGGTTTCTGTCCGTCGATGCGGAGGAAGCGAGGGCGAAGCCCGGAGTCGTGGAGGTTCTGACTGCCAGGGATCTGTCGGCGGCGGGTGTGCAGCCCATGGCGCTGCGGGCACCGCTGGAAGGCACGGATGGGCCCTTTCGCGCACCCCGCCGTCCGGTCCTGGCAGAGGACAAGGTTCTCTACGTCGGCCAGCCGGTCGCGGCTGTGATCGCGGCAACACTCGCCGAGGCCCAAGATGCCGCCGAAGTCGTTGTGGTGGACGTTGACGACCTGCCTGCCGCGATCAATCCGTTGGAGGACAACGCTCCCATCCATGATGACGTTCCCGCCAACGAGGCGTTCCGCTGGCACAAGGGCAACGCTGACGAGGTTGAACGCCTGATCGCCTCGGCGGCCCATACCACCCGCCTGACCGTACACCACCCCCGCATCGCGATCTCCCCGATCGAACCTCGGGGTGCTCTTGCCGAGTACGCAGATGGTCGCTTCACCCTTACGGTGCCCAGCCAGGGGGTCACCTCATTGCGCGCGGCCCTTTCGAAGTGCCTTGATGTCGACCCGTCGATGCTTCGCGTCATAACGCACGACGTCGGCGGCAGCTTCGCGGCGAAGATCTGGCCCTATCCGGAGCATGTCTTGGCACTGGCTGCGGCCCGGCAGACCGGGCGTCCGGTTCGCTGGATCCAGACCCGGTCCGAGGCGTTCACGGCCGATGCGCCGGGCCGCGCGCGGATCGATCACGGGACACTGGCGCTGGATGCCGACGGGTGCATCCTGGCATTCAAGATCGATGCGGTTGCCGACGTGGGCGCATACCTCTCACCTGCCGCGCCGTCTATTGTTACGCTGGGCGCGATCCGGCCATTCCAGCAGGTCTATGACATCCCAGGGCAGCTCTATTCGGTGCGCGCGATCCTGACCAACGCGGCCCCGTCGGACGCCTATCGCGGCGCGGGCAAGCCCGAATCCACCGGTACACTGGAGCGCCTGATCGAACAGGCGGCGCGCGAGACCGGGCGAGACCCCTGGGACCTGCGCAAAGCGAACCTGCTGAGCCCTGATCGATGGCCCCTGCCGACACCGATGGGCGAGACCATCGACGCGGGCGATTTCCCGGATATCGCAGCCCGGATCGAAGAGGCCGCCGATCTGCCGGGTCTCGCCGATCGCCGGGCTGAGAGCACAAAGAACGGCCTCCTGCGCGGTGCGTCGTTCGGCTTCTACGTCCACGCGACTGGCGGCTCGGTTGCCGAACGCTCGGAAGTGCGGGCGCTCCCGGACGGGACAGTGCTCGTGCGCTCGGGCTCGCAGGACTCCGGGCAAGGTCACGCTGAGGCGCTGGCCCGGATCGCGGCGGAGGCACTTGAGATCGACCGCACGCGCATCCGGGTCGAGCAGGGCGACACGGACTGGGGCGTTGACGGCGCTTCGGGCGGGTCGAACCTGGCCAGCGTCACCATGAACACCGTCCACCGCGCGGCCCACGCGATGATTGCGAAGGCGCGCCGCAATGCGGCCGAGCTCCTGGAGGCCGCGGAGGCGGACATCGCCTACGGCAAGGGCGCGTTTCGGATTGCGGGGACCGACCGGGCCGTAGCGCTGGAAGCGGTCGCGGCCGCCATGGAGGAGGACGACGACAACTGCATGGCCCAACTGGACTTCGACGGCGAGCATACGACGTGGCCCAACGGTGCGCTGGCCGTCGAGGTCGAGGTGGACCCTGAAACGGGTGGTGTACGGATCGATCGGGTGGCCGGGGTGACCGACCTAGGCCGTGTCATCGACCCCGAGCGCGCCTTTGGACAGATCATCGGCGGGCTGGGGCAGGGCGTAGGCGAAGCGCTGATGGAAGGGATGCGCTTTGACGGCGACGGCCAACCGCTGAACGCCTCGTTGATGGACTATGCGCTGCCTCGCGCCGACGACCTAACGATGATGCGCCACGAGTGGGCGCCGACCGGCAGTCCGAACGCGCTTCTGGGCGCCAAGGGTGTGGGCGAGCTCGTCTCCATCGGGGCGCCGGGCGCATTGGCCAACGCTGTCCTGGACGCGCTGGCAGCCCGCGGTGTGCAGCACGTCGATATGCCGCTCACCCCGGTTGCGATCTGGACCGCGCTGCAGCGGGCGGGCTAGCCGCCCGTCACGTGGCCGGGTCGACCGGCATGGGCACAGGCGATGCCGCCTCAACGATCGCGCCTGCGTCCAGCAACACATCCTCTCGGTAGCGGTTGGCGACCAGTTGCACGCCGACAGGCGTTGTCCCCACCAACCCTGTCGTGACCGTCAGGCCCGGCAGGCCCATGAAGGGCAGGCCGCATTGCAGAAGCTGTGCCTCGTAGAGCTTGTCGAACTCTGCCGCACTTTCGACATCGCGCTGGTCACGGAACGGAAGCTCCGCCGAGACAGGGCAGATCAGCACGGGATGCTCCTCGAGGAACATCTGCCAGGTGCGCAGGTGCCGCGAGCGCAGCATCAGCGCGTCGCGCAGGTTGTTGATCGACGCCGGGCCCGCGTGGTTCTTCCAGAACTCGTAGACGATGTTGGCGTCGGGATCGTCCTCGGCCGGGATCATCTCGCCATCGTAGCGGCGCATCTCCTCCATCCAGAGATAGGTGTTGAGGTGCGCGCACTCGCGGATAGGCGGCGTATCAACCTCTGTGACCTCCCAGCCGGCGGCCGATAGCGCCTTGGCCGCCTCGCGGACAGCCGTCTCGACCTCCGGCACGGTCGGCATCCCATCGGGGGCCACACAGAACGCGGCCTTTCGTGGCATATCGGGCAGGCGCATGGGCATCTGCATGCACCAGGGGTCGCGGGCGTCCCATTGTGCCAGGGCCTCGAACCCCAGCTTCACGTCTGCGACGGTCCGGGCGAGCGGGCCCTGCACGGCCATGATCTGACCGCCGATCAGCCGATCGGGCGCTGTCGGGTTATAGACCGGGACCCGGCCGGTAGAGGGCCGCAGTCCATGAATGCCGCAGGCATAGGCCGGATACCGGATCGACCCTGCGATGTCCGAACCATGGGCAACCGCGCCGATCCCCGCGACGCAAGCCGAGGCAGCCCCACCGGAAGAGCCACCCGGAGTAAGCGACGGGTCGCGCGGGTTCTTCGTCGCGCCATGCAGCGAGTTCCTGGTAAACCAACGCAGGCTGAACGCAGGTGTATTCGTTCGCCCTACGATCACGGCGCCAGCCTTGCGCAGGTTGGCGACCACTGCGCTATCCTCCGGCGCGATGGTATCCGCCTGGGTGCGCAAACCGTTCGTGTTGGCCATCCCCTTATGGTCGACATTGACCTTTACGGTGACCGGGACACCCCCGAGAGGACCCAGTTTCTGCCCCGCCGCCCGCGCGGCATCCACCGCATCTGCCGTCGCCAGTGCTTCCTCCGGCATCTCCTGAACGACAGCGTTGATTGCAGGGTTCACAGCGGCCAGCCGGGCCAGCGCATCCTCGCACACCGCGCGGGCCGTCACCTCCCCGGCCGCCACCAGTTCGGCAAGCTCGGTCGCTGTCTTCTTCCAGTATTCGGTCATGTGCCTCTCCCCCTTGCCGGGGCGAGCTTAGGGTGCCCACCCCGGCCGGGCCAGAGGCAATCGCGCTCAGGTAATGTGGGCGCCCGTGGTCTCGACGAAGACCGAGTAGAGCGACTGGCTGGCGGTCATGAAGAGCTGATTGCGCTTGGTGCCACCAAAACAGACGTTCGAGCAGATCTCGGGCAGGCGGATCTGCCCGATCCGGTCGCCGTTCGGCGCGAAGCAGTGTACGCCGTCATAGCCATCGCCGACCCACCCGGCCGAGGACCAGATGTTTCCAGCCTCATCTGCGCGGATACCATCAGCAAAGCCCGTCTTCCCGTCGATGGTCATCGAGACGAACTGCCGTTCATTGGACACTGTCTCCCCGTCGATATCCATGACCCAGATCTGACTCTCGGCGTCGGGGTAGTGCGAGCGCCCCGTGTCGGCCACGTAGAGCTTGGTATAGTCGTGGCTGAAACAGAGCCCGTTCGGTTTGAACGGCGCATCGGTCAGTTTGGTGATGTTCCCGGTCTGCCCATCGATCCGGTAGACTGCCTCCTTGCGGATCGGCTGGGGTGAGCCGGTGTTCAGCCGATTGCCCTCGTAGTTCATCAGCCCTCCATAACCGGGGTCCGTGAACCAGATCGAGCCGTCGTTGGGATGGACAATGGCATCGTTCGGCGCGTTGAACTCTTCGCCTTCGAACTCCTCCGCAAGCACCGTGACGGTCCCGTCGTATTCATAGCGGATCACTTTGCGCGGCCCATGCTGACAGCTGATCTGCCGCCCCGTGTAATCGAACGTGTTGCCGTTCGAGTTCCCCGATGGATACCGGAAGCGGCGGCTTACCGTGCCGTCCTCCTCGGTCCAGCGCAGCTGCTCGTCGTTCGGGATGTCAGACCAGATCAGATATCGCCCAACGCCGTTCCAGGCAGGACCCTCGGCCCACAGCGTTCCCAGGTGATGCCGCTGGATCGGCGTGTTGCCGAGCTTGGGGAAGCGCGGGTCGAGCGCGATGATATCCGGATCGGGATAGCGGACGGGCTCAGCGCCCGGTCCGAAGTTGCGCGCAAACGCATCGGGCGCCATCGCGGACGTCGCAGCAACCCCTGCTGCAGCAGCCAAAAACGCGCGGCGGTCCACGCGTGGCGTGGTGTCTTGGTCTTTCATGGTGTCCTCCCCTAGGAGCGGGACCGTTCGTCGGCCCGCATTTGATTGATAGAGGATAACACCATTGCAGCGGTTCAACTAGAACGCGATGGCCCGGCCCCGCGTTCATCAGGAAGACGTCAAAGGGCGGTCGTCACGGAGCGCGCGTGTCTCCGCCCCTGCCGGCTCAGATGTCCAGCGTGTTCTCGCGCTCCCACTCGGTCAGGTGGGCCATGTAGCTGTTCCACTCACCGTGCTTGAGTTTAAGGAACGCATCGACTGCCGGTCCCAGGGCAGCCCGGATAACCTTGTTCTTCTCCAACTCACGCAGCGCATCCAGCAGGTTGAGCGGCAGTTTCTTTGCACCGCGCACCTTGTGCCCCTCGGCATACATGTCCAGGTCGATCCGCTTTCCCGGGTCCAGTGCATTGTCCATCCCGTCCATCCCGCATGCCAGCACCGCTGCGGGATAGAGGTAGGGGTTCGCAGCTCCGTCTGCGAGCCGAAGCTCGAAGCGCCCCGCGTCCGGGATGCGGATCATGTGCGTGCGGTTGTTGCCGCCATAGGTCAGCGTGTTGGGGGACCATGTCGCGCCGGAGGTCGTCCGCGGCGCATTGATCCGCTTGTAGGAATTCACCGACGGGTTCGAGATCGCGGCCAGCGCCGTTCCGTTCTTCATGAGCCCGCCCATGAAGTTGTAGCCCAGGGCGGACACGCCCAATTCGCCCTTCTTGTCGGCGAAGAGGTTCTTCTCCTTGCCCTTGGCGACACCACCTGTCCCCCACACACTGACGTGCATATGGCAGCCGTTCCCCGTCAGATGGGTGAACGGCTTGGGCATGAACGTCGCGCGCAGGCCGTGGTTCTCGGCGATGGTCTTGACCATGAACTTGAAAAACGCCTGGCGGTCGGCGGTCTTCAGCGCATCGTCGTAATCCCAGTTCATCTCGAACTGACCGTTACTGTCCTCGTGGTCGTTCTGATAAGGCCCCCAGCCAAGAGCCTGCATGGCGTCGCAGATCTCCTTGATCACGTCATAGCGCCGCATCAGTGCGGCGACATCGTAACAGGGCTTCTCCTGGGTATCGCGCGGGTCCGAGATCTCGGTGCCGTCCACGTTGGTCAGGTGGAACTCGCACTCCACGCCGCTCTTCATCTGCCAACCTTTTTCGGCCGCCGTCGCCATCACACGTTTCAGCGTGTTGCGCGGCGTCTGCTCGAGGCTTTCGCCGCCCAGATAGACGTCCGAGGCAAGCCATCCGACCTGCGGGTTCCAGGGCAGTTGGATGAGGCTATCGGGATCGGGGATGGCGAAGATGTCCGGCTCGGCCGGCGTCGAATCGAGCCAGGTGGCAAAGCCGCCAAAGCCAGCGCCCTCCTTGGCCATGTCCTTGATTGCCCGCGCCGGCACCAGCTTGGCCCGCATCACACCGAAGAGATCGGTGAACGAGATCAGAAAGTATTCGATGCCGCGGGCTTTCGCCTCTTTCGCCAAGTCCAGTGCCATGGGGTCCCCCTCTGCTGCCTGTCCGGTCCACGTCAATCGCGATTGCCCGGGGGGTCAAGCCCCTGTTGTGGAAATCTCATACATCTTGCCGTCAGGCACCCGGCACCCAGGTCGTACCGGCGAGCGGCACGCCTGCCATGGCGGCGGCCTCGACGGTCAGGGCCGCCAGATCCTCGGGCTCTAGGTTGCGGACATGGGACTTGCCGTTGGCACGTGCCAGCGTCTGCAGCTCCATGGTCATGACGGCCAGATAGTTCGCCAGCCGCCGACCTGCCTTCTCCGGATCCAGGCGCGACGCCAGATGCGGCTCCTGCGTTGTGATCCCGGCGGGGTCGTTGCCCTCATGCCAATCGTCATAGGCCCCGGCGGTGGTGCCCATCGCGCGGTATTCTTCCTCGTAGGCTGGATCCTGATCGCCCAGGGCAATCAGGGCCGCCGAGCCGATCGAGACTGCATCAGCACCCATGGCCAGCGCCTTGGCGACATCGGCGCCCGAGCGGATGCCGCCCGAGACCACCAACTGTACCTTGCGGTACGCGTCCAGGTCCTTGAGCGCCCGGACGGCCTCGCGCACGGCGGGCAGGGTAGGGATGCCCACATGCTCGATGAAGACTTCCTGCGTGGCCGCGGTACCGCCCTGCATGCCGTCGACGACGACCACATCTGCGCCCGCTTTCACCGAAAGCGCCGTGTCGTAGTAAGGCCGTGCGGCGCCCACCTTGATGTAGATCGGCTTCTCCCACGACGTGATCTCGCGCAGCTCCTGGATCTTGATTTCCAGATCATCCGGACCGGTCCAGTCGGGGTGACGGCACGCCGAGCGCTGGTCGACGCCCTGTGGCAACGTCCGCATTTCGGCCACGCGCTCGTTGATCTTCTGGCCAAGCAACATCCCGCCACCGCCCGGCTTGGCGCCCTGGCCAACCACCACCTCGATCGCGTCCGCTTGCCTCAGATCATCGGGGTTCATCCCATATCGGCTGGGCAGATACTGGTAGACCAGCTGGGAGGAATGGGCCCGTTCCTCCGCGGTCATGCCCCCATCGCCCGTGGTCGTGGATGTGCCCATGGCAGATGCCCCGCGCCCCAGCGCCTCCTTGGCCTGCGCGCTCAGCGACCCGAAGGACATCCCGGCGATCGTGATCGGTGTCTTCAGGTGGAGCGGTTTGGAGGCAAACCGGTCACCCAGGATGACGTCCGTCCCGCAGGCCTCGCGGTAGCCCTCCAGCGGGTAGCGCGACATCGAGGCGCCCAGGAACACCAGATCATCGAACGTCGGTACCTTGCGCTTCGCTCCGCCTCCCCGGATGTCGTAGATGCCCGTGGCCGCGGCCCGCCGGATCTCCGAGATCGTGTAGTCGTCGAAGGCTGCCGCCTTGCGCGGCGTGGTCTTCGGGGCGTGGGAATAGTCGGCCATCAATACGCATCCAGATTGTCGATGTTGAAGTTGTAGAGACGCCGCGCCGATCCAAAGCGCCGGAACGTTGAGGGGTCGGCACCCATCCCGGCGGCCGTCAGCAGGCGACCCAGCTTGGCGAGGTGGTGCGGGGTCATCTCTTTCTCGATGCAATCCGCGCCCAGGGACGCCACGTTTCCGGCAACGTAGAGCCGTGCCTCGTAGACGGAGTCGCCAAGGTCCGCGCCCGCGTCTCCGCAGACAACCAACGCGCCCGCCTGACCCATGAAAGCACTCATGTGACCGACAGACCCACCGACAACTATGTTGATCCCCTTCATCGAGATCCCGCAGCGCGCCGAGGTGTTCCCCTCGACCACCAGCAATCCGCCGTGGCCGGTCGCGCCCGAGGATTGTGAAGCGTTGCCGGTGACCCGCACGACACCCGACATCATGTTCTCAGCCACGCCCGTGCCTGCGTTGCCCTCGATCGTCACCGAGGCCGCCTGGTTCATTCCTGCGGCGTAGTAGCCGCAATGGCCCTTCACCGTCACCTCGACAGGGGTCGTCAACCCACACGCCAGGGCATGTGCCCCGGCCGGATTCAGCACGGTGAACGCCCCCGCCTCCGCCGCCTGCAAGGCCCGGTTCACCCCGCGCGTGTCAATCGCCGCGAGATCCAGCGCCGTGTTGGCCAGCACCGCATTGCTCATCGCTTCAACCCCTCCAGCTATGCAGTTGCTGCAAAACGGCTTTCGCCAAAGCACTGATTGTGGCGTGCCGCGGACCGCTTATCTGTCCACCAGCACTTTATCCCAGAACAAGAAAGGACAGCGCCATGACCATTGTCTCGCTCGTCAAACAAGCCTTTACCGAGTTTCGCCGCGACGCCGTGAACCGCGCCGCTGCCCGTCAGCTGCACGGGATGACCGACGCCCAGCTTGCCGACATGGGAATTGCACGCGACCAGATCGATGCGGTTGTGAACGGTTCGCGGGATGCGGGCCAGCAGCCAAGCCAGCGTCCGGTCAACGCGCCGCTCTTCAGCCGGACCGTCCGCCTCTGAGAATGGGGCGGGGCTCATGCAGCTCGGCTCCACGCATAGATTCGCGCCGGCTCCGGCTCCCAGATCTCGGCATGTTCGACGCCGGGGAGCCGGGCAATTGCACGGAACTCCGATGACATCGCGACCCAATCGTCCGTTTCGGCGATAACCGCCGGTTTGCAGGCGATCGGGTCGCGTACTACTGCGAAGCCATCCGCCGTACCGATGGCAAAGGTGAAGAACCCGTCCAGGTCGTCCAGTGCGTGGTCGATAGCTTGCTCCAGGTTGTCGCCCTGCCGGATGCGCCATGCCAGGTATCCTGCGGCCACCTCGGAGTCGTTTTCGGTCTGGAAGGTCTCGCCTTCCTTGCAAAGCCTCTCGCGCAACCGGTTATGGTTCGACAGCGAGCCGTTGTGGACAAGGCACGTGTCCGCGCCGGTGCTGAAGGGGTGCGAGCCTTCGGTCGTGACCGCCGATTCCGTTGCCATCCGCGTGTGCGCGACCGCGTGTGTGCCCGTCCGGCCGGCCAACCCCAGCCGGTCGGCCACGGCATCCGGATCGCCGATCCCCTTGTAGAGCTCCATCGACCGGCCCACGCCCAGCACGCTCACGTCCGGGGCGTTCTCAATCAGCCAGTTGCGCACGGCTTGCCCGTTCGACGTCTCGAAGATCGCGTGGTCGGACAAGGTGGTCAGTGAGACCGGGCTCACAGCAGCCAAAGCCGTGTCATATGCCGCCCAATCGGTTTCTCCCGTTCGCGACAGGGCCGATACGCGGTCAAGCCCCGTGCCTCCACCATAGACGGCGAAACCTGCCGAATCCGGACCCCGGGAGGACATTTCGTGCAGCATGGACGCGGTCAGCCGACCGAGGTCAGCCTCCAGCTCCGGAGTCTTCAAGTACAACCCCACGATTCCGCACATGCGCGCCTCCTGTGACTGCGCGCAAGATGACGGGTGCCGTGTTTCCTGTCAAGAAAACGAGTTTCCCAAGTGGAAATCAGTCGGGAGGGGTTACGATGATGCTGAGGTAGACTGCGGGCAGTTGCCGCAGCTCGAGCGGTCCATGCGTCGCGCCCGCATCGAAAAAGAACGAATCGCCGGGGGTCAGGGTGTAGGTCCGATCGCCGTGCGCGTAGGTGATCTCGCCCTTCAGCATGTAGATGAACTCGGTTCCCTCATGGCGAAAGATCGGGAAGGCGTCCGAGCTCTCGTCGAGCGTGATCAGGAACGGTTCCACCTGCACGGCCGAACGTACGCCGTGGCCGAGCAACTGGTAGCGATGCCCCTTGGCCGATCCACGGCGATCGATGGTCAGGCCTTCGCCCGCGCGCACGAACGTTGCATCGCGCTTTTGGTCGAAGGTCGCGAAGAAGCTGCCCAGCGGCATGTTCAGCGCGGCTGCAAGCGACTGCAGTGTTGATAGCGAGGGTGAGGTTTGCCCATTCTCGATCTTCGACAACATGCCCGTCGAGATCCCTGCTGACTGAGCCAGTTCGGCCAGCGTCATGCCAAGGGCCTGTCGGAGTGCGCGCACTTGCGCGCCGACCAGCAGTTCGAGCGCGACTTCCGCCGCGGGGTCGTCTGTCGGTTCGGTATCAGTATGATCCATGGCGTAACGCTACCGCGGAAAGGCGGTGGACGAAACCGGAGCGTCCTAGCCGGCCGTGATCTCGTCCTTCAGCGCTGCCATAAGGTTTCCCAGCGCATCCTTCGCACGGCCGTCCTTCAGATGGCCCTGTTCGTCGAACTGGTTCGATGCGCCTCCCAGGTTGACCTCGGGCTGGAAGACGAGACGCACCATGAAGGGGATCAGCATCAGGTAGAGCGCGGACTTCGTTCTCTCGCCCCCTGCCATGCCTGCGGTCGCCGACATGACAGCGACTGGCTTGCCGACCATCGGGGCAGGACGTGGCCGGCTGACCCAGTCCAGCATGTTCTTCAAGACCCCGGGGGGGGCCTTATTGTATTCGGGACAGGCGATGACGATCGCATCGGCCCAGCCAACTTGCCCGCAAACCTTCGCCACGCTATTGGGCTGGCCGTCCGCCTCGAGGTCCTCGTTGAAAAGCGGCAGGTTGAGGTCCGCCACCTGAAACTCACTTGGACCAAAGATGCGGCTGGCCTCGTGAAGGAGTTTGGTGTTGAAGCTCTCGCGGCGCAGTGAGCCGGAGATCCCGAGGAGTTTGGTCATGCTGATTTCCCTGTCGGCGGTGAGCATGAATTAGGGCGCGGGCAGGGGTGGAACAGCCCCCGCCCAGTGTCAGGCGTGGATCGCGCCGTCGCCGCACGCCAACGCGGCTTCCCGCATTGCCTCGCTGTATGTCGGGTGGGCATGACACGTCATCGCGAGGTCTTCTGCTGACGCGCCGAATTCCATGGCCACGCAGACCTCGTGGATCAGGTCCCCTGCACCCGGACCGATGACGTGACACCCCAGGATGCGGTCTGTTTCGGCATGGGCGAGCAGCTTGACGAAGCCCTCGGTCACGAAGTTTGCCTTTGCGCGGCCGTTTGCCATGAAGGGAAACTTGCCGACCTTGTACGTAACGCCCTGGTCTTTCAGCATTTCTTCGGTTGCACCGACCGATGCGACCTCGGGTGCCGTATAGATCACGCCCGGGATGACGCCGTAGTTCACGTGGCCGTGCTTGCCCGCGATCGTGTCGGCGACGGCCATCCCCTCGTCCTCGGCCTTGTGCGCCAGCATCGGGCCGGCAATGACATCGCCGATGGCAAAGATCCCCGGCACGTTCGTGCGCCAATGGGCATCCGTCTTGACCATGCCGCGGTCGGTCTCAACCCCGGCGGCATCAAGGCCTAGGCCCTCCGTGTAGGGGCGGCGGCCGGTGGCGACCAGCACCACGTCGGCGTCAACACTATGCTCGGACTCGTCCTTGCGGAGCTTGTAGTTCACCTTCAGCTTGGTCTTCAGCTTTTCGACGCCGGTGACAGCTGCGCCGAGCACAAAGTCGAAGCCCTGTTTCTTCAGGATTTTCTGGAAGCTCTTCGAGACTTCGCTGTCCTGCCCCGGGGTGATGTGGTCGAGGTACTCAATCACCGTCACCTTGGCGCCGAGCCGCCCCCAGACCGACCCGAGTTCCAGCCCGATCACCCCTGCACCGATGATCACAAGGTTCTTCGGCACCTTGGGCAGTTCGAGCGCGCCGGTCGAGGTGACGACCCGCTCTTCATCGACCTCCACGCCCGGCAGCGACGCGGGTTCTGATCCTGTCGCGATCACGATGTTCTTGGCCGTCAGCTTGGCGTCGTCTACCGTGACTTCGTTGGGGCCAGTGATCTTGCCCCAGCCCTTTATGTAATCGACCTTGTTCTTCTTGAACAGAAACTCGATTCCATCGGTGTTCGACTTGATGACGCCGTCCTTGTAGTCGATCATCTTCGGAACATCGACGCTCACAGACTTGGCGACGATGCCCATCTTCGCGAAGTTTCCTTCAGCCTCGTGCACCAGTTCCGAGGCGTGGAGCAGCGCTTTGGACGGAATGCAGCCGACATTCAGGCAGGTACCACCCAACGCTCCGCGGCCTTCCACGCACGCCACCTTGAGCCCGTGCTGAGCCGCCCGGATCGCGCAGACGTACCCGCCCGGGCCGCCTCCGATGATTACGACATCGTAGTCGGACATCTACCTTCTCCTCTCCGCCAGACCGCTCGCGGTTTCTTGGCGCTGACAATATCGTCTTCACGGACCCACAGATCCCAAATCGTTCGAAAAACCGTCCACAAGATCAACGTCGCCATGGACCCTGCGGCCATCCGGTCCCAAGACCAAAACACCGCCGCGATGGTCAGCCAAGTCGATGCGCCATCAGCCGTGATCCACCCGAGTACGAATGCCAGGCAACCGCAGACGACGGTCCAGACGATCCAACCGCGCGCGAACCTGATGTTCGCACGCGATCGCTCCTCACAAGTCTTCGCTGGCGATGCGATCGGGCGACCCATTCGTTCGGATCACAGATCCATCAACAGGCGGCGCGGATCTTCCCGCGCTTCCTTGACCCGCACCAGGAACGTGACCGCCTCCTTGCCGTCGATGATCCGATGATCATAGCTGAGGGCGAGGTAC
Organism: Pseudomonadota bacterium; assembly: GCA_039033215.1. Classification (GTDB taxonomy): domain Bacteria; phylum Pseudomonadota; class Alphaproteobacteria; order Rhodobacterales; family Rhodobacteraceae; genus Thermohalobaculum. The sequence continues at coordinate 75 of JBCCDA010000064.1, read as the reverse complement.
ATCATGGGGCGGGCGACGATCTGCCCACCCATCACCATCGGGCGCTGCTGGATCTTGTGCATGCCCAGGATCCCG
>JBCCDA010000063.1:0-25989 GCA_039033215.1 Pseudomonadota bacterium | reverse complement strand
GGCGGTCTCGCGCGCAGGGCTTGCCGATCTGAAAGCGGTGGACGGGATCTCCGCCAATATGGCAGAGACCATATATGCGTTCTTCCATGGGGAGCGGTGAGGGCAGGTTGGCCCTTCGGGCCAAGGGCGAGGGCGCTGCCCGCGCGCGCCCGCGGGATTTTTGGCCAGATGAAGAGGGAGAATTGCCTTGCCGGAGGGAATCCGTCATCAGGGCAGTATGATCTGGACCATTCCTAACATTCTGACAATGCTCAGGGTTCTGGCAGCACCCTGCGTGGCGTTGGCCTTTGTCGTGTTCGAGCGCCCCCTGGCCGATTGGGTGGCGTTCGGGTTGTTCGCGGGCGCGGCGCTGACGGATTATCTGGACGGCTGGCTGGCCCGGAGCTGGGGTCAGGAGTCCGAGATCGGCAAGATGCTGGACCCGATTGCGGACAAGGCGATGGTGATCATCGCGCTGATGGTTCTCGTGATGCGGGACAACGTCTCCGGCCCGATATTGTCCGCGGAACAGCAGTGGATTGTTATGCAGGATGATACACTGGCGCTCCTTGTTGTTCCCTCTGTGCTGATCGTTTTGCGCGAGACCTTGGTCTCGGGGCTCCGTGAGTACCTGGGTGACATCAAGCTTCGTGTCACACAGCTCGCAAAGTGGAAGACGACCGCCCAGATGGTTGCAATCGGAATCTTGCTGGCTGTTGCGCCCTTGCGAGACTTGCTGGGTGGCTTCACGCCGCGCAGGTACCTTGATTACCCGGAAGCCTTCGCGTGGATGCAACCGATAAGTCATGTTCAGATGGTGGGAGTGGTCCTTCTCTGGGTCGCTACGGCCTTTACCGTCATCTCAGGCATCGACTACTTTCGTAAAGGTTTAGTCGAATTGCGTAAACGCGAGGTGAAGGGATGAAGGTGCTCTATTTCTCCTGGTTGCGGGAGCGGGTCGGCGTGGCCTCGGAGGACGTCGAGACCGAGGCGGCGACAGCGCGGGAGCTGATCGTCGAGCTCGTCGCGCGGGGAGAGCACTATGCCCATGCTTTCAAGGAGTTGGGCACGATCCGCGTCGCCGTGGACCAAGAGATGGCGGACATGAATGCCCCACTGGGCGGCGCGCGGGAAGTGGCGTTCTTCCCGCCGGTTACTGGTGGCTGATGTCGGTCTCGGTTCAGACCCAGGACTTTGATATTGCAGCGGAAATCGAGGCGCTGACGGCAGGCGACCGAAATATCGGTGCGGTCGTGACCTTCACCGGCCTGGTCCGAGAGATGACCGGACAAGGTGCCATCCAGACCATGGAGCTGGAGCACTATCCCGGCATGACCGAGCGTGCGCTCGAGGAGATCGAGGCACAGGCCCGCGACCGGTGGCCGCTGCAAGGCATTAGAATCATTCATAGATTTGGCCCGCTGGAACCCGGCGATCGAATTGTCCTGGTGGTCACGGCATCGCGCCACCGCGAGGCCGCATTCGAGGCTGCCGCCTTTCTCATGGACTATCTGAAGACCCGTGCACCGTTCTGGAAGAAGGAATCCGGCACTGCGGGTGGCCAATGGGTCGATGCGCGGGACGCTGATGACAAGGCGGCTGAGCGCTGGAAGTAGCGCCTTGCGCCGGGATTCACCCCGTATTGCAGGCGTATTGCATCTGTATTGCAGGCGTATTGCTCGCGTATTGCAGCTGTATGTACAGAAAGTCGACTTGCGCCGATGGGCACGGCCCGGTCAGGCGTCCTTTGCGGGGGCCTTGGCCCGCCTTTTCCTTGGTTTCGCGGCTGGTTTCTCAGGCGCGCTTTCCGCTTGATCGGGCGGGTCCGCGTCCGGCTTCGGCGTCTCCGCGACCGACGGCTCGGGGGTGTCGGTGACCTGAGCGTCCGGTGCCGGGACATCGGCTTCGATCGCGATCTCGGCCTTGGCGAGGCGGCGCTCGAGCTCCTCGATCTCGGCCTCCATCTCCATGATCCGTGCGCGGGCAGAGCGCAGGCCGGACATCGACGTCTCCGCATCGATCTGCGCTTCGCGAAGCTGGCGGGTCAGATCGGCCTCGCGTCCGTCGACCGCGCCGTCGAGCCGTGTCTGCATCTCGGCCATCTGGCTTTCCACCTCCGCCTCGCGGGTGGCCAGAAGGCTCTCTGCAAGTGAGCGGGCCTCCTCTGATGTCTCGCGTGCGCGATCACTTTCGTGGAGGCGGTTGACCATCTCGGCGATGCGTGCCGTGTCGGAGACCGCGGCGTTGGTCAGCCGGGCCCAGATCCAGTGCAACACCCAGCCCAGTGCCACGGCGCCGATCAGGACAGCCGTGATGGCGGTTGCGAGTTGTGTACCTGTCAGCATTGCTCAGCCCTCCGCTGGCCGGAACTCGATGCGGCGGTTGCGCGCGCGCCCCGCATCGGTTGCGTTGTCTGCAATTGGCTGGCTCTCGCCGTAGCCCCGGGGAATCAGACGTTCCGGTGCGACGCCGCGGTCCAGAAGGCCGGTCACGACCGCCTTGGCGCGGCCCAGGCTCAGGCGCTGATTCAAGTCCTCCGACCCCTGGCTGTCCGTGTGACCGCCGATCTCGAACAGTGCCGGCGCGCAACCCTCGAAGGTTTCGGCGAGAACGTCGAGAACGGGTTCGGCCGCGTCGGTGATCACGGCGCTGCCCGGGGCGAAGTCGATGGGTGTTGCCTCGACGATCCGCCCGAGAGCCGCCGCGCAGGCGAGCGGCGGCTTGGCGGTGGCGGCCACGGCAGCTGGCACGTCAACAATGAGTTCGGTCGAGACGTCGAACCCGGGCAGGGAGACGCCGAGTGCCTTGTGGAGCAGCGCCGCCGCAACGGGATCCCGGGTTGTCGCAGAGAGTACCGCCCGGTGGCCCGCAAGTTCGGCTGTGCCGTCGTCGGTTTCGTAGAGCGCATCGAGCATGCGCAGTGCTGCGGTCGTCCATCCGGGCGGCGCGGCCCGATCGACCGCGGCAAGATGGGTCTCGACCCGTGCCGTCCCGAACAGGGCTGCAGCGTAGGTGACGATCGCGTTGGATGCGGTTGCGTGCGGCACCTCGCCGGTCAGGGTGACGCCGTCGACGTTATGGACGAGGCGCATCCAGAACCGCTCGCGACCGATCCCGGTGCGTGTCGCGATGTCCTGACTGTCGAGCCGGGTCTCGGCGACATATCCTTCGGGCATGGCAGCCTGGAAGCTGGCGGTGACCTCCTCGAAGAGCGCGGGCGGCGTCGGTGGCATGCCAATGAGCCGGGCATAGCGGAACTCGACGTCGACGCGCCCTGCCGGCAGCGCATCGAGCGCTGCCATCGCCGCTGCCAGTGCGTCGGGCCAGTTGCCCGGAGGCCCGCCCAACCCGACGATGCAGGGTACGATATGGCGGGCGGTCGACATGTTTGCGACCAGTCCGGCGATCTCGGCGGCTTCGGCGACGGTACGCGCCGCGCATTGTTCCGGGATCAGGGTGCCACCCGGTTCCTTCCAGGCTGAAAAGCTGAAGGGGGCGATGACCCGAGGCGGTATGCCGATCTGCAGGTCGAGCGTCACATCGGTGCGTGCCAGCGCGACCAGTTGCTGTGTCAGGGCCTCGCGCACCTCGGCGTTGGCGACGTTGCCCTTGATCCGGACGACCCCCGGTTCCACCACCACATAGGCGTTCTCGACATTGCCGGCGGCGAGGCTCGCAATATCGATCTCGGGTCCCCATCCGGCAGGTGGCTCGGCGGCCTGTATTCCCGTCAGATCGCTGAGTGTCAGGTCTGGTGCGTCGGTCGCCAGGGCCTCGTTCAGTCGGGTCCGCATGGCGCGGCTGGCGGTCTGACCGGTCATGACCAGCCGCTCGGCGCTGCGGTGGAGATCGATCCGCACAGGATCACGGCGTGTCGGCGGAGCCAGCGTGGCCGTCGCGAAACTCTCGACGCGGGCCAACGGGGCACTGACACGCGCGGATTCCAGTGCCAGCTCCCGGGCGAACATATCCGGCGCGTGACCATGCAGTTCGATGCGAAGGCCGTCGGCCTCGATCCGCGCCCAGCGCATGCCCAATACCTCGAGCCCGCTGGCGATCCGCTGCACCTGCATGCTCTCGAACGCTGCGGCCCCCCAACGTCCGAGGCTATGGCCGCCGAAAAGCAGTGCCGCGAACACGACGGAACAGAGCGCGTAGCGGGTCATCGGCGTTTCGCTGACAAGCAGGTTTTCATGGCGCCAAGGGTTTGCAACAAGGTCGTGGCCGAGGCAAGCGGTGGAGCAGAGGAATGGTGCCTGACAGGCCAAACGTCGACGACCCGGGTCGCATGATTGCCCACCGGGGTGCGAGCCAGGTGGCGCCGGAGAACACGCTTGCTGCGGTGCGGGCGGCCGCAGCCATGGGCGTCTACTGGGTCGAGTGCGATGTCACGTTGCTGGGCGATGGTACGCCGGTGATCCACCATGATGCGACGCTTGATCGGTGCACGACCGGCACGGGACCGCTGAGCGCGCTGGCAGCAGAGGATCTGGTAGGGGTTGCGGCGGGCAAGGGGCACGAACCTCAGTTCGCGGACGAACCAGTCCCGACGCTGGAGCAGCTGCTGGATACGCTGGAGGCCCTGGAGTTTCACGCCAACATCGAGATCAAGCGCCACGCGGCACCGCTTGGTGCGACGGCTGCGTGCGTGGCTGAGGCCCTGTCCGCCCGGCCATGGACGGCCCGGCGGATCATCGTGTCGAGCTTCGATATGGGCGAGCTGGCTGAGATGCGTGCGCTGATGCCGGATCAGCCGCTCGCCGGGCTGTGGCCCAAGCCGCCCACCGACTGGCGGGCGATCCTGGACGACCTGCGGGCGGCAGCGCTGCACATCAACTATCGCCATCTCAGCCAGAGCCTGTTGACCGAGGCCACGAGTTTCGGGTTTGACGTCCGTGTCTACACGATCAACCTGCCCAATCTGATGGTGCCCTTCCGGGCGTTTGGGCTGACAGGCGTCATCACAGATCATCCGCCTCTGTTCCTCGAAGATGCGAGCTGGGCGAGCTGGGCGGCGGGCTGAGCCCCAACGGATCGTCACAGCGTCTCCAACACCTGACGGCCCATGTAGATCACGATGGTCAGTGCAAGCGACACGCCAAAGGGCGAGGCGACCTTCATCGTGCTCTTCTCGTCCTGGCCGAGTGCGGCATAGCGGCTGGACCGACGATAGCGCCGCCATGCGATGATGAAGCCCACCAGGAAGACCCAGATCACCACACCGAAGATGACCACGATCTCGAGCGCATCTCGGGACCACATGAAGGGCACAAGCGCCGCGATCAGTTTCAGGTCACCTGCGCCTATTCCTGCGATGCCGATTGAGCCCAATATCAGGTAGAGGCCGAACCCGATGAAGAGAGCGATCACCCCGCCAGCGAGGCCCCAAAGGAAGGTCTCGATCGGCAGGCCCCAAAACCCGAATACGACATAGATGCCGAGCGTCGCCACCACGACCCAGTTCGGAATGATCAGGTACCTCACGTCGTGCCAACCGGTATAGATCATCAGCGGGACGAGACATGCGAAGGCGAGCCAGAGTGCTGGGGTTTCCATGCCCTCAGTTACCGACCACAGCCTCTAGCGCCGCCAGCCGGTCGGCGGCGGCCGCGTAGTGCTGAGGATGGGCGTCGACGGCGGCGGCGAAGAGGCCTTTCGCAATCCGGCCCTCCCCCTTGCGCAGCGCGATCAGCCCAAGGTTGTTGAGGATGATGGCCTTCTCGCGTTCGGTCATCGGGACGACCGGCAGGCGGTAATTTCCCTGCAGACCGCGGACGATGGCGAGGTTGTTCTTTGCACTGAAGAGACGGGAGTTGAACGACAGCGCCTGCAGGAAGGTCTGCTCGGCAGATGGCAGATCACCACGCGACATGCGGCTTACGCCCCAGTTGTTGAGGACACCGGCGGGGTTCGAGCTCGTATCTTCAGCGCGGGCGTAGGCCGCATCGGCGGCCGCCCAGTCCTGCCTGCGATCCGCGAGCATTGCGTCGAGCGTATGGCGCCGAGAGGTGTTCAGCCCCCCTGGCAGTGACGCCGCGAGCCTGTCTGCCTCGTCCCAGTTCTCCAGCCGCGCGGACAGAAACCCGTACTCCATCCGGTCCTGCGCTTCCGCCTGTCCAAGCGCCACCATCTCCTGGTAGACGCGCGCAGCCTCGGGAAAACGCCGGGCACGTGTCAGAGAGAGGGCAAGACCTCTGCGAAAGTCGACACGATCGGGCTCCTCGGCCAGCGCTGCCTCGAAGTATGCCACCGATTCCTCGGGGTCTCCGGCCGTCAGCAGTAGATCCTGGATCTGAGCCGCGTCGATGATCGTAGACCCGAGGGGATCCGGTCGATCGGCCAGCGAAACACGGTCGCAACCAGACAACCCCGCAAACGCAAGAAACGCCATACACGATGCAACTGCGATCCGCGGTCTGCTCACTCCTGTTCCTCCCAGCCGCCGGGCTTGCCGATACTGTACTCTCCGCTGCCTACCCGTTGCAACGTCACCGGGTTAGGCGTGAGCGCCAAGCGATCTGCGTCGGCCAGGCGCAAGGCGTGCTCGGTGAGGCGGAGGTTCTGCTCGGCCACCGCGTTGTCACCGCCTGAGAGCCTGAGAGCCACGAGAAAGGCCTGCCTTGCCTCAGGGTAGGCTCCGATCCGGTACTCCACCGCGCCAAGGTTGTTGTGCGCGATGGGTGATCGGGGGGCGACCCGAACGGCGTGCTCGAAGTAGCGCCGGGCTTCGGTCAGGAGGCCCTTGCGCTCCATGGCGACACCGGCCCCGCTCAGCGCTTCCGCTGTCACGCCTTCGACGCGGATTGATCGGATGAACGCGTCGTGGGCGAGATCCACTTCGCCTTGTGCGAGCAGGCGGCGCCCCATGTCGAGATAGGTGTCCTGCGTCTCGGGCAGTTGCCCGGCGGGGGGGAGAGCTGCTGTCAGCGACGCGGGCAGGAACTCGCACCCCGAGAGCACGAAAAGGACCGCGGTGGCCGCCGCAAGCGTCTTCATCGGAAGTTTGCCAGCTCGCGGATGACGGTGATGATCGAGGGACCGACAAGGATGAGGATGAGCGGGGGGACCGTGAAGAACATGGTGCCGAGCGTCAGTTTCGTCGGCAGGATGTTGGCTTTCTCCTCTGCGCGCATGAGGCGCTTGTCCCGCATCTCCGAGGCGTAGACCCGGAGCGCCTGGGCGACGGATGTGCCGAACTGCTGGCTTTGCACCAGCACGGTCACGAAGCTGGAGATGTCACTGACGTTGCAGCGGTGGCCAAAGTCGCGAAGCACCGCAGAGCGTTCCTTGCCCGCGCGAAACTCCTGCGTGACGATCATCAGTTCCTCGGCCAGCGGCGACGAGGAGGCCTGCATTTCCACGCTGACACGGGCCATGGACTGGTCGAGCGACTGGCCGCCCTCGATGCAGATCAACATCATGTCCATCGCATCGGGAAAGTTGTTCTCGATCGACTCCCGGCGCACGGCCCCTTGGCGTTTCACCCAGTAGATCGGTAGGAAATACCCGAACAGGCCGAACGCGACCGACATGATGACTGCAAAGACCACATCGGGATCCTCTGGCAGGACCAGGGTCAGAAGCAGCCCGACGATGATGCCCAGAAGACCGAAGCTTGCCTTTGCAAGAAAGTAGAGCCGCACCGCGGATCGGGCCTTGTATCCCGCCGCACGCAGGTCTGTTCGGGTCTGGCTGAGTTCCTGTTCGGTTTTCGGTTCGAGATATTGCGCAAGCGACCTGAGGCTCCCGTCGTCCGTGCCCTCGCGCAGCCGAACTAGGTCGTCGTCCAGCCTGTCGTCGCGGAACGAGAACCGCTCGAGCGGGTCCTTCTCACGCCGCAGAGCAAGCGGCAGAGCAATCAGAATCAAGAGCACGCCCAGCGCGATGACGGCATAGAACGGACCGGCCGGCCCAAACACCTGTACGAGAAGCGCCCAGATCTGGTCGATCTGGTTGGCGACGTCCGCCGGGCTGCTGGGGGCTGACTGGAGCGGCAGGACCATGCCCGTCCCTAGACCTTTATGTTCAGCAGGATGCGCATGAAGATGATGTTCAAAACCAACAGCACCCCCGTCAGAACGGCACCCCACATGAAGTACGGGTGATCGTCGACCCGCGTGTAATAGTTGGGGTCAACGAATTGCACGCCCAAGAGCGCGATGATCGGGAAGATCGAGAGGATCCATCCTGAAAAGCGTGCTTCCGCGGTGATGGCCCGGACCTTACGGAACAGTTTGAACCGGGCACGGATGACCTTGGCGAGGCCGTCCAGAATCTCGGCCATGTTGCCACCTGACGATGCCTGTATGGTCACGGCGATCGCCAGGAAGCGCAGGTCTTGCACGGGCACGCGCTCGGCCAGACGCTCCAGTGCCTCGTTCACCGCCATGCCATAGGTGGCCTCGTCAGCGATGAGGCCGAACTCGGTACCCAGTGGATCCGGCATCTCGCGGGCGACAATGGCGATCGCGGCGTTGATCGGGTGCCCGACCCGAAGCGAGCGCACCATGAGATCCAGCGCATCCGGCAATTGTTCCTCGAAGAGCGAGATCCGTGCCTTCGCCCTGCCGCGAAGCCACAGGTAGACGGTGCCGTATCCCCCGAACAGTGCGGCGACGATCCGGATCTCCAGGTCCGCGACGGTGAACAGTGTCAGAAGCACGAAGATGACCACACAGGTCACGAAAACGACGGCGAGGATTCCGCGCGCGCTCATCACGATGTTTGCGTGCCGCGCCTTGTCCACGAGATTGCCGATAATCGGCATTGCAGTCGAGCGCGCGGAGGTCTCGCGCTCGGTCCTCAGGATGGTCAGGACCTCTTCGGTGTCCCGTCCCTCCTGCAGCAGGGCCAGCCGCCGGTTGACCCGTTTCTCGCGTCTCAATTGCTGCCCGAAGACGAGGAAATACATCCCTCCAAGCATCAGGTAGACGCTGATGAAGATCAGGCCGTAGATGAGCGGTTGAAAGAACATTCCTCAGATCACTCCGGGCGCTCAGCGTTCGGGGCTGAAGATTGATCCCGGCAGCTCGTAGCCCCATTGCTTGAAGCGGTCCGCATAGCGAGAGCGAATGCCGGTTGCGACGTAGCGTCCCTTGATCTGACCATCGCCATCGATGCCGGAGCGGTCGAACTTGAAGACCTCCTGCATGGCGATCACGTCGCTTTCCATGCTGACGACTTCGTTTATCGAGACCATGCGCCGGGTGCCGTCGGTCAGCCTGTTGACCTGGACGATGACGTGCAGCGCCGACGAGATGTTCGTCCGCAGAGAGGCAAGCGGCAGGTCGATTCCGGACATGCCGACCATGTTCTCCAACCGCGACAGCGCATCGCGGGGCGTGTTGGCATGCAGCGTCGTCATCGAGCCTTCGTGGCCGGTGTTCATGGCTTGAAGCATGTCCATGACTTCGTCGCCGCGGACCTCGCCGACGATGATGCGGTCGGGACGCATCCGCAGGGCGTTCCTGAGGAGATCACGAGGGGTCACCGCGCCGGAGCCCTCCATGTTTGCCGGGCGCGATTCCATCCGACCGACATGCTCCTGCTGGAGTTGCAGCTCGGCGGTATCCTCGATCGTCACGATGCGCTCGTTCGACGGGATGAACGACGACAGGGCATTCAGCGTGGTGGTCTTTCCCGACCCGGTGCCGCCTGACACCAGCACGTTCAGCTTACACCGCACGCAAGCGTGCAGGTAACGCGCCATGTCCTCACTGAAAGTACTGTTCGCAATCAGACTCTCGACGGTGAAGGGGATCTTCGAGAACTTCCTGATCGAGAGAAGGGGGCCGTCCACGGCGCATGGGGGAACCAGGGCGTTCACCCGGCTGCCATCGGCCAATCGTGCGTCGACCCAGGGTTGGCTTTCGTCCACACGCCGCCCGACCGCGGCAACGATCTTGTTGATCACCCGCATCAGGTGCAGGTCGTCCTTGAACTGCACGGGCGTCTTCACCAGCAGGCCGTCGCGTTCAATGTAGCAATGCTCGTGTGTGTTCACGAGGATGTCTGTGATTGTCGGATCCTTGAGGAGCGGCTCCAGCGGACCGAGGCCCACGACCTCGTCGACCAATTCGTCCGACAACTGGTCGACCTCGCCTCGGGACAGAACGAGATCCTGGGTCTGCAGTTCCTCGCGGACAACCTGCATGATTTCCGTCTTCAACTCGGAATGGCTGACCTTGTCGATCGCCGAGAGGTTGAGCTCCTCCAGCAGACGCCGATGCATGTCGACCTTGAGGTTCAGGATCCTCCGCCGCCGACGCGTGTCGCCATCGTTCTCCGGTGTTGGCATCGCATGTGTCGCGCCGGTTGAGATGGTCTCGAACGGGCGCGGTTGCTGCGTCTGAAGGTGAGGCAAGTCGCTCGTCTGCTGGGCGGGGTCGCGTGGAAGAACATCCTGTCGCGTCTTTGGAATCACGCTTGGCACGGCGGCGGGCCGGGGATCTGTGGGCCCGGGTTGGGACTCGCGTATCCTGCGGAACATGTCGTCCTCCGGTGCTTAAGCCTTGGCGCTTGCGCTCGAGACGTTCTGCTCGACCAGTGCCTTGGCAACTCGCGCAATCTCCTTGCGCATCGGGTTCGATTTCGCTGTCCCAGCGAGTGGGACACCCTGATCGCAGGCGTTCACGACCGTCCGGCCACCGTCAGGCAGAAGAACCGAGTACTCGATGCCGAGGCTGCGCGATACCCGTTTGACGCGAGCCTTGCCTGATAGATCCGTCAAACCGGGCGCCCTGTTCAGTACAAACTGGATCTTGTCCAGGGCCATGTCCTCGGCTTTCAACGTGCGCAGGAACCGGAACATGTTCTGGGCTGACCGCATGTCGAGTTCCATCACGGCATAGAAGACATCAGACGCGGCGTAGACCTGCTCGGACCAGTTCATGAGCGATTGCGGCATGTCGATGAGGACGAAGTCGAACGCCTCACGCGCCAACTTGATGATCGCTTGGACATCGCTTGGGGTCACGATGTCGAGGGGCAGGGCGTCGCGCGGCGCCGTGAGGACGTGCAGCTTGCCCTGATAGACCGAGAGCGCCTGGGTCAGCCCGGTCTGATCGAGTGAGGCGGCCTCGGACACAAGCTCGTACACGGCCTCCCGCCGCGGCACGTCCAGATAGGTTGCTATGGAGCCATACTGAAAGTTGAAGTCCAGCAGCGCAACGCGCCGGCCGGTCTTCTTGGTGGCCAGGGCAATCTCCCAGGCAAGGTTGACCGCGAACGTCGATGCGCCGACGCCGCCGGCGGCACCATAGGTCGTGATCACCATGCCTTGACGCTGAGGCGGCGCGACGCCCGGTCCAAGGGGGAGGTTCGGCGCGTTCAGTTGGAGGCGAAGACGGCTTATCGCATCGGCCAGCGCGCCGTCGGCGTCAGGATAGGGTGTGAACTCCGTCACGCCTTCGCGCATCAGCCTATGGATCGATCGTGAAGAGAGATCCCCGACCACCAGAAGCACCAATAGCCCTGCTCCCCGCGCCCGGCGGATCAGTGCAGCGGTGCTGTTTACGTCCGAAGGATCGTCCGACGAGATCGCAATGATTGCAAAGTCGGTGCCGTCCAAGGTGCGCTCGAGTACACGTTCAGCGTTCTCATGGCGGACATCGGTCCAGTTCGCGGGTCCAAACTCGGCATCGAAGTCCCCGGTGAGCGCCTCGAACTCGGCAAACCCGTCCGCAAACACAATCGCTTCGGTTGCTTCTGGGGTGGATGCTTTTCGAAAGGACAGGGCCATGAGGTCTACCGCTACTATCAACCGCCGAAGATGTTTTCGCCGTACGCGCTGGCCGAAACGCCACCGTACCGCGTAGCTGGCTTGTCTTCGAGCGTTCCGGTCGCCCGACCCAGAGTGAAGAACAGGAACCGAAACTCCTGCGGTTCGATACGCACATTTACCTCTGGCACCAATGGTCCACCTGTTTCGCCCAGCCTGCGGTATATATAGGTCACCGTCACGGCGTCAGGCTCAAGGTTTGTGAATACCCGCTGCATGTCACTGATGATCCGGTCGAAGTTTGTGCGGTTGCAGTCTGCGTCGAGGTTGCTGCCGTTGCATATCCATGGGCCGCCCGGGTCTTGGCACCTGTCAGGACCGTTGGGGTTGAAGCAGGGCTGCCCGTCGCGGGCCAACGGGTTCACCTTGCGGTTTGTCTCTGGCACGTTGGTATGCACGGCGGGTACGACAGCAGCAACCCGCGCGCCCAGTTGGGCTGCCTTGAGTGATCTCAGGTTCAGAAAGTACGCGATCCCGATCTCAAAGATCACCAGCACCAGGATCACCATCGCGAAGAAGACAGGCACGAAGTCGACCACGACCGCGCCGCTCTGATCCCGAGCGAAGCTGCGGCAGAGTTGTGAGAGGCGGTGCATCATGGGCAGTTGCCCTGATAGCGATCGACAAGCTGACAGTCTGCATCTCCCGGCGGAGCCCCACCGACCCATCGCACCAGATGCTGGGCATCCATGACGAGGCCCAGCGGCACATCTCCGCCGTCCCCGTCAGCAAGGTCGGTACCGGAGAAGATGTTGATCACCGCCAGTAGGGGTAGCGGCTCCCAGGACGATGCGCGGATCTCGACGACATAGTAGGGATCGCGAAACGTGCTCGTGTCGACAGTGTACGTTGCAACCTCGAAGCTAAGCAACCGATCGACGCGCTGCGCAAGCAACGCTTGTGCCTCGTTCTCTACGGCCTCGTAGAACGCTATCGTTGGCGGCTGGCCTTGGACAAGGTCCACCGGTGCACGGGCCAAGTAGCGCCCGATGTCCTGCACGGCGCTGTCGAGCGCCATCCGACTCCTCAGCGCTTCGCCATACTCGGACGTGAACACCAGTACGCCCAGCAGCAAGGGAACCGTTGTGACGAATTCGAGGCCGGCGGTGCCAGATCGGTCGATCGCGAAGTCTCGCGCCCGTTCCCGAAGTTTCGACATCCAGCCCACAGCCCACCTCGCTCGCAGATCGGATACGTCCCTCCGTTACGGCGTGCGGACATATGCCAATCCCGCTTTGCGTTTGTTAGTTGGGATCGGCTCCGCCAACCGTCACGCCGAAGCCGCCCGCTTGGTACGTGTTGTATACGCCGTGAGCATATTCGCCTTCGAGGCCCGTGCCAACATAGTTCCGGGCAAAGCCCGCTACGGTTGTAACTGTGCGGCGGTTTCGCCGCTCTCGCGCGTCAGTCTGGACGAGAGGGTCCAACTCGCCGCGGGAGGCTAGGGCTTCAAGCCGTGAGCGTGCGACGCCGCTACGGACCAAATAGTTCAACGCTACCTGTGCCCGTCGGAGGCCCAAGCCGCTGTTGTAGCGCTCCGAGCCCACGAGATCCGTGTGACCAACGATGGTCATCCGCACGTCCGGGTTTGCCGTTAGCCACATTGCTTGGCTGTCCAGTGCCGCCCGTGCCGTCGGATCGAGCACAGCTTTGTCGAAGGCGAAGTTGACGACGGGCTGTGTATTTCTCGCGAAATCGCGGCCGAGATCGACCAGGCGTTGATTGGACGAATTGTAAGCATCCTGCGCAGCGAAGTTTGCCCGGGTCGCCTCCCCGTAGAGATCTTCCGTCCGATGCTGTCCCGCTTCCTGGCAGGCGCAAATGGCGAGCAGAGCGGCAAGAGCCAACGGAACGCGCAGTGATCTCGCGGCAGCTTCACTCCAGAACATAACCGTAATCCCCGTCGAAATCAGCGCTGCCGATCCCGATGCCGGCCCCGCCCGGCCCGCGCTGTCCTGTCGTCTCGCCCCACAGGAAAAGCTCAGCCTCGTTCGGAATGGCGATCCGGTCTGTTGGCAGGGCGATCTCGTCTTCCGAGCCAAGGGGCGTCACAAGGTGTGCCGAGACGAAGATCACCAGTTCGGTTTGGCCGCGTTCAAAGTTCGTCGAGCGGAAAAGGGTGCCTAGGACAGGAAGGTCGCCGAGCCAGGGCACTTGGCTCACGACGTCGCTAAACTCTTCCTGTATCAGTCCGGCGATTGCAAATGCTTGTCCATCTTTCAGTTCGACTACCGTCGCCGCGCGTCTTGTTCGAAATCCAAACAACTCGAATCCACCAAAGCCCGATGTTGTGACCTCTGGATCGACCTGGCTTACTTCTGCAACGACAGAAATGTTGATCAACTCACCGTCGAGCACCACTGGACGGAACTCCAGCCGCACGCCTACTGGACGGAAGGTGATGGTGATATCACCGTCGTCTCCAACGACGGGGACTGGGACTTCGCCACCAGCGAGGAACGCTGACTCCGAGCCGGAAAGCGCAATCAGGTTAGGTTCGGAAAGCGTTCGAGCGAACCCTTTCTGTTCAAGGGCATCCAGTTGGACGTCCAAGAGGAAGCTATCCGCGATGTTAAAAATCGCCCCGAAGGCGCCGGCGAATGTGCCAATCGGGGCGACCGAGCTCACAAAATCGTTGACACTTGACACCGTTTCATTGGTGTTGTCCGAAACTTCCCGCTCGGTGGGGCGGACGCTGTTACCTGTCGTTGAGACGATACGTGTGTTGCCTGCGCGCCCTAGCAACCCTAACGACAACCCTAAATCCTTTGAGGCGCCGCGATCAATCTCGGCAATCTTCACCCGAAGCATCACCTGTTGGGTGCCACCCACCGTCATCATGTTGGTGACGGCATCTCCGGCATAGGCGCGCGCGAGCGACATGGCCTGGTCGATCTTGTCCGTGCCGGACACTGTGCCGGACAGGATCAAACCGCCGGCAGCAGTGCGAACCTCAATCGGCTCGTTCGGCAGAAGTTCCGTCAAGCGCTGCTTCATTTCCGAATGATCGGCCTCGACCTTGATCACGACATTGGTGATCAAACGACCGTTTTCGCCCAGCAACGTGAGCGACGTGACGCCACGCCGGCGGCCGAAGATGTAGATCGATTTGTTCGAGATGAGTTGCACGTCGGCAATTTCGGGATTTGCGACCGAGACCTCTTCGAACGCGACCGCGCTTTCGATAACGACCGCACGATCGATAAACACTGACAAGTTGTTCGATTGAATGCCCCTGACGACGTTCAGCACGGATTGAGCTGACGCCGACGGTGCGTTGGACATGGTCCAGACGATCACGAACAACAACGTCGTGATTGCCCCCAAACGTATCGCTATGCCCATCGTTCTGACCGCGCACCCCAAGCATACTGCACTATGCTAGCCAGGAGTAAACACTGAAAGATGCCGAGAATCAAGGTGTTGAGGTCGATTCTTGGAGTCTGGTGTAAGAGTCATAGGCCAGGTTCAATCGACCTGGATCGTCTCCAGCTTGCCGCCCTTCCGCAGCCTCACCTCGGTCGGCGCCTCGACGACTGGCGGAGCCTTGATCTCCGGGGTGTCAGGCAAATCGCGCACCTGGGTCGGGCCGATGTCCAACGGTTCGACGTTTTGCGCCGGTTGGTCTGTCCCACGAAGAGTCAGCGATAGCCTGCCGACTTCCTTGGCAAGGGTCAGTTTGGATGCGTCTGTCGGGGAGACCTCCACCGTCGCTGTGCTCGCGACGCGGGCACGATCGCTTTCGGTGTTGGAGAGCTGGTCGACGGCAATCACCAGCACGTTCTGGAGAATGACGCTGGTCGTCATCTGCCGGTCGATGCGTCTCGTCAGCAAAATGTCGACGTGGTCACCGGGTGTGACCAGCCCCGCAACGCCGCTGACGACGTTGATGGGTATAGCGAAGGCGCGCATGCCTTCGCTTACTCGGGTTGCGACGCGTGCGGAGCCACCGAACCCCGAGACCTTCGACTGCAGAACAAGTTCGCCTGGTTCGATTGTCCGAAGAACGACGCGGTAGCTTTCGTCATCTTCGCCGACAAGCTCCTCCCTCTCGGAGAACGACCCTTCAGGGACGGCGTCCTTTGGCCACTTCACGGCCGACATCGTTGTCTTGAGGTTTCCTTTATGGATTCGGTGTCCATACTCGAGACGACGTTTCGCGACGACCACCCAAACCATCTGCGGTGTGGCGTCGGGTTGCGCTACCACAGCTTGTTGCTGGGCCATGTGATTGTTCAACATGTAGATGGCGCTGCCGGCCACGACAGCGCCAACGATCACAAAAAGCATCGCGATGATGCGCATGATTACGGTATCCGATCGGCAAGTTTTCAACCAATCGTATCATGCCGGAAGAGGCGTTGTCTCGCCTCAACTATTCAAAGTTGGGTGCAGGCCCTACGATATTGCCCGGAACGGCGCCTTGAAGCGTCGTGTTGATGCTGTCTACCAATGGTTGCACACCTTCGCGGAAGATCGCGAACACGACTGCAATGCCGAGGAGCAGAATTCCGGCGGTCAGCGCAACCCAGTCGATCGTCACAGCGCCACTGTCATCCCGCAGGAACTTACGCAGCTTATCCATGTTACCCTCCAGACTTCACGTCTTTGTTTCTCGCTTCCACTCACACATCGCGGTCACTGACCGTCAGTCGTCATGATTGGCGCTTTCACAATCCACTAAACTCATCACACACTGGCGAAACGGCTGCTCTGTGCAAAGGCTGCAATGATAGAAAATTGAGCTAAGGCAGACATTTATGGTTAACTTCGCATAATCTTGACGACATCGTGGCGGCTAGACCGCCAACTATGGGCACAACAAGGCGAAATGCGGCACAAATATGGCAATCTACCACTGAGAGTTGGTAAAGCGTCCATTGTCGGGGCGGTGTTTGCGATGATGGCGCTTGTGATTTCCGAATCATCTGCGGAAGCGAAGTTCCTGAAGCAGGGTGTGCGCCCAGGTTCTGCTGATAGGGTCAAGACGCTGAGACCACCGCCCCCTGGGACGCGAGACCGGATCAAAGCGCCTGGTGAACGCAGAGAAGCGGTAACGTCGCAGGGCACCAACTCGCAACAGCACGGCTGGTTCTGGAAGATCCACTCGGCCCAGGGATCAGCGGATGCCAAACGATGGCAACCGGCGTTGGCAAGTGTGCGTGAGCGCCGCGCTGCCGGAAAAGCCATACATGCTGCCGGGGCGATATCCGGGATCCGTCAAGACTATGGACCGTTCGTAGCGGCGGCTGCGGCCCGATACGACGTATCGGAGGTACTGCTCCTGGCCGTGATCTCGGTCGAGTCCCGGGGGCGTGCTGCTGCTGTCAGCACAAAGGGGGCGCAGGGCCTCATGCAGCTTATTCCTGCGACAGCAAAGCGGTTTGGCGTGAAGAACGCGTTTGATGCCGGTCAGAACATTCTTGGTGGTGCGGCGTACCTGGACTGGCTGTTGAGCGAGTTTCGCGACGATCCTTTGCTTGCGTTGGCTGGATACAATGCGGGCGAAGGTGCCGTTCGTCGCCACAACGGCGTGCCTCCGTTCAACGAGACGCGGGACTACGTTGTGAAGGTGCTTGATGCTGTCGCGGAGATCTCGACCTTGTGTGCCGAGCCACTGCTGTCGCCACGGGCTCCATGCCGTTGGCGCGGTGACACTTGAGCGGGCTTGCCGCCCCCCGGCGACGCCACTAAGCAAGGGGCAACATACGGGGGTGCCATGACCGACAGCCTGACGATTCGCCGACCTGACGATTGGCATCTGCATCTTCGTGACGGTCCCATGTTGGAAGGTGTGATTGCCCATTCGGCAGATCATATCGGCCGGGCCATCATCATGCCGAACCTCGTACCGCCTGTGGTGAAGACGACGGACGCGTCTGCGTATCTGGCCCGGATTCAGGCGGCGCTTCCGGCCGGTTCGGCGTTCGAGCCGTTCATGACGCTCTACCTGACCGAGGGTACGGAGCCAGAGGATGTGGCCCAAGGGGCTGCGTCTGGGCTGATCCGGGCGCTGAAGCTCTATCCCGCGGGGGCGACCACCAACTCCGACTCCGGCGTGCGTGACTTCGACAAGGTGACCGGCGTGTTTGAGAAGATGGCCGAGATCGGCCTGCCCCTCTGTGTACACGGCGAGGTCGTGGATGGTGACGTCGACATCTTCGACCGCGAAGCGGTCTTCATCGAGCGTGTGTTGGACCCTTTGCGCCGGCGCGTACCAGGCCTTAGGGTTGTCATGGAGCACGTTACAACTGAGGACGGCGTCGAGTACGTCAACGACAACCAAGACATCGCGGCAACGCTCACCACGCACCACCTGATCATCAACCGAAACCACATCCTCGCGGGTGGCATCAGACCTCACTATTATTGCCTGCCTGTGGCGAAACGAGAACGCCATCGCCTGGCATTGGTCGAGGCAGCAACCTCTGGCGATCCCCGCTTTTTCTCGGGCACGGACTCGGCTCCGCATTCGGACCCGACCAAAGAGACAGCATGTGGATGTGCCGGTTGTTTCACGGCGCCAGTGAACCTGCCGTGTCTGGCGCATGTCTTCGAAGCCGCAGGGGCCCTGGATCAGTTGGAGGCGTTCACATCGAAGAGCGGGGCGGCCTTTTATGGCGTCGCTCCGGCGGAGGACCGGATCACGCTGGTCCGCCACGCCGACCCGGTCTCTTTCCCGGCGAAGATCGAAACAGGCGGAGGCACCGTCACTGTCTTCGACCCCGGCTTCCCGCTGCATTGGGAGATCGCGGCATGATCCACCTTTCGCACCCAGACCGCGCTATGATTGGGCGCGAGGTCGCAAAGATGTTGCTCGAGATCGAGGCAGTGCACTTCCGGGCTGATCCTCCGTACATGCTGACCTCGGGCCTCGCGAGCCCCGTCTACATCGACTGCCGCAAACTGATTTCGTTTCCGCGCATCCGCAGCGCATGCATGGATTTTGCTTGTTCTGTTCTCGCCCGTGATGCCGGGTACGAGCGGTTCGATGCGATCGCCGGTGGTGAGACCGCGGGCATTCCCTTTGCCGCATGGATCGCCGAGCGGCTCGAGCTGCCGATGCTCTATGTGCGCAAGAAGCCGAAGGGGTTTGGTCGGGACGCGCGGATCGAAGGTGCTGTGACCGAGGGCCAGCGGGTCCTGCTGGTCGAGGACCTCACCACGGATGGCGGTTCAAAGGTCAGTTTCGTGGAGGCGCTGCGTGATGCGGGCGCCGAGTGCGCGCATACCATCGTGGTCTTCTACTACGATGTCTTTCCCGACGTGCCCGAGCGGCTGGCGGATCAGGGAATCAAGCTCCATCATCTCTGCACGTGGCGTGACGTCTTGGCCGAGGCTCGGGCAGGTCAGTACTTCGACCCGGCTGTGATGGATCAGGTCGAAGCCTTCCTGGACGCGCCGTTGCCATGGTCGGCGGCGAACGGGGGTAAGGACGCCATCTCGATCTGAGCTGGTGGGCGCCTGCTATTGCGAGACGGCTCTCCGAGCACCATATCGATGCAGGCGGTGCCGTTGACGGGCCGCTGCACGAGGTCGCTTGAACGAGAGGACACTCGCCTATGACACGCGTCTCTTTGACGTCGCACCCGTTCCTGTTGGGGTTCGAGAACCTCGATCGCCTTGTAGAGCGGACCGCCAAGACCGGCGGCGACGGTTACCCTCCCTACAACATCGAGCAGCGCGGCGAGAACGCCTATCGGATCACGCTTGCCGTGGCCGGTTTCTCCGAAAGCGATCTCACGATTACGCTGGAAGACGGCCACCTTGTCGTGCGGGGCAAGCAGATCGATGAGGCATCTGATCGCGTCTACCTGCACCGGGGCATTGCGGCCCGGCAGTTCCAGCGCTCGTTCGTGCTCGCTGAGCGTGTGGAAGTCCATGAGGCGAGCCTGGAGAATGGGCTCCTGCACATCGACCTCGTCCGGGAGATCCCGGATGCGGTGGTTCAGGAGATCAAGATCGGAAGCCGGAGCTGAGGTGCTCAGCGGTCCGTTTGTCAGGTAGGAGAGTAACGATATGACCAATCCAGTGCATACGAATGCCAATCGCCAGCCGATCGTCTACGTGCGGGAGGCCGACCGGAACCAGCTGCCAGATCATTTGCGCGACTCCGCAGACAAGATGTTCGCGGTGCATGACCTTGAAGGAAACGTCCTTGCCGTGACGCAGGACCGGAAACTGGCGTTCGCATTGGCTCGTCGCAACGACCTGGTGCCTGTAAGCGTTCACTGATCGGCGTTATCCGCCTTTCAAGCGGCGCGGGATGCCGAGACCTCGGTAATCAGCGCATAGAGCTGCTCGGCATCTGTGGTCGATCGCAGCTTTGCCCGGATCGTCGGATCGCGCATCACGCGAGAGACCTTTGCGAGCGCGCGCAGGTGGTCCGCCCCGGCTTCCTCCGGGGCGAGAAGTGCGAACATCAAATCCACACCTTCCCCGTCCGCAGCTTCGAAATCGATTGGCTTGTCGAAGCGCGCGAACACGCCCACGATGCGATCAAGGTCCAAAAGCCGCGTGTGCGGGATTGCGACGCCCGCGCCCATAGCAGTTGAGCCCAGTTTCTCACGCGACAGCAGACCGTCAACGACCGCGCCGCAGCTCAACCCGTAGACATCCGCAGCGCGGTGCCCGATCTCCTGAAGCGCTTGTTTGCGCCCGCTCGCCTTCACGGCAGCAAGCACGGTATCAGGCGTGATCAGATCAGCTAGTTCCATCATACCACCCAGTGGATCAGGCTATCTCGGATATTGTTCGGTCAGCCTTTCGGCGAAGCGACCGACTCGGCTGGATCCATCCAGCCAACGTTTCCGTCTTCTCGACTAAACACCAGATTCACGCGACCAGTCGCATCATGGCGGAACAGCAGGAAGGCGTGCCCGGCGAGTTCCATTTGCATCACTGCTTCGCCGACGCTGATAGACGGAATTGCATCTGTGCTCTCGGCCACAATCACCGGCTTCAAGCTTTCCGGCTCGTCCGCTTCATCGCCACCTTGCAGAACGTAGCTCTGAGCCGACAGCATGTCGACGGGTTTTGCACGTTCCTTGTGGTGATCCTTGAGGCGCCGCTTGTACCGCCTGATCTGCTTTTCGATCTTGTCGGCGCCTTGATCGAAAGCAGCGTATACATCTGCCGCGGTCGACGACGACTGCGCAACCAGCCCTGTTGCGAGGTGAACGTGTGCGTCGCAACGGAAGGCGTGGCGCTCCTTTGAGAACGTGACGGTCGCATCGACGGGACGATCGAAGTACTTCGCAACGGCAGCCGACAGCTGTGATTCCACATGCTCGGTCAGTGCCGCGCCCACGTCGATCTGCTTACCCTTTACCTGAATGTGCATTTGCCCTCCGCTGGCGTTCTGACGGCATGATGCCGTGAACCAGCTCGTTGTCCCGGCCCGCTTCCGGATCGCGAGCGCCGGTTCCTAGGTGCAGCTTGTTTTGCTGTCAAGAAACGGATTGGTTGCCCTCATCGCCATTCAAACTACCCGCTCGGAGTGGCGCCTCACACAGTCGAGGCACTGGGTATTTGTCCTGAAGGTGGGCGGTTGCCGACGCCGCGTCAAGTTGACTGACGAAACTGATCGTGTTTACGCACTGATTGATTTTGTGCGGCGCCGCTCAACCGATGAGGGAATATTGAGGCATTTTCGATACTTGGCCACCGTCCGTCGTGCGATCTCGATTCCGTCGGCGGCGAGCTTTTCCACAATCGCGTCATCCGACATAACGGCCTTCGCCGGCTCGGCATCGACCATCGCCTTGATTCGATGACGCACGGCTTCGGCCGCAACGTCGCCCTCGCCGCGGGTGAGCGCATTGGTGAAAAAGAACTTGAGGTCGAAAATGCCGCGGTCGGTAGACATGTATTTGTTGGCAGTGACTCTGCTGACGGTCGATTCGTGCATGCCGATCTCCTCGGCGATGGCGCGGAGCGTCAGGGGGCGCAACCCAGTGATGCCGTGCTCGAAGAATTCTTCCTGCTGACGCACGATCTCCGATGCGATTTTCACGATCGTCCGTGAGCGTTGATCGAGGCTCTTGATCAACCAGCTGGCGTTGGATCGACACTCCGAGAGAAAATGGCGAGCTTCGACGCCGCTACGTCCAATCTCCGCCGCGTACCGCTGATCGACGAGCACACGCGGCAGCGTGTCGGGGTTGAGTTCAACCTGCCAGCCGCCCCAGTCTGTCCGCCGGAGCAGGATGTCAGGAACGAGCGTTTCGGGCTCGTTCACTTCAAAGACCATACACGGGCGCGGATCCAGCTCTCGCAGAGTTCTCAACATTTCGGCCAACCGGGCTTCGGTAACGCCGCAGGCGAGGCGGAGTTGACGAAGGTCACCGTGCGCCAACTGATCGAGGTGCTGCAACAACCGGGAGAAGGGATCGTCCAGCTGACCGCGTTCTGCAAGTTGCAGCCTTAGACAGTCGGCGAGATCCACTGCGCCCACCCCTGTAGGATCGCAGGACTGAAGGAGCCCAAGTGCGGCCTCAACTGTGTCGACCGAGGTTCCTAAACGGGTTGCCAAATCATCGGGATCCGACCGGAAGAGCCCGTGCTCATCCAGTTCCTCCACAAGGTAGAGGGCGACCGCAACCACATCCCGGGGCGCCGTCGCCTGTCCCAGTTGAGACCGCAAGTGATCACGGAGGCTCGGTCGCTCGGCCAGTCGCTCCTCGAGGTTCGGCAGATCCTCAAAGGAGCTCGTCGATCCAGAGCCACCTCTGCCGGCTGGCGGGGTCCAGGCCCCATCTGCATGTCCAGCCGTGGGTGGCGGTCCACCATCGTGCAGGTTCTCGGTGCCGGTGTCGAAGGTGTCGGCGGCAAGGCTGTGGTCGTCAATCCGGCGATCCGTCGCCGCGGGTTGAGCGGGTGAGGCATCGGCACGCGGAGCCTCGCCCTCCGACCCTTCAAGCCGCAGGATCGGATTGCGCTCCAGTTCCTGATCCACGAACTCAGCGAGTTGGACATGCGACATCTGCAGCAGCTTTATCGCCTGCTGCAGTTGCGGCGTCATCACCAGTTGCTGACTCTGGCGTAGATCCAGCCGTAGTCCGACGGCCATGCTCACCCCGTACCTTCACCCACGCACACGGTGTCAGGGAGGGGTTACTAAATTCGGAACCCTTCGCCCAAATAAACTCGTCGGACGTTTGCGTCCTCGACGACCTCACCGGGTGTGCCACTCATTAGGACGTGACCATCATGCAAGATGTATGCCCGGTCAATGATCTCCAACGTTTCTCGCACATTGTGATCGGTGATTAACACACCGATCCCACGGTCTTTGAGGTGGCCAACAAGATCACGGATCTCCCCGACGGCAATCGGGTCCACGCCCGCGAACGGCTCGTCGAGGAGCACATAGGAGGGTTCGGACGCCAGGCAACGGGCGATCTCGACCCGCCGACGCTCACCCCCCGACAGAGCCGAGGCAGGGGTCCGCCGCAAATGCGTGATCGAAAACTCACCAAGCAGCGCATCAAGCCGCCTGGCCCGCTCCAACCGGTCGGGCTCCACCAGCTCCAGCACGGCACGGATGTTGTCCTCGACGCTGAGACCACGGAAGATCGATGCCTCCTGCGGCAGATATCCCAGCCCTAGTCGGGCGCGGCGGTACATCGGCAGTCCCGATACTTCGAGCCCGTCGACGGTGATTGTGCCGCTGTCCAAGGCAATGAGGCCGATGATCATGTAGAAGCATGTCGTCTTGCCGGCACCGTTGGGCCCAAGAAGCCCGACCACTTCACCACGATTGAGTTGCATCGATACATCGCGAACCACCGGTCGGCGGCGGTAGGTCTTGCCCAGCCCCTTCACATCCAGTCCTGGGCTGCCGTCAACGGCAACCAGTGGCGGGCGGGCCTTCTGAGCGTCTGCCATCAATTGCTCGCATCCGCGGGCACGCACTTGAGCCCGGCCGCTGCCGCTGCCGCCTCTTGCTCGGGTGTACACACAGGCTCGGTGGGCGAGGCCTCAGCTGAGCCTGCCTGTCCTTCCGATGCCTGGGATGGGGTGAAGATCGTCTTCACACGGCCGGATCCGGCCCCTTCGATTCGGCCCTGACCGACGTCGAGGTTGATGACGAGCGTCTCGCCCGAGATTACGTTCTCGCCTTGTGTGAGAACGACGTCGCCTCCCATTCGAACCATCCCGGTGTCGACGTCATACTCGGCCCATGCGCCTTGCGCTGTCTCTGAGCCATTGGTCAGAAACACGTTGCCGTTGGCCTGGAGATTGTTGATCGCGCCCGTCTCGGAATCGTTCGAGCCCTCCTCGGAATACCGAACCTCGATGACGTCCGCCGTTAGCCGGAGTGTGCACTGGCCTGCCACAACATCGCCCGAGAACACCGCCAGGCTCTCGGCCTGGCGTACTTCCAGCGCATTCGCGGTGATTTCGATCGGACAGCTACGATCGTGTTTGAAGCCGCCGAACGGTCCGGGAGTTTGAGCCGAAGCGATGCCACCAACCAGCAGTGCCGCCAGCGTCGTGGCAAGTATGCGCGTCATCGCCCGCTCCTTCGGTCTCTACCCCATGGCAGCATATAACGCATCTGCCCCTGCGCTGCCAGCAGCTGGCGTCAGTCTGGCGGAGTGTAGCGCACTCGGACGTTGCCATCGAAGTGTAGCACAACCGCTGCGCCGTTGTCTGATCCATCGATGACCGTCAGAGCATCCGCTTCGATCTCCCCGCGTGGCCCTTGCGCGTGGATGGCGCCCGGTGCGTAGGCGCGACGGGCCTCCAAGTCCAGTTCGACCGCATTGGTGGTCGCGCGGTAGCCGTCTGTGGTCTCGAGCACGACTGAGCCATCCAGCGTCAGGCGCTCGCTTTTCTGGAAAATCGTCCCGGCATCTGCTGCGACCGTCAACGTGCGCTCTGCCGATAGTCGGATTTCGCCTCGCGGTGTCTCGAGTTCGATCTTATCCGGGCTCATGCCGTCTGGCAGGGCGGATGTGGCGGTAACGACGAACGGTTCACCACCCTCCGTCACCCCGGCGAAGCGCGGGTTCTCCAGCCGCATCCCAGCCCCCAGCGCCGCAGCGGTCGCCGCCGACTCTGCATCCGCCACCGTCTCGCGGTCCCGTCCGGCCAGAAAGATAAGCACGACGAGCAACAGGGCACCGAGCGGCAGGACGACTTTCATCAGCCGCACGACAACAGAGTACTGTCGAACAGCGGCGGCACGCCGGTCTAATCGACTGCGTCTGCTGCGCGTCGTCATCGATGCACATCCTCCGCTCTAGTGGGCGAAGATATCGACCTCCGGCCACCCCTCAAGATCAAGCATCGCACGGTCCGGCAGAAACCTAAAGCAAGCCTGCGCGATGTCCTCCCGGCCCTCGCGCGCAAGCCGGACATCCAGCTCGGCCCTGAGCCGGTGTAGGTACAGAACGTCGGACGCCGCGTATTCCAGCTGTGCCGACGTCAGATCCTTCGCGCCCCAATCGCTGGTTTGTTGCTGCTTAGAGATGTCGACGCCGATCAGGTCGTGGCAGAGGTTTCGCAGCCCATGCCGGTCGGTAAACGTGCGCACCAGCTTCGAAGCAATCTTGGTGCAGTAGACCGGTCGGGCAACGGCACCGAAGGCGTGGGCAAGTACGGCGATATCGAAGCGGCCGAAATGAAAGAGCTTTTCGACCTTGCGCGATCTGAGCATCCGCGAAAGGTTCGGTGCCTTCTTCTGGCCTCGTGCGATCTGCACGAGATGGGCGTCGCCATCGCCTGAGGACAACTGGACGAGGCAGAGCCGGTCACGGTGCGGGTTCAAACCCATCGTTTCCGTGTCGATAGCGACAACGGGGCCCAGATCAAGGCCGTCCGGTAAGTCGCCTTGGTGAAGTGTTATTGTCATGTTGCTCGCGTCCGGCTCTTGTTCATCCGTGTGGGTCGCGGAACACATAGCGTCCGGACGCCGGTTATCCCAGCGCAAAGGCCGGCCCAAAACGCTGAATGATGCCTCGCCGGACCGCTTAGCTTGAGGTGGACGTCTGGGATCTGACGACAAGCCCCACCGTTCGGCAGCGAAACAACTCCTACACTCCGGAAACCAGACGGGTGAAAATTGAACGATTCCATGGAGATGGTGCTGCCGGAGAGATTTGAACTCTCGACCTCTCCCTTACCAAGGGAGTGCTCTACCCCTGAGCTACGGCAGCGCTGGGCCTGCGTGTGACCTGCGATCGGCTGGGCAGATAGCGGATCGGGCGCGGGGATGCAACCGC
>JBCCDA010000062.1:0-26020 GCA_039033215.1 Pseudomonadota bacterium | reverse complement strand
CCCTGGTTCCAACCGGACCGGACCCACACGGGATGGGAAGGTGGTGTGCTGCGATGGACACCTTGCAGAACACCCACCCGCTCACACGCGCAGCGGCGGCGTTCGCACTGTGGCGCGGCATGGGTCTCAGCGATCTCGACACCTTGCTGGAACCCGGGGTGATCGCCGCACGTGTCGCTGCGGCGGGTGCGCGGGGCGGCTTGTCGTCGGTGCCTCTCTCTGATGGGGCGCCGCGCCTGGGGCAGGCCGGCGGTCATGCGCCCATGAGGCTTGAAAACTGGCTTCTTGCAGTCGCCGAGACAGCGGCCCACGCCCAGATGCAGCTTGACCGGCTTGAAGCATGGCACGCGCGCGCCATCGACCGGGCTGTCGAGATGAAGGGGAAAGGCGCGCCCGCTCTCCTTGCGTTCGCTGCGGCTCGCCCTGTTCTCTCGGCGCGTGATGTCGCAAAGGCGCTGACCGTCACGCCCGTTCAGGCTCGTACGTTGCTGAACCGGTTGGAAGCACTTGGCCTCTTGCGGGAGCTGACGGGCAACAGTCGTTTCCGGTTCTGGACGGCCGCGCTCTGACGCTCCGCCTCGGGGGAAGCAGGCGGAAACGGGCGAAACAATCAAATCACCGATCTTGTTGGAACGCAGTTGCGCGGCGGACCGCTTTCCCCGACACTCCGGCAAAACGAGAAAACGCTTGGGAGGATATTATGCGTGTTCTTACGTTCGCGGCAGCTCTGTGCCTGACGGCCGGTACTGCGATGGCCGACGCCGAAATCAGCTTGCCGAAACAGTTGGCCTGGACCGCCTATGGCACCGGATCAGCAGGCTATAACCAGTCCGTCGCCATCGGCGCCGCCCTGCAGGAGAAGCTGGGCGTCAACCTGCGTGTCCTGCCCGGCAAGAACGATATTGCCCGGACCGAGCCCGTTCGCCAGGGCAAGGTGCACTTCTCCGCCAACGGCGTTGGCGGGTCGTTCATGGCCCAGGAAGGCGTCTTCCAGTTTGGTGCAAAGAACTGGGGACCGCAGCCCGTGCGCATCCTGGCCGCCAACAACGGTGGCACCGTGGGGCTCGCGCTAGCCGTCGCGGCCGAGGCCTGTGAGAAGGCCGGCAAGCCCGGATGCGAAGGGTTCACCTACTCGGATCTCAAGGGGATGCGCGTTGCCTGGGTGAAGGGCGCCCCGGCGCTCAACGTCAACAACGCGGCCTACCTCGCCTATGGCGGGCTTAGCTGGGACGATGTCGAGAAAGTCGAATTTGGCGGCTTTGGCGCCTCCTGGAAGGGCATGATCGACGGGTCCGTGGACGCGGCCTTTGCCTCGACCAACTCAGGCCGCGCCTACGAGGCCGAATCTGGCCCCCGCGGCGTGTTCTGGCCTGAAATTGATCCGGCAGATACCGAGGGTCTCAAGCGGATGCAGGCCATCGCGCCCTTCTTTTCGACCATGACGGCCGTTGTCGGCGCCGGGATCGACGGCACCGACGGCGTGCCCACGGCGGGCTATGCCTACCCCGTACTGATGACGATGGCCGAGCAGGAAGCCGATCTCGCCTACAACATGACAAAGGCGCTGCACGAGCTCTTTGATGGCTACAAGGGCAAGGCCCCCGGCATCGACGGCTGGGCGCTGGACAAGCAGAACTACCAGTGGGTGGCGCCCTACCACGACGGCGCGATCCAGTACTACTCGGAGATCGGTGTGTGGTCCGATGAGGCGCAGGCCCACAACGACAAACTGATCGCACGCCAGGCCGCACTGGCCGAGGCATGGACCAAGCTGGAGGGCGATGACCCGGCCGATTGGGAAGCGGCCTGGGATGCTGCCCGGCGAGAAGCTCTGGCCGCCGGTGGCTTCGACGTCGTCTTCTGATCTGACGTAGCCCGAACGCGCGGGGGTAACCCCGTCCTGCCCTCCCCTCTCGCGGGGGAGGGTTCGTTGTTCCCGGGGGGCATCGCATGACCGACACGGATCCGTCCAAGACCAACGCACTGGAAGAAGAGCAAGCGACAGCCAAGCAGCGTTTCACGGGTGTCGCCCGCTGGGCGCTGATCCTCGGCACGCTCGTCGCGATCGCCCTGGCGGTGAACCAGCTCTTCAACCTGCGGCTTGGCGGCTATTCGATGCTGGAGGGGATGTATCTCTACCTCCTCGCCGGGATCTTCCTGTCGCTCTCGTTCGTCTGCTTCCGGGCGTACGGCCCGAAGTCGACCGTGGTGCCCTGGTACGACTGGGTACTCGCTGCCGTCACGCTGGGTGCGGCGGGCTACTTCGTGGCCACGGCCAACATCAGCCTGGACGAGGGGTGGGAATACGCCGCCCCGGACGCAGCCGTCTGGGTCTCGGTCCTTCTCTATGCCCTGATCTTGGAGGCGACACGCCGCGCAGGCGGCCTGGTCCTCTTCGGGATCGTGCTGATCTTCTCGCTCTACCCCACCTTCGCCAGCCACGTTCCCGATCCGCTCAGCGGCTTCCAGAGCCCGTTCCTCGATGTCGTTCCCTACTTCATGATCTCGTCCGAGGCGTCGTTCGGGATCCCCATGCGGGCCTTCGGCAACCTCGTGATCGGGTTCATCCTCTTCGGCGCGATCCTGCAGTTCACCGGCGGGGGCAAGTTCTTCAACGACCTCGCACTCGCCCTTGTGGGCCAGTATCGCGGCGGGGCGGCCAAGGTCGCGATCTTCGCCAGCGGTTTCATGGGGTCGATGTCCGGATCAGTCATCTCGAACGTGCTGACGACAGGCGCTGTCTCGATCCCCGCCATGAAGAAAACCGGTTTCTCGCCCCGCTATGCGGCGGCGACCGAGGCCTGTGCGTCCACCGGCGGCGTGCTGATGCCACCCATCATGGGGGCCACAGCCTTCGTCATGGCCTCGTGGCTCAGCCGTCCTTACGTCGAGATCATGCTGGCTGCAGCTATCCCCTCGATCCTCTACTACTTCGGGCTCTTCGCGCAGATCGACGCATATTCGGCGCGCCGCGGCCTCAGGGGCATGGACCGCTCGATCCTGCCCCGGCTCCTCGGAACGCTCAAGTCGGGCTGGATCTACATCTCGGTCTTCGCACTGCTCATCTATCTGATGGTCGCCTTCAGGTGGGAGACGACGGCGCCGTTCTATGCCGTTCTGCTGCTCTTGATCGTGAACCAGTTCATGAAGTCGCATCGCTTCACCGTGCAGGGTTTCCTCGACATGATCGCCGCGGTCGGACGCACGCTCTGCGAGCTGACGGCAGTTCTGCTGGGCGTCGGCATGATCGTTGGCTCTTTCCAGGCAACGGGACTGACGGGACCATTGGCGACCGAGCTGATCTTCCTCGCGGGCGATTCCATCGCCATGCTGCTGATCATGGGCGCGCTGACCAGCTTCATCTTCGGCATGGGGATGACAGTGACGGCCTGCTACATCTTCCTCGCCGTGGTGCTTGCGCCCGCGCTGGTGCAGGCCGGGCTGAACGAGCTCGCCGTTCACCTCTTCATCCTCTACTGGGGCATGGTCAGCTACATCACGCCGCCCGTGGCCTTGGGCGCCTTCGCCGCCGCGTCGATGGCAGGAGCATCGCCGATGCGCGCCGGGGTCGAGGCGATGAAGCTTGGCGGTGTCATCTACGTGGCCCCCTTCTTCTTCGTGCTGAACCCGGCGCTGATTGGCGAGGGATCATCGGGCGAGGTGATCCGCGTCTTCGCGGAGGCGATGATCGGGATCTTCTTCGTCTCGGCCGCCATCCAGGGGTTCGTGAGCTTTGTCGGTGGCTTCCCGTCCGGTCCCGCCGGAATGGCCCTGCGCCTGATCCTGCTGTTGGCCGGGTTGATGATCGCGGCACCCGCCGACGGCGTGATGGGCTTTAGCCACACGATGGTGAGCATGACGGGCTTTGCGCTGGCCTCGATCCCGCTATTGGCGGCATGGCGCACCGGCAAGGCGCCCCAACCAGCCCCCAGCTAAGGCGCTCGCCGACCTGGCCGACGTGCGACACGATTGTGCGGCGTTCGAGCTCCGCGCATCGGTAGGGTTCAAACGCTCAAGGATTGCCCGACGTCACGGGCAGACGACGTCTCACCAATTCCGCGAACCATCTGACGCCGGGAAGCAGTGCGGCGTCGTTGAACTCGAACTCAGGGCTGTGACAGACCGCGCTGTCACCGTTTCCGATGTTGGCAAAGGCGCCAGGGGCGATTGCCAGAGCATGCGCAAAGTCTTCAGCCCCGCCCATTCGCGGGGCATCGCCGTCCACGTTGTCCAAGCCAAAGACAGCCGTCGCCGCGTCCAGCGCGTGTTGCGTGGCCGTCTCATCGTTGATCAGCGGCACGAACACGCGCTCGTAGTGCAGCTCGGCCTCGCACCCGTGGGCAGCGGCGACACCCCGAGCGATCCGCAGCATCGTCTCTTCAATCTTCGCACTCACCAGGGGATTGAAGTGACGGCAGTCCCCTTCGATCCGGGCTTCGCTCGCGATGGCATTCTTCACGTTGTCCCCCTCGATCGACGTCACTGAGACAACGGCGAGCTCCGCCGGGTCGATCCCGCGGGAGACGATGGACTGAAGCTCGCTGACGATTGCACAGGCGCACAGAATGGCGTCCCGGCAGCTATGGGGCTGCGACGCGTGTCCCCCCGCGCCACGCACCTTGATGCGAAAGCCGTCTTCGGCCGCCATGAAGGGCCCGGGCCGGATCTCGAACGATCCCACAGGCAGACCCGGCTTGTTGTGCAGCCCATAGATCTCATCGAACGGCAGCGTCGAGCCGAGTCCATCGCGGATCATGGCCTTCATGCCCTGCCCCCATTCCTCGGCAGGCTGGAAGACAAACCGCACGGCCCCGTCAAATCCGCCCTGCGACGCTAGTAACGCGGCTGTGCCGAGCAATATCGCCGTGTGCCCGTCATGACCGCAGGCGTGCATGAGCCCTGGTGTGCGCGAGGCATGCGGCAGGTTCGTCCTCTCATGGATACGCAGGCAATCCATGTCGGCACGCAAAGCGACGGTCCGCGGACCTGTTCCGCGTCGGAGCGTCGCCACCACGCCCGTCCCGCCTGTTCCGGTGGCGATATCTTCGATCCCGAATTCGCGGAGACGATCGACCACGAATTTCGCCGTCTCGACCTCTTCGAAGCCGAACTCGGGGTTCTGATGGATGTGCCGCCGCCAGGTGGCCATCGACTGGGCGAGTGCATTTGTGTCCATCAACTGCCCGCCTATGATCCTGACGTTTTGCCGGGGCAGTCTGCATCACCGGCGTGAGGTTGGCCACCACCGCCCGAGATTTGCACGTCGACCACGTCGGCGCAGCGTCCGGGGACCTGCAAAACGTCAGCTGGGAGGTCCCGTTGTCGTGCACTCACTTGCAAGGCCGGGTCAGGTGATCACGTCCGGGCCTGCCCGGCCCGTGCGGGCCCGCAACCCGCTCTGGCTCTCGGCTGCGGCGATTACGGCGGCGAGTTCCTGCTGCGGGTCCCCGTCCAGGCGCCCTTCCGGCGGGACGTAGCGCTCGAGATAGACCCGTACGGTCGCGCCCTCGGTCCCGGTGCCAGAGAGGCGGAAGACCAGCCGCGCTTCATCGCCAAAATAGATCCGCAGCCCCTGCCCCGTTGCCTCCGAACCATCGACCGGGTCGGTGTAGGCAAAATCATCAGCCGCCGTGATCACCATCCCCTCGACCTCACGGCCAGGCAGCGAAGGCAGCGACGCGCGCAGATCCGCCATCATCGTCTCGGCAGCGGCCTTGTCCACGCCCTCGTAGTCATGACGGGAGTAGTAGTCCCGCCCATACTCGGTCCAGTGTGCCGCCATGATCGCGGCCACAGGCTCGCGCCGCACCGCGAGGATGTTCAGCCACAGCAGCACAGCCCAGAGCCCATCCTTCTCGCGCACATGGTTCGACCCGGTGCCCGCGCTCTCCTCGCCGCAGATGGTCACATGACCGGCATCCAGCAGCGTGCCGAAGAACTTCCACCCCGTTGGTGTCTCATGCGCGCCAATGCCCAGCTTGGCCGCCACACGGTCAGCGGCCCGGGATGTCGGCATCGAGCGTGCGATCCCTGCGATTCCGCCCGCATAGCCCGGTGCCAGATGCGCATTGGCCGCCAGCACGGCCAAGCTGTCGGACGGCGTCACATAGACCCCGCGCCCGACGATCATGTTGCGGTCGCCATCCCCGTCGGACGCCGCGCCGAAATCCGGCGACGCCGCCCCCATCATCAGATCCATCAGCGGCTTGGCATAGACAGGGTTCGGGTCCGGGTGCCCGCCCCCGAAATCCGGTAGCGGTACCGCGTTCACCACCGTACCGTCTGGGGCACCCAACTCATCCTCCAGCAGCGCTGTGGCATAGGGCCCGGTGACCGCATGCAACGCATCGAATCGCATGGAGAAGCCCGAGGCGAACAGTCCCCGGATCGCGTCGAAGTCAAAAAGCTCCCGCATCAGCCCAGCGTAGATCGCAACCGGGTCGATCACCTCGACCGCCATGGCGCCGATCTGCACTGTACCCAGGGCACCCAGATCAATGTCCGGCGCGTCTACCGTGCGGTACTCGGCAATCGTCTTCGTGCGCTCGAAGATCGCCGCAGTGATGCTCTCGGGCGCGGGGCCGCCTGCGGGGATGTTGTACTTGATCCCGACATCGCCGTCCGGACCGCCCGGGTTGTGACTGGCCGAGAGGATGATCCCCCCGTCCGTCTTCAGATGGCGGATCACGGCCGAGGCTGCGGGGGTCGACAGGATACCCCCCTGCCCCACCACGACCTTGGCAGCACCGTTCGCCGCCGCCATGCGCAGGATCACCTGGATCGCCCGGTCATTGAAGTAGCGCCCGTCGCCGCCTACCGTCAGCACCTTCCCCTCGACCCCGCCGATGGCTTCGAAGAGCGATTGCACGAAATTCTCGAGGTATCCTGGCTGCTCGAAAACCTTCGTCTTGGCGCGCAGGCCCGAGGTGCCGGGCTTCTGGCCGTCGAACGGGGTCGTGGGCATTGTCTGGATGGGGAGCGCGGTCACGGGATGTCTCCGTCTTCTGGTCCTGGTCTTCTGGTCCTGGGCGCCAGCCTGGCGCGCGGGACCATAGCACCGAAAAACCTTACGTCACGTGACAGCCGGGCTCAGCCGGGCAAGGCTGTCAACCGGGCTGCGGTCTCGGGCAGGCGGGCCAGCGTCGCGTCGATACGGGTGCGCCACGCCGTCCCCCTGCCCCGCGCCTCTTCCAGCGCCTCGCCCAGCGCATCTGGGTCCTCCTCGGCCAGGACATCCACCAGGAACGCCGCCTGGGCGCGATCCTTGCGCGCCTTCATGGCATCGGCACCCTCCCGGCGGCGGTCCGCCACGATCAGCTTGTGGATGGCATAGCGCGCGGGCTGCGGGACCTGCACCAATGCCCCCTGCCGGTAGATCACGGCTGCCGGCAGCGGGTCGGCAATGAGATAGTTCAGGTGGTGGAGCGCGCGCGCCTTCACGCCAAGCGCCGGGAGCTCGCGGATCCCCTCCTCCGCATCGAACGAGGGCGTCAGGAACTCGATCAGCGTTTGCTGGGTGGTCTGTCGCCATCGCCAGACGTCCTCGGCCCGGCCGATGCCGGGCACCGGATCAAAGTCGAAGTCACGGAAGATGCGCGGCAAGTCCGGATCCACCCGGTCATCCAGCACCAGCGAGAGACGCTCGAAGCTCGCCACATCGATGTCCATCGTCATGGCCATCTGATCGGCAGCGATGCGCACGCCCAGTTCGCCTTCGTAGAGCCGGAAGGCTTGCGTCCCAACCAGCGTACCGCCGAGGCGGAACACCCCTGCCCGCGCCATCGCCGTCAGGATCTGACCGCTGGCGAGGTCGACGGGCATGTATCCCTCCGCCCGGAGCAGCCGGACAAGACGGGCGCGTTCGCGGGCCGAGGCTGCATCGGCGGCCTTCAACGCTGCCGCGCGGTCCAGGCGCGCCCGCAGATCTTCGGTGTCGTCGCCGATGTAGCGATCGACCGTGCGCGTCCCGACCCGGTAGCGGTCGTACCAGTATCCCCGTCCGTTCACCTGCTTCAGAACCGGCGCGCCGCGGAGGTCCGAGACTGCCTGATCCTTCAACAGTCGCAGCAGGTCGTGGTAGGCGACCTGGCCTGTCTGGGAATGGGGGCGCGGTATCTCCATGCCGCTACCCTACAAAAAATCCGTCGCGGGGTAAATCGACTTACCCCACAGTTTTTTCTTTGTAGGGTAGTTCCGCGCCGACACTCCTACGCCACGACGAGACGCACCGAGGTAAGCCGCCGCTCGACCCCCGCAACCGACCGGATCAACTCACCGATCAGGTGGGTGGTGACATAGTCCGCATGGAACGTGCTCGGCGCGCGGAGGATCAGAGCAGCACCGTCGATCCCCTCGCGCACCAGGGGCTTGAACCAGGCCTCGTAGCGTGCAGCATCGGCCTGCTTCAGGATGGCCCGTGCCCGCGACCATTCCGAACGCTCCGTGGTCGGGAAAGGAACAACCGTCTCGGGTTCGGCCTGCGGCGCACTAAGCGCCGTCATGCGTTCGGCGAAGTCGGGGCCCACACGCTCCCAGTCCATCCGTGAGGTTGCCAACACCGCGTCGATGTCCAGCATATAGGACGTTACCCTGCCGCGTGCGCCCGGGCGTTTGACGACCAGAAAGCCAAGAGCCTTGAGTGCGCCGATCTCCCGCTTCACGGTCCGTTCGTCGACCGACCAGAGTCGTGCGATCTCGCGTCGCCCGCAGGACAGATCGTTGGCCTGCCAGTTATACCGTGCCGTGATGAGAGTGATCAGCCGGAGCACCCGGCGCTGGGTTGACCGGTCTGCCGCCAGGGCAAACGTGCCCAACGCCGTGAGCACATCGTACTTGAGTGCGCCGGCCCCTGCCCCGGTGATACGTCTGGCCTGCATGGCCTTGCCTGTTGTTCTGGGCGCAACGCCCGCTTGTGCCTCGGGGCTGCTCACCCCCGTGTCCGAAGCCGTCGCGGTCTCTGCCGCATTTTTGAACGCTCTTCAGATCACGATCCCCATTAGCGTTGGTGAGTGCTGGATTGTCAAGTCGGGAGCCGGGTGATCGTGCTTCTTGGCGGGCTCACCCTTCAAAAAAAGATCTAATTGAATCGGTTTGTAGGTATTGGGGGTCATATGGTGTGTCCCCGTATTGGGCCATTGATGTCCCCGCAACAGGTGGGGCGCCTCAGTTCATGTCCCCCCATATGTGCCCCCGATTCTCTGCGCGGCTCATGAGACCGAGTGAGCCGCGACCGAATCGGTATTGGTCTGTGATGCCAACAACTTCGGCGCACAGCGCACCCTGAATGACGTCACGATATTAGGTTTTGCGTCTTTTCGCAAATGGGCGTAAATTCCCAATCAATGAGAAATAACGTTCTTGAGGGCAGCAGAATGTTCGATCATCACGATCTCGCCAAACTCCAGGCCGAGTCTCTGAAGGTGCAAAGCTGGATCAGGCGCCAGACCTTCTCGCCGGAGAACGAGAAGACGCTGCGGCGGTTTTCCTCCTGGGAGGTGTCCGAACTGATCCTCGGCATCAACCAGAACACTTTTCGGGGCAAGCTCGCCGCCGATCCCTCCTTGCCCAGCGGCGAGGTCGAGGAAGACGGCCGTCAGCGCTGGTTCACACTGGAGGAGGTGAACGAGCTCCGCCGCCGCCTCCGCTTCAAGGGAAAGAACCTGATGCCGCCGCGCCCCGCGGGCAAACGTGCGGTCCGGGTGGCGGTGGCCAACTTCAAGGGCGGTGCGGGGAAGTCGACCGTGGCGCTTCACATGGCCCATGCCGCGGCCTTGGCTGGCTACAGGGTGCTGGCGATCGACTTCGACCCCCAGGCGACGCTGAGCCACTCCATGGGTCTCACTGATGTGGCCGAGGAGAACACGGTCTGGGGCATCATGGTGCGGGACCTCGTGCGAGAGACCGAACGTCTGAACGCCGCCACCGCCGGGGCCGAGACGGGGCAGACCGCGCCGCGGCGCACCCTGCCCTCCTCGATCCGCGATCTCGGGCTCGAGAACCTGCGCACGGACGACTTCATCTCGGCGACGTCGTGGCCGACCATCGACATGATCCCGTCTTGTGCCAACGCGGCCTTCGTCGAGTTCGCTTCCGCCCAGTACCGCCATCTGGTGCCGGATTGGAGCTTCTTTGCCTGCGTCTCGCGTTACCTCGACGCCCTGTCCAGCGACACCTACGACCTGATCATCTTCGATTGCCCGCCGGCGATTGGCTATCAGTCGATGAACGCGGTCTTCGCGGCGGACGTGCTCTACATCCCCTCGGGCCCCGGCTACTGGGAGTACGATTCGACGACCAGCTTTATCGGGCAGCTTGCCGAGGCGTTGGAGGATCTGGCCGAGGGCTTCGAGCCAGCGTTCCCCACGGGGAACCCGACGGCGACACAGCTGCCCAAGGCGTTTCACCAGATCAGGTTCCTGCTGACCCGGTTCGAGCCCGGCAACGAGCTTCACCGCGCGATGCTGGATGCGTTCCGAAAGGTCTTTGGCGATCACGTCACCGAGAATCCGGTCGAGCTCACCCGCGCCGTCGAACAATCGGGCCGGTTCCTCTCGTCGGTCTACGAGATCGATTATCGCGAGATGACGCGCGAGACGTGGAAGCGGGCGCGGCGCAGCTTCGATCGGGCCTGGGACGAGTTCGCTGACACTGTCGTTGCCGCCTGGGACGAGGTCGGGGCAGAGGAGGACGCCGCATGAGCAAGCGCCGCCGTATGTTCGAGATTGACGTGCCGGCCGAAGCGCCGGCCGAGAGCCCGGCGGTGGAGACGAAGTCCGCTGTGCCACCGCGCCGCGGCCCCATGGCGTCCGCTGTGCGCGAGAACGCCGAGGCGGTGCGGGCCCGGGCCGAGGCCGAGACCGCCGCACGGGCCGAGAACGATCGGCTTGCACACGAGCATGTGCGGCTCAAGAAGCTGGGATTGATCGTCGATCTGGTGCCGCTGGATGCGATTGACACCGCAAAACTGCGGCGGGACCGGTTCGCGCATGGTGACCCGGAGCTCGACGATCTGGTTGCCTCGATCCGGGAGATTGGACTCTCGAACCCCATCCGGGTCGAACGGGCAGGGGGCCGCTTCGAGCTGATCCAGGGGTGGCGGCGCCTTCAGGCGTACCGACAGCTTCACGCCGAGACGGGGGATGAAATCTGGTCCCGCATTCCGGCCGGGATGGTGGCGCCCGGCGACAGCATCGAGACGAGCTATCGCCGCATGGTCGACGAGAACCTTGTGCGCAAGGATATCTCGTTTGCCGAAATGGCGACTCTTGCGCGCGACTACGCGGCGGACCCGGAGACCGAGTGCTGGAGCATTGATGATGCTGTCGGACTGCTGTTTGCCTCGGCTGCCAAGCAGAAGCGCAGCTATATCCGTGCGTTCGCGGAACTGCTTGGCATGTTGGAGAAGGACCTTGGCTACCCGGAGGCGATCCCGCGGAACCTGGGTTTGGACTTGCGCAGGGTCTTGTCAGCGGAGGGAAGCGATCTTGCCGGGCTACAGGGCAGGTTGAAGGCGACGCCGAAGCGTTCGGCTGATGAAGAGGTCGCAATTCTCAAGGCGTTCGTCGAAGGTTCGTTGCAGGCCCCAGGGGCGAAGCAGCCACCGACCCCTGGTGTCCGCAAGGCCAAGACGACGTTCCGGGTGGCGGGCCCGGACGGCGAGATCAAGTGCAGTGCGTCGGATGGAAAGCTCGAGATCCGGGGGGCGAGGGATTTCTCGGACATCGATCGGCGACGGCTGGAAGCGGCCGTGGAGGCATTCCTGGAGGCGCTTGCCGACTAGGGTTCCCCGTGGGGAACGCCCCGGGCCCCTAACCAAGCAGGTCCGTTGCCGGGTTCTCAGCGATATCAACATCGTCGTAATAGGCCATGGCCTGTTTGACGGAGCGGTGAAGCGAGAGGCGCATCGCAGCCTGGATCGGTGCGCCATCGAGCGCGGCCTGCGTCAGAAAGCCAGCCCTCAGACCATGCGGCGAGGCAAACTCCGGCGGGTAACCGGCAGCGATCAGCCGGGATTTCACCACATGGCGCACGCCATCGGGCGAGAGGCGGCGGGGCAGAACCCGGTCAGACTTGGAGATGGCACGGAAGAGCGGCCCGTCGTCGATCCCCGCCTCCCGGACCCAGATCGCCAGCGCCTTCGCGGCGCGGCCCTTGAGGACTAGTTTCGGCGTTTCGGCTACCGCGGTCGTCTTCGTCTCAACGAGCCTGAGCCAGATCAGGCCGCGGTCGTTCATCTCGGATAGGTCGATATCCTCACGCATCAGCTCGGACAGCTCCGAGCGCCGCCGCCCGCCCGAGGCCCAGGCAAGCGTCAACAACGCCCGATCCCGAACGCCGCGGAAGCTTTGTTCGCAGGTCGCCAGCAGGTCCTCCAACACAACCCGGGTCACCGGATTCTCGGACTTCTTGGCGGGACGATGGCGCACTGCGCGGCGGGCCTTCTGACGGGCAGCGCGGACAAGCGGGGCCTCGAACGGGTTGGCAAGATTGCGCATGCGATGAAAGGCCCGCCACGACGCGATGCGACGATCGAGCGTCGCCGGGGCAGGGGCCTTGAGCCCACGCCGCAAACCAGCCGCGTTAAGAGTTTCGGCTACCTTTCTGGCGGGGTCGTCTGTCGGAACAGTGGTGAGATCCCGGGCGTGGTCCAGCACGAACCGCAGGGCGATGTTCTCCGGCTCGGGCCACGCCAGAGGTGCTGCAAATGCGGCTTGTTTCCAGGCGCTGATGTAGGCGAGATCACGTGCATAGGCGCGGAGTGTGTTCGGAGGGGTCCCTCGAACAAAGAGGTCCTCGAGAGCCGCCGTGAGATCGGCAGGGACCGCCGCTGGAAGGAGTGGCGGGGTAGGGGCCGGGAAGGGAGCGTTGGCGTCTGAGTTTGATTTCATGGATACTTTTGCGCACCTCCACCGTCCGTTGTCAATCAACACTGATAAGGGGATCTTATCGGTAGTGTTATAGGAGAACCACGATTGCCAGAGTGCCAAAGATTATTCCCAAGAAACTTCCGCTAATGTGGTGACCCTCTGGGAGCACAGTCCTTCATGACATCAACTCGGACCCAAAACGGTGCTTAGGGGTTGGGACTGTCCAACTTTCGGCAACACCAGTCGTTTTGTCAGATTTGGCGCAAAGCAACCCGTCGCCCGCGAGATGGCTGGCCTCCGGCTAGTGTGCAGATCTGACGGAACGCTGATGGTGAGCCTGCGCCAAGGCGATGCTAAGGCTCAGCGCCGAAATGCTTCGAAGCCCTAGGCGCTCGCATCCGCCAGTGATGCCCACGATGCGCTGGACGACGGCCAACCTGTCGCATCAGCCTAGACGCCGGAACGTCCTCTACGGGTCGACTTGTTCCGTTGCCTCAAGCAGATGTTTGTTGAGTTGCCGGATGGCTTCCGCAATTGGCGCCG
This sequence comes from Pseudomonadota bacterium, assembly GCA_039033215.1. Classification (GTDB taxonomy): domain Bacteria; phylum Pseudomonadota; class Alphaproteobacteria; order Rhodobacterales; family Rhodobacteraceae; genus Thermohalobaculum. The sequence continues at coordinate 12,611 of JBCCDA010000062.1, read as the reverse complement.
GGTCACCGCTGATCCCGAACGCCTCGCAAGATTTCCGCAGGTGGAGAGCGGCATCATGCTCGGCGCCTGTGGTGCTGGCAATCTTCGCGACTGTCGCTGCGATCTTGCCAATCCAGGACACCGCATTCTGTCGCTCCGCGACGGCGAGCGCACGCTGGATCTCGGCGTAACCTTCCGGACGGCCACCCGGCGTCACGCACATGAGATGGCCCCGCAGTCGGTGGATCTCGGCGAGGCAGAACGCCTCCCCGGTCGTCTTCGAGATATCTAGCGCCGCATCGAGTTGCTCAAGCGCTTCAGTCGCCTTTCCCTGCCGCTGATAGATGTCAGCAAGCAGTGTGAGCGCGCGCGTGGACTCGAGAGGGACGCCGACCTCCAAATACGTATCTACAGCCCGGCGCATTTCCGCGGCCTCTGCGTCCGAGGGCTTGGTGTCAGCCGAAGCCCAAACGCCAACAAGCGTCTGCTGTTTTGCCCAGAACCCAAAGCCGTTCTCCAGAGCCATCTCGACCGCTTCCCCCGCCAGAACAGCCGCCCCTTCGGCGTCGTCGAGATGGGTTCGCAGAAGTGCATTCAACGCCAATGAGAAGACGTAACTGTAGGGATGTTTGAGGTTGCGTGCCGACGTCAGCACATGTTCGCTTCGGTCCTTGGCCTCTTGCGTGCGTCCCAGATAGGCCAACGACAAACCCAGATATGTTTCGCAGCAGATGATCGGGTCGAGACCGCTCAGTGCCGTTTGGCGGCGCCGTTCCTCCGGATCGTAGAGCGCCCGCGCAGTCGAAAGATGATCGTACGCTTCTTCAAAATTGCCCGTGAAGAGTTTCGTCATCCCGGAGACGCGGTTCGCCTCCGCTCGCAGTTCCGTGCTGGCCGACTCCTCTGCGAGGTCGAGCATCTCCTCGGCGAGCTTCAGTGCCCCGTGAAGGTTCGCGGACATGAAGTCGTAGATCCAGCAGCCGATCAGAATTGAGAACCGCATCTTCCGGTCCACCGATACTGCCGCGAGGTCGCGCGCCCGCGCGTAGTTCTCGCCGACCTCTCTCTTGGCTCCGCCATGCAGGGCATGCAGGCTGCGGGCCAGCTTTACTCGAAGCTCTACCTCCCGCAGATCGCGGCTTTCTGAGGCAGAGATCTCCTTGAGCAACTCGAGGCCGATGGTGAAATGACGGGCCGCATCCGAGTTTGCGGAGTTCTGGAAGGCGTGCTGACCGGCCTTGAGGCAGTAACCGATTGCCGTCTCGACAAGCCCGCCACGCGCGCAGTGGCCCGCCAGAAGTTCCGGTTCGCGCAGGGTGATGTCCGGATGGTTGGATTCGAGCGTAACCGCGATCCGTGCGTGGAGGTCGCGTCTCTCACTTCGCAGCATGCTGGAGTAGGCCGCATCGCGGAGCATCGCGTGCTTGAAGCCATAGCTCCGGCTTTCCGCCCCCGCCGATTCAGACAGGATGATCCCTGCGTCCTCCAGCCGTTCCAGTGCAGTTGCGAGGGCGCGATCACGAACTGGCGAGACCTCCTGGATCAACTCGAAGCTGAACCGATGACCGATAACTGAAGCGATCTGGGCAATACGCTTGACCGGTCCGAGGCGATCAAGGCGCGCCATCAAAGACGCGGACAGCGACTCGGGGACCCCCAACTCGTCGGGCAATGGCTGTCTTCCTGGGTGGGCCACGCGCCCGCTGTCCGAGGCGGACTCGAGCGTCGCTTTGTAGAGTTCCTCCAGAAACAGCGGCACGCCATCGCTGCGCGCAATGATCTTTTCGGCAACCGGAGGGGGCAGTGGCGCCTCCGGCGACAGTTCTGCGAGCAGGTTTTCCGCTTCGCCGGCGCTGAGGCGCCGTAGGGTCAGGGAAGTCACGTAGTGCTCAGCGGGCCATGGTGGAACGAACCCACTTCTGAAGGTGATGACCAGGAGCATCGGGAGCGCGGAGATCCGCGCTTTGACCAACTGGGAGACCAGCTCCAGCGTTGTCGTGTCGCTCCAGTGCACGTCTTCCAACACAACAAGTGCGGGTCCGTGGCTGGAGTAGCGCGCGATGTGATCTTCCAGCATGCGCAGGGTCGCCTTGTACCGAGCCTCCCTGCTTTTGTCGCTGAGGAGATCGAGCTTGGGAGGGTCCAAGGACAAGAAACTCTGGAAGAGCGCGACTTCTTCGTCACTCAGGCTCGCGGTGTCTTCTACATACTGCCGAAACCTGCGGTGGCGCTCGTCGGGTGGGCTGCTCGCGTCGATCCCAAGGTCATTCTCGACGCTGCTCACGACCGCCCGCATTGGGGAATATTGCTGGCGAGCGGAGAAGAAGAACTCCCTGACCACACCACTTGCGTCGGCCACGTGTTCTTTCAGGTGCCTCACCAGGCGCGACTTTCCGATCCCCGGCTCACCACCGATCATGACGACCTGGCCCTGGCCCTCCACGGCTTCATCCCAGCAACGAAGCAATAGATCGAAGTCCTGGGTCCTGCCGATCAGCTTTGGCAACTCCGTTCGCTCCTGGATCGCCTGGGAGCCGCTTCTGACTGCCGATGCACCCTCCACAGCCCATGCCGGAACAGGATCGGCAAACCCTTTCAATGCATGGTCGCCCAGAGATGTCAGATCGAAGTGGTCACGCACGAACTCCTGAGTGCGCCGATCGATCACGATCTGCTCGGACTCCGCCAGCTTCATCATTCGGTCGGCCAAGTTCGGCGCCTTGCCGATGATGGAATGCTGTTCTCCGACATCGCCAGCGCGGAGTTCACCGGCAACGACGGTCCCCGTTGCGATCCCGATATGGGCCCGCAGTGGCGGATCGCTCGTTTCGGACAGACTGTCGATAATGCGCATCGCGCTATGAACAGCGTTCTCGGCTGCGAATTCATCGGCCTCCGGATACCCGAAGTAGGCTACGACCCCGTCACCTGCAAACTGGGCGACGAAGCCATCATGTGCCTGAATGGCGTCCGCACATATGCGGCGGTATTTCATATGGATCTCACGGAGATCCTCGGGGTCGTTGCTATCAGCCAGTCGCGTAGACCCAGTCATGTCGCAGAACATGACGGTCAACTGGCGTCGTTCTGCCCGCGCCCCTTCAGTGGTGTCGTCTATTCGCATGTTGACCATGTCGCCTCGTCCAGAAACGCTAGCACAGATGCCGTCGATTCAAAGGCATGAGGAAAGCCGAACGACGCTGACGACGGCACATGCAGCTAGGGGGGCCGCGCAAACCGGCTGCGGTCCATGCGAAATCCCTGTTGCTCCTTTGCCAAAGGCTCTTACTGTTTGTGACGAGAAAGCTGGGCTCCGCTCTCAGTTCGACCCGTCTGGCTAGATCGCGTCGAAACGGGGCAACCTCCGGCGATGACCGAGTGGGGACCTTGCGCATGGTTATCGCTGTCGACCAGTTTCCCCCACTGCACTCTAGGCTGAACGCCATCGCGACCGAGCTCGGCGATCGGCCCGCGCTCATCGCACCCGGCGAAGACCCCCTCCGCTACGATGAACTGATGGGACTGATCGACGAAACCATCGGGCATCTGAGGGCGTCCGGGTTGGGTCCCGACGACCGTATCGCGGTGGTTATGCCGGGTGGCCCCTGCCTGGCGGCTGCGCTGCTGGCAGTTGCATCGGGCGCGGTATGCACACCGCTGAACCCGCAGACCCCCGACCGAGACTGGATCAATTTCTTCACCGATTTCCGTATCGCCGCGCTCGTGTTGGAGGCAGGGATGGGAAGCGCGGCAGAGACCGCTGCCGCCGAACTCGGTCTTGTCGTCATCAAGCTCCAGCCAGTGTCCGGTCGCGGTGCCGGTCGTTTCGTCCTCAAGTCTGGCCGCCAACGACCACGGTCGGCGCAGTCACTGCCTTTGGCGCATCATGATGCGTTGGTGCTCCCGACCTCCGGCACCACCTCACGTCCCAAGGCTGTGCCGCTCACGCACATCAACATCGGACGTTCGGCACGAAACATGGCCACCGCAATAGAACTCACGTCTGACGACAGGCTGTTGAACGTCCTGCCGCTACACCACTCATACGGCCTGATCTCCGGCCTCATCACCTCCGTGTCGGTGGGTGCCGCAGTGATCTGTTATGGCGCATTCCGTATCGACGATTTCTTCTCGGCGGTTGAGGAGTTTCGACCGACCTGGCTGATGGGGGTTCCCGCAATTTTCCAGGCGATCATTGCTCAGTCGGAGGAAGGAAGATGCGTTGCGCCAAACGCATCGTTTCGGCTTGTTCACTCGTCGGCGTCTCCGCTACCCAAGCAGTGGATCACCGAGACCGAGCGTCTGTTCCGCGCGCCTGTCATTGAAACCTACGGCATGACTGAGGCGGCATCACAGATCACGTCGAACCCGATGCCGCCGGGCAGGCGTCTGCTCGGATCAGTCGGGCGGGCCGCCGGGCCGGAAGTTCGCATCATTGATCCGGATGGCTCATCGCTAGCTCCGGGACTGACCGGGGAGGTCGTGATACGCGGTCCGAACATCACGCGAGGATACGAGGGCGCTGACAACGACCACGAGACCTGGACCGCAGACGGTTGGTTCAGAACGGGTGATCTCGGCTACCTCGATCCGGATGGCTACCTGTTCATCGTCGGACGCCTCAAGGAGTTCATCAACCGCGGTGGTGAGAAGGTCTCACCGCGCAAGATCGAAGAGGCAATGCTCGAGCATCCGGATGTCGTTGATGCAGCCGCCTTTCCTGTCCCACATCCGCGGCTTGGCGAAGACGTCGGCGCGGCTGTCGTCCTCCGGCCTCTTGCCGACACGTCGCCCGGAGAGCTCAGGAAGTTTGCCGCTCTTGGCGGGGCGCTTTCACCCGCCCAGGTGCCGCGCCATGTCGCAATTCTCGACGCCATTCCCAAGACCGCCACGGGCAAAGTTCAGCGACTGCATCTGGCCCGGAGCCTCGGTCCGATGCGTAACGCCCGGCTGGATGGAACACAGGACGTCGGGTCGAACTTCGTGCAGCACGGGATTGAGTGGCGCCTTGCGCAGATATGGGCCGAGGTACTTGGTGTCGCACACGTCAGTTCGGACGACGACTTCTTTGACCTCGGTGGAGACTCGCTCGATGCCGTGAGGCTGTCGCTCCAGCTTCGTGCCGAGTTCGGGGTGGATCTGGATGTCCGTGCGCTGTTTGCCGCGCCGACCATTAGCCAATTGGCCGATGCAATCACCGTCGAACCGGGCGCGGTCGGACTGCCGAACCCAACGCCGCCGATCCCTCGGAGGGGTGCCGGAGATAGCGTGCTCTCCTTCTCCCAGGAACACATGCTGGCGTGCGCGCGCAGGTTCGAGGGATTGCCGGTCTACAACGTGCCCTCGGCGTTCAGGATCTCCGGACCCTTGGATATCCAGGCGCTCGATCGTGCAATCAACGCGGTTGTGGACCGGCACGACTCCCTGCGCACAGCGTATCTCGAAGCCGAAGGTGGTTTCACTGCCCGGATTCTCGAGCCAGGGTCCGTAGTCGTGCCCGTCGAGTTGGAGGACTGGAGCATCATCGCCGTGCCCAGACGCGACGACTTTCTTGCCAATTTGGCGGCCAACGAGGTCTGGGCGAGGATCGACCTTGCGCAACCACCCCTCTTTCGGATCCGGGTGATCGGCTTCGGCGAAGGAGAGGCCGTGCTGATGGTGACATTTCACCATTTGGTTAGCGATGCTTGGTCGATGGATCTCTTTCTCGAGGAGGTGTCGGCGTTGTATGCCGCGGCCGTGGGGAAGGGCGCTGCAATGCCGCCGGCCCCGACGCGACAGTACTCGGACTTCGTGGGAGCTCAGCGCAGGTTCTGCTCGTCACCGGACGCCAAGCGATCGTTGTTATTCTGGACGGATAAACTCCTTGGCGCATCGCCGGTCTTTCCCAAGTCGGCGGATGCGGAACACACTGCCGGCTTCTCCACGGGCCGGTTGAGCTTCTCGATCGAGAATGAGGTTGTGACCGGCCTGCGCGAGTTGGCGAGGGCTGAGCAGGCCACCCCGTACATGGCTCTGCTCACGGGCCTCAAGATCGTCCTGGCGACGACGTCTGGCAATTGGGACACCTGTGTTCTGACACCGACCGCAAACAGGTTCTTACCCGAGAGCGGGGAGATCATTGGACTTGTCCAGAACCACGCCCTGATCCGAACCTCAATCACGGCCGACATGACCTTCGTTCAGGCGATGGCAGTGGTCCGCGAGGCCGTGCTAGACTCGCAGGCCCATGAGGCGCTGCCGTTCGAGTACCTGGCGGACAGGGTGAAGTCGGGCGAGCCTGCAGGGGTACGCCTACCGACCGACGTCTGCTTTTCGCTGATCACCGGTTACGGACGGACGTTGCGTCTTCAGGGCACAAAGTCTCGTCCCGACTTCCGCGTTCCGGGACAGGGTCAGCCGGTCCTTCCGGCCGATGAGTCGAGGCTTCTCCTGACGCTGATCGAGACCGCGACCGGTATCGTTGGGACATGTGCCTACAAGGAGACGTTCATGGACAGCGACGGGGTGAGCCGAGTTGTTTCTGACTACAGGCACGTTCTTGAGGCCGCGATTCGGCAACCGTCAGAGCGCTTGAGCGTGCTCGCGGGTGCAATCAACAGCAGGGAAAGACATGCTTGAGGGAAACAGATAGGTTTGAGTTTGGTCCCCGGACATGTATGGTTTCGAGACATAGGGGCAGGGGGTGAGACACCATGGTCTTTGTACCGTTTATCAGCACTGCAGAGCTCGGCAAGCTTCCGGACGATGAACTCAAGACTCTGGAAAAGCGCCTTGAGTACGAGCTGAGCCACGCGAAGCTGCGCGTGACCGAGCTTGACGACGCCTTGCAGAAGATCCGAGATGAGCTCGGCGGTCGGTAACTCTGGCTGGAACACGTGCTGCCGAGTAGTTCGCTTGGCTGCCAGGCGATCGGGTCGTGACTAGCAGGTCCAACTCGCTGCCGGGGTGCGGCCTCGTCCCGTCAATGTATCGGTAGCTGACGTTGACGAGCATTTTCCTTGCGATCCTGCTGGGGAATGTAGGCACTACAGCGTGGTCTTGGCCTTTGCGGTCAACGCCAGCCGCTGCTCTCGCAGAATGATGTAGAGCCCGGATAGCACGGTCACGCAGATCCCAACCGCGGCAAGACCGTTCGGCAGGTCCGAGAAGATCAGCCACCCGATTACTGTCCCGAACGGAATCTCCAAGTATTGCATGGGAGCCAGGGTCGACGCAGGCGCAAGCCGCAGGCTCCATGTCATGAACAAGTGAGCAATCGTGCCGATCACGCCGATACCAAAAAGCAGCCCCCAAGTGCTTGCCGGCATCTCGATGTGGAAGCCGTCACTTGATGGTGTCCAGAGCAGGACAACTGGAAACAGGACAGCAAACGCCTGTATCCCGCTGATGGCCTGCAACCGGACCGGATCAATGTCACGGGCTATCGTTCTCGTTATCATCATGAAGAGCGCGTAGATCACGGCAACGCCAAGAGGCAGGAGCGCCGGATATCCAACCTCGATGAAATTCGGTTGGACGACCATCAAGGTCCCAACGAAACCAATGGCGCAGGCAGTGATCCGATGTGGGCCAACGGTTTCTCCCATACAGAAGTGGCCCAGCACGAGCATGATGAAGGGCATGACGAACGCAATCGCCAGAGCATCTGCCAACGGCAAGTAGCGTAGCGCGCTGAACATCATTCCGATTCCAGCGATGTGAAGAAGTGTACGAAGCAGCGTCCACAACATCAGCGACCGTGGCATGCTCAGGTCGCTCCATCGCCGCACAACGAACGGAGTCAGGATTGCGGCCTGTACCCCGAAACGGATCAACAGCAGGATCCCCAATGCGATGGTCTCGCCGAGCAGTTTCGCAAAGCTGTCGCCCAGTGGCGCAAGCATGCAGAACGCCAGCATCAACAAGATGCCAAGGAACGGACGGTCGGAAGCCATGTTCCACGATAGGCTCAGCAGATCGATAGGCACAAGTTAGAGAGCCCTTGACCTCGGGTTCGTGCATTGGCTTGTCATGGTCGAAGAAGCGACGCGTGGTTCATGACAAGCGGCCCGCGGCATATCCCGTCTAGCATTCATTGAACCCGGCCCGAGGCGGCAAACACATCATCGGGAAGAGTGCGCCGTACACGCCGTCCGGAGACGTGTCTCAGGTGTGGTGGGATGCATTTCTCGGACAGGCTCCATTAGGCCCGGAGAGCTCGCTACGTCCCTCTTCATGATCTGCCGAGTAGATGCTGCAGCGCAACAACAGATGGTGCTTCTGACAGTGCGCGGTCGAAACCCGCGAAAAAGGCTTTAACGCGTTGCCAGAATCAAGATGGTTAACGGCAAGCCTCATTGGCTAGTGCGAGTGGTACATCACACAAGCCCCAGATTGCTCGGCCACTGTCGGACCGCAGCGATCTGATCTCCGAAGGAGCGAGCGACCATGAGAAAACTGTCTTTACCCATGACGATGGCATTGGTTTGTGCCTTGTGCACTGTTGCCACCGCCCAAGCGGCAGAGGTGACAATCAAAGTCCTCGGCTCCTTTGGTAACCAACCGCAAATCGACGATGTCGACCGCCCGATGTGGGAGGCCATCGAAGCAGAGTCCAACGGTCGGATCGAGGTTCAGTACCTGACCTTGAATGAATCTGGTTTGAGGGGCGATCAAGCGCTGCGTTTTCTGAAGCGCGGGACCTTCGACATTATGACGATTCACGCGGCCTACGTAAGTGGCGACGAACCTTCTTTGGTAGCGGTCGACCTCCCGGGCCTCGCCTATGATTTCGAAACACTACGCGAGATTTCGGACGTCTATCGTCCAACCATGACCGAACGACTCGAGCGTTTCGACGGTGTCTTTCTCAGCCACTGGCCCTTCAATCCCCAGATTGTGTGGTGCAATGAACCGGTCAGCAGCATCGCCGATCTCGCGGGTCGCAAAGTCCGCGTCTCAGGCGCACCGGCAGCGGATACGTTGGAACAACTGGGCGCAACCGCTGTGAACCTTACAGGCGGCGAAGTCTTTCAGGCTCTCCAGCGCGGGCTTGTCGATTGTGGCTCGACCGGCAGCACGTACGGGTACAAGAACAAGTGGCACGAAATCGCCAACCACTTCTACGATTTCCCACTCGGCAGCTATGCTCAGGTGATCCAGGTTGCGAACAAGACTTTTTGGGACACGCTATCGGCTGAAGATCAGGAGATGATCCGGGTCAAAATCAAGGAAGCCGAAGACAAGCTCTGGGCTATGGCGCCAGATGTGCACGCACGCGGCGTCACCTGTGCTACCGGGACAGCAGATTGCACATTGGGCGGCGATCCTGGCGACATGAGCTTCACGGACGTTTCTGAGAAAGACAAAGATATTCTCTCCGAGATCGTCCAAAGCACGATCATCCCCAACTGGAAAGCCAGCTGTACGCCGACCTTTCCGGAGTGCGCTGAACGCTTTGACGAGACCATCGGTAAAGTCATCGCGGCTCAATGATGAGGTGTGGGCGGGCCAGTGCTCCGCGCGAATGACATGAGACGCGTAATTCCAGCAGCAGAGACGGCCCTAAAGGCCGTCTCACATGCCGCCTGCATTGTTGGTGGTTGGTTGGTAATTCTGTTGTCTGTCGGCATCTGTGTTGAAGTTGTCCTGAGAAAGGCGTTCAGTCAGTCACTTCAGGGCATCGACGAGTATGGCGGTTATGCTTTGGCGGTTACAGCGTCGCTTGGCATGGCGTATTGCTTTTACGAGCATGCGCATATCAAGATTGACCTGGTGGTCCGAAAGTTGCCCAAACGATTTGCGCGCGTGCTCTCGGTCATTGCTATTGTTGCTCTCGGCATTGTGGTTGGAATGCTGGCGCTCGAGGCTTTTAGCCTCAGCGAGGAGTCGTACATGTTTGGGGCGTTCTCGAATACGCCCCTGCGCACCCCGATCTATTATCCTCAGGCGATATGGGCCTTAGGGTTCGGTCTTTTCGTGCTCGCCATTGTCCTGAGGCTGCTTCACATCATGCAATCCTTGCTGTTGAACGATTCAGCCGCGACAGGGGAGCTGCTTGGTGAGTCAGGCACGGTTGAGGGTACGAAACCCACGCCCATGCAAGGCATCGAGTAGTGGAAGTCGCTCTGCTCTTTGTAGGCGCATTGCTTGCGCTGCTCATGCTTGGGCTACACGTTGCGACAGCCTTGATCCTTTTGGCTTTCGGGGCGGATCTGCTGTTGAGCAATGGGTTGCTGTCCTCATCGCTGGGGTCGATCGCCTGGGACAAGATGAACTCGTTCACTCTGGTCGCGATCCCGCTCTTTGTAATGCTGGGGGAGATCCTGATCCGCGGTGGTGTCGCGGACAAGCTCTATTCGGCGCTGTCGGTTTGGATGAACCGTCTACCGGGTGGGCTGCTTCACACGAACATCTATGCCAGCACCGTTTTTGCAGCGACGTCAGGCTCCAGCGTCGCGACGGCTGCAACCATCGGTACGATCGCGATTCCCGAGCTCGAGTCGCGCGGCTACAATCGACGACTGATCTATGGTTCCCTTGCGTCGGGCGGCACGCTCGGTGTGCTCATCCCGCCCAGCATCCTGATGATCGTGTATGGGACGCTTGCGGAACTCTCGATCAGCAAGCTGTTTGTCGCGGCGATCGTCCCAGGTCTGTTGCTGGCGGCGTTGATGTCGCTGACGATCGTCGTCGTCTCGGTCTTTCTCGCGCCGCCAACCGTAGCGACCGAACAGGTCCCACTTGCGCGAAAACTGCGAATGCTATGGCAGATAGTGCCGATCTTCGTCGTTTTCGTTGTCGTTATGGGCAGCATCTATGGTGGCCTCGCGACTCCGACCGAAGCCGCGGCGCTTGGCATCCTGGCAGCCCTGGTACTCGCTGCGATGAACCGCAAGTTGTCCATCCCGATGCTCCATCAGGCCTTCGCGGCCGCCTTTCGCACTACCTCAATGATCATGCTGATCATTGTGTCGGCCTTCTGTCTGAACTTCATCATCTCGATCCTTGGCCTCCCTCAGGATGCTTCGCGTGCGATCACCGAAGCCGGTCTCAGTCCCTACGCGCTGATTTGGTTGTTGGTGCTCTTTTACGTGATCCTGGGCTGCTTTCTGGAAGCCGTTGCCATGATGGTGACAACCGTCGGCATCGTCGTGCCCATCGTCATTGCCACAGGGTTCGATCCCCTGTGGTTTGGCATATTCTTGACGATCTTGATGGAACTATCCCTGATCACGCCACCTGTTGGGCTGAATCTTTACGTGATCCAGAATCTGCGTCCGAAAGATTCAAACATTAATGATGTTTTCATCGGCATCGCTCCCTTCATCATGGCGTTTCTTGTTGTAATCACATTCATCATTTACGTCCCTGAGCTGGTTCTCTGGCTTCCTGAGAGAATGAGTAATTGAAGTGAATTGTTTGTGGAAATTCAAATAGTTTAGTAATGACTACGCTTAAGATGTAATATGCAACAATTAGGGTCGCGGTTGATACCATTCAGGACCAATCGGGAAATGCCATTTTTTAGGGCCTGCTGAATATGATCAGTTGCCGCTACGTAAACCCAAAATGAAACGACTGCGACAAAATTTCACCTATTGATATTTCAATTGAGCTTGAGCAAAAGTATGACATAGGTCAGGTCGTGCGGAGCGGACCTGAAGCAATTTGAAATTCCCGCAGAGTGCTTTCATTACACTCTTCAGGGTCCTTTAGAGTATTGATTGAAGGCTTAGAACAGTGTGTGGATTTTGTTGTGCAGCCGGGCTTCTCCAACCCTGTAAGGAGACGAGCCCAGGTAGCCTCGAGGTACAGCTCGACCCCTTCCGTGAGCTTCTCTCAGACGGCGCTCCACCCTCCACCACAGTCGCAGTGTCGGTCGGGGAGACGTTCCAAGGGACGCTCGATGCAGTGACCGAACGGGACTTGTTCCGGCTGGATCTGGCAGCAGGCGACACCGTGAGAGTAGGCTTCAGAGGCGTCGATCATGACACCGGCGCAGAGGGGGCCCTTAGCGACCCCTATCTCCGGGTCTTCGACGGTTCGAGCACCTTGATCGCATCGAACGATGATGGAGGTGTCGGACTGAATTCGGAGCTTGTGTTCACGGCGGGCGTGTCGGGTGACTACTATCTCGAAGCCGGCAGTTGGCAGGAGGGCTCTGACCCGGCGCCCTCTTCGGGTTTTGCCGGAGAATACGAAATAGATGTGCAAGTGGCGGCAGTGCGGCCGGCCAGTGGACCCGTGCGCGCGATCCAGGGTCTGACGTCACTGGACACTGCGGATCCCGTGCTCGTCTACTTTGCGAGATGGGGCGATCAGTATACGGCCGGGTCGACGACGTACACCGCGACCGGCGTCAACGCGTACGAGCAAACGCAGCTCTGGTCCATCTTCGAGGGCGTTGAGGGTTTCATCGACGTCGATTTCGAGATCACGACGAACCGCGCGGAAGCTGACCTCGAGTGGGCAACGGCGGCCCTGCCGTCGTACTCCAACGGAACGCTTCTGGGCTTCTTCTACTTCCCAAGCTCGTCTGGCGAGGGCGGTTTTGGGATACTGAACGACAATGGTAGGGGCTTTCCGTACTGGAACGCATCGGCAGGCGGCACGCTCGACACAGGCGGTTTCATGTACGGCGTTGCGGT